>CAYSBF010000040.1:19910-22278 GCA_964429025.1 uncultured Pelagibacterium sp.
GAGGGAATGCGGCCCAAAAGCGCCGACACTTCCGAGCCCGCCTGGGTGAAGCGGAAGATGTTGTCGACAAAGAACAGCACGTCCTGGCCCTGGTCACGGAAGTGCTCGGCGACAGTAAGACCGGTCAGCGCCACACGTGCACGGGCCCCCGGGGGCTCGTTCATCTGGCCAAAGACCAGCGCGCATTTGGAGCCTTCGGTCGAACCGCCATGCTCCTTGGGGTCCTTGTTGACGCCCGATTCGATCATTTCGTGATAAAGGTCATTGCCTTCACGCGTACGCTCGCCGACGCCGGCGAACACCGAATAACCGCCATGGGCCTTGGCGACGTTGTTGATCAGTTCCTGAATGAGGACCGTCTTGCCCACCCCGGCGCCGCCGAACAGGCCGATCTTGCCGCCACGGGCATAAGGGGCGAGAAGATCCACGACCTTGATGCCGGTCACAAGGATCTGGGCTTCGGTCGCCTGCTCGACAAAGGCCGGCGCGTCCTGGTGGATGACGCGGCGCGAGGCGGTCTGGACCGGTCCGGCCTCATCGATCGGCTCGCCGATGACGTTCATGATCCGCCCGAGCGTCTCATCGCCGACCGGCACCGAGATCGCAGCCCCGGTGTCGACCACTTCGGCGCCGCGAGCCAGGCCTTCAGTCGTATCCATGGCGATGGTGCGCACCGCGTTTTCACCCAGGTGCTGAGCGACTTCGAGCACGAGCCGGTTGCCATTGTTGTCAACCTCGAGCGCATTGAGAATCGCGGGCAGGTGGCCATCGAAGGTGACGTCCACAACGGCGCCTGTAATCTGCGAAACGCGGCCGATTTTCTTGTCTGCCATTGTCGTTTTTCCTTATCTGGAGCGTTTCGTGGAAAAAGTGGACCACTTTTTCGGTTCGGAAACGCGACAACTCGATATGTTAGAGCGCCTCGGCGCCCGAAATGATTTCGATCAGTTCCTTGGTGATCTGGGCCTGACGCTGGCGGTTGTAGGAAAGCGTCAGCTTGTTGATCATCTCGCCGGCATTGCGCGTGGCGCTGTCCATCGCGCTCATCTGCGCCCCGAAGAACGAGGCGTTGTTTTCAAGCAGCGCGCGGAAAATCTGCACGCTCACATTGCGCGGCAGGAGGTCCGCAAGGATCGCATCCTCGTCCGGCTCATATTCATAGTGCTTGGAGGGCGCGGCCTCGCCTTCGACCCCTGAAGCCTCAAAGCTTGCCGGGACGATCTGCTGTGCGGTCGGGATCTGCGAGACGACCGAGCGGAACTGGGCATAAAAGAGTGTTGCGACGTCGAACTCGCCTGCCGCATACATGGCGAGAATTTTCTCGCCAATGCCCTGCGCCGTCGTATAGCCCAGCTGCTTGACCTCGCGCAGCGAGATCGTCTCGAGCATGTTCTTGCCAAAGGAGCGCTTGAGGATATCGGCGCCCTTCTTGCCCACGCACAGGATCTTGACCGTCTTGCCCTCGGCAACCAGCTTTGCCGCCGTTTCACGCGCCAGGCGCGCGATCGAGGAATTGAACCCGCCCGCAAGGCCGCGTTCGCCGGTCGCCACAACCAGAAGATGAGTGTCGGACTTGCCCGTGCCAGCCAGGAGCGCAGGCGCGCCCTCGCGGCCCTTATAGGCCGAGGCGAGACCGGCGAGAACGCCTTCCATGCGCTCGGCATAGGGGCGTGCAGCCTCCGCCGCGTCCTGGGCCCGCTTGAGCTTGGCTGCGGCGACCATCTGCATGGCCTTGGTGATCTTCTGGGTCGACTTGACCGAGGTGATCCGGTTCTTGAGGTCTTTCAATGAGGGCATGACGCCTCAGTGCTCCTTGCCAGACGTTCCGATCAGGCCCTGTTAAGCCGCGTAGGTCTTTTTGAAAGCGTCAAGTGCTGCCACGAGCCGCTCCTTGATCGAATCGCTCAGCGCCTTTTCCTTGGCGATGTCGCCCAGAATGTCGGCATGCTTGGACCGGAGGGTGCCCAGAAGCGCCTTCTCGAACGCACCGACGCCACGCACCGGCAGGTCGTCGAGATAGCCATTGACGCCCGCAAAGATCACCGCGACCTGTTCCTCGGTCTTGAGCGGGGAGAACTGGGGCTGCTTCAAAAGCTCGGTCAGGCGCGCGCCGCGGTTGAGCAGGCGCTGGGTGGCTGCGTCGAGGTCAGAGCCGAACTGGGCGAAAGCCGCCATTTCGCGATACTGGGAAAGCTCGCCCTTGATCGAACCGGCGACCTGCTTCATCGCCTTGATCTGGGCCGAGCCGCCGACGCGCGAAACCGAAAGACCCACATTCACCGCCGGGCGGATGCCCTGGAAGAACAGGTTGGTTTCAAGGAAGATCTGGCCGTCCGTGATCGAAATCACATTGGTCGGAATATAGGCC
>CAYSBF010000041.1:0-20816 GCA_964429025.1 uncultured Pelagibacterium sp.
CATCATGCTCACCAACCCCAACACCTGCGGGTTGTTCGAGCCCCAGATTATCGAAATCGCCAGGGCGGTCCACCAAGCGGGCGCCTATTTTTATTGCGATGGCGCCAATTTCAACGCGATCATGGGGGCGGTGCGGCCCGGCGACCTTGGTATCGATGCCATGCACATCAACCTCCACAAGACCTTCTCCACCCCGCATGGCGGAGGCGGGCCCGGCGCCGGACCGGTCGTCCTATCCGAGGCGCTGGCGCCATTCGCGCCCGTACCTTTCGTTCGCAGGGACGGTGAACGGCTTGACCTCGTGGAACATGCCGCCGAGGGCAGTTTCGGCCGCCTGACTGCCTTCCACGGCCAGATGGGCATGTATGTTCGCGCGCTCACCTTCATGCTCAGCCATGGCGCCGATGGGTTGGCGCAGGCCGCCCGCGATGCTGTGCTCAACGCCAACTACATCAAGGCCCGTCTCGGAGATCTGTTCTCCGCCCCCTTCAACGGCCAGCCGGTGATGCACGAAGTGCTGTTTGACGATGGTTTCCTGAAGGGTACCGGAGTGACCACTCTCGATTTCGCCAAGGCGATGATCGACGAAGGCTTCCATCCCATGACCATGTATTTCCCGCTGGTTGTGCACGGGGCCATGCTGATCGAGCCGACGGAAAGCGAATCCCTCCAGACGCTCGACGTCTTCATCGACACCATGCGCGAACTTGCCGAAGACGCCAAAGCGGGCAATGCCGAGCGCTTCACCTCAGCTCCGCGCCGTGCACCCATGGCAAGGCTCGATGAAACGCGGGCCGCTCGTCAGCCACGTCTGAAATGGACACCGGCTGAGGAACCGCGCGAGGCGGCGGAGTAAGTCTCAGGCCCCGATAGGAGGGGTGCGGGTATCGGGAATGGGAGGCCGTACTACCGCCCCCCGGCTTTCCGTGGCGAACGCCTGTTGTGTATCCACCCCTTCAATTCCCCATTGATCCTATCGACAAAGCCCCTAAACTCGCCCGCGGTCGGCAGGCGGAGCCGGCGCATGAAGTCGGAGGGCACCGAATGACGAACATGACCGCGCACGTGGCCGAAACCTTTGTGTTTCAGGCCGATGCCTGTCGAAGTCTGGGCTCGCCATTCACCGCCCATCTTTGCGAACTTCTGCTCAAGAATCTCGACGACTCTTCCCGATTCGGCACCCGCATCATCAACTGGTCCGAAACGGCGCGGGCAGATGCGCTAGCCCTGCGCGCCTGTGGTGCGCTGCATTGGCTCGCCCGCTCCGGCAAGGCGCGCGAGCTTGCCGCGCTCTATCCGCCGCTCGAGACCAAGCCCGAAGTGCTTTGGGAGGCGATCAGGACCGCCATCGACCGGCACGACGACGCGCTTTACGATTTCCTCGACAGCCCGCCCCAGACAAACGAGGTCTCGCGTTCCTCTGCGCTGCTCGGGCTCGCGCTCCGGCTGGCCGCGCGGCTCAAGATGCCGCTTGCGCTTTATGAAATTGGTGCGAGCGCCGGGCTTAATCTCGTTTTCGATCAGTACCACTACCTGCTCGGCGAGGGGCGCGAATGGGGCGACGCCGACGCTCTTGTCCATATCGAGAGCGAGTGGCGCGGCAATGTCCCTCCGCTCGGGGGCGAGCTGGAAATCGCCTCGCGCGCCGGGTGCGACAGGAATCCGCTCGATCCCCACGATCCCGCCAGCGTCGAGCGCCAGTTGGCCTATATCTGGGCCGATCAGCACGAGCGGATCGGTCGGGTGTCAGCGGCCTTGATGGCTGCGGCCGCGACGCCCTATGCAGTCGAGAAAGCGGACGCCGCCGACTGGGTGGAGGCACAGCTCGCAGAACCCCCGGTTGAGGGCAGGGCGCGGGTCTTTTTCCACACCATCGTCTGGCAATACCTGCCGCGGGCGACCAAGGACCGCATCACGGCTGCCATGAACGCCGCTGGTGCGGCGGCCACCGAACAAACGCCTCTCGTGTGGATGTACATGGAAGCCGAGGACCACCCGGCAGGGGCGATCCTCAAGCAGACCGTATGGCCGGGCGGCCAACTGGAGACAGCGGGGCTCGCCGACTATCACGGCCGCTGGGTGGATTGGGTTTAGACTTTGCCGTTTCGACGGTCAACGCAACCCCCTCATCCGACCTCCGCAGAGTTCCTTTGGCTTGCCTTCGGCAAGACCCCAGGGCAGGCTCTTCTCCCACAAGGAGAGGAGGGACTCCGTGGAGTTCTGGTTCTCCAGCCCTCTCTCCCCTCGCCGGTCTTAGAGGCGGCGGCTGAGCCACCAATCGCTCCTGTTGAGCGATCGGAGCCGATGAAGGGCCGGGGGTGAGGTGTGCCGCGATGCTGCTAGATGAGCAGCGTGTGCCGTCCTATTCAGCCGCCGCCACGACCACGATCTCCACGCGCAGATCCGGCGACGCCAGCCGTGCCTCGAAAGTTGCGCGGGCGGGCGGGTTGGCCTTGTCTACCCATTGGTCATAGACGGCGTTCATCGCCGCGAAATCCGCGATATTGTTGAGCAGCACCTGGACGGAAAGTACATTCGCCTTGCTGGTGCCGGCCTCGGCAAGAAGGGCGTCGATCTTCCCGAGCACCTGCTGGGTCTGAACCTCGATAGTCGCGAATGGGTCGTCGGCGACCTGACCGGCAAGATAAACGGTATTGCCGTGTCTCACGGCCTGGCTCATGCGTGGGCCAGGCTTGATGCGGGTGATGCTCATTTTCTGATACTCCTCAGGTTGCATAGCAAAACGGGCCCTGCCGGGCCCGTCATGAATCCTGTGATGTGCCCGGCCCTAATTGAGGAGGGCGGCAACTTCCTTGATCGACTGGTCGACCAGCGCGCTGCCATCTTCCTTGACCTTTCCGGCCAGAAGAATGCGCGCGGCCTCGACGGCGATATCGGTCGAGCGGGCACGAACTTCGGCCAGTGCCTGGGCTTCCGCCTGCGCGATCTTTTCCTCGACCGCGCGCGTACGGCGGGCAACCATGTCCTCGAGAGCGGCCTGCGCCTCCGCGGTCAGCCGCTCGGCCTCTTCATGGGCAGCGGCGACGATGGCCTCGGCTTCGCCTTCGGCAGCTTTTCGCTTGGCCTCGTACTCGTCGAGCAGCGCCTGGGCCTCTTCACGCAGCTTGCGTGCTTCGGCAAGCTCGGTTTCGACCTTGGCAATCCGGGCATCCAAGGCCTTGGCGACCATGCCGGGCACCTTGAGGTAAATCGCAATGCCGACAACGATCAGGAAGGAAATAAAGGCCCAAAAAGTGGCATCGAGTTCCATGTCTTACTCCTTCCCGGCCTTGGCCACGGCGTCACGCGCCGCCTCTTCGCTCACCGCGCCGGCGAGCTGGGCGACCACGGTCTGGGCGATATCGGTGGCAATTTCATCCACGTGACCAAGCGCTGCTGTCTTGGCATCGGCGATGCGCGCTTCGGCGTCGGAGACCTTGCGGGCCAGATCTTCCTCGACCGCCTTGCGCTTTTCATCGAGCACTGCGCGGTTCTTGGCGCGGGTTTCCTCGGCGATGGCATGAGCGTTGGCCCGGGCTTCGGCAAGCGCGGCTTCATAGCTCGCAATAGCTGCATCGGTCTTCTGCTGCAGACGCTCGGCCTCGGCGATGTCCCCGTCGATGCGGTCGCGCCGCTCTTCGAGGATCGAGCCGATCCGCGGAAGGGCCACACGCTTCATGACGAGATAAAGCAGGCCGAACGTGATCGCCAGCCACAGAAGCTGTGACGCAAAGGTGGTCGAGTCGAAGGGCGGGAAAACATCGGTATGATGTTCGTCGCCATGCGCCTCGGTGCTTTCGTGCAGATCGGTGCCTTCGGGTAGGGCGTGATCGCCACCTACCTCGTCGAACTCGATCATCTCACCCTCAGCCTGCGCGACAATAATGCGTGCCATATGCGTCACTCGCCGTCATTTGCGCCGGGGCATGGCCCCTGGGAATACGAATGGCAGCCGGACGCGCCGGCTACCATGAACTCGTTTGCTCTCGCGGCTGAAATCAGACCGCGAACAGGAGCAGAAGGGCGACGAGGAACGAGAAAATGCCCAGAGCTTCGGTCACCGCGAAGCCGAAGATAAGGTTACCGAACTGGGCCGGAGCCGCAGAAGGGTTGCGCAGAGCGCCGGACAGGAAGTTCCCGAAGATGCTGCCCACGCCCATTGCGGCGCCAGCCATACCCACACAGGCAATACCGGCACCGATAAACTTTGCGGCTTCAGCTTCCATTTTTAGATCCTTTCAGAGCCTTGCTTATTAGCAGTTGGTTTTGAGGGAGCGGCGACTGCCGCGCTTAACGTCAATGCGAGGGATGGATCGCATCGTTGAGGTACATCGAGGTCAGCACGGCAAACACATAGGCTTGCAGGGCCGAGACCAGGAATTCGAGAACCGTGATCGCCACGCCCATGATCAGCGGCAGAACAGAGCCGAGAATGCCGATGGCGCCGAGCGAGGAGAGCGTCACGATAAAGCCGGTGAACACCTTGAGCGTGATATGCCCGGCCAGCATGTTGGCGAAAAGACGGACCGAAAGGCTGATCGGGCGCGAGAGGAAGGAAACGATCTCGATCGGCACAACGATCGGCAGCACATAGCCAGGGACGCCTGACGGCACGAAGAGCTTGAGGAATTTGGGTCCGTTGCGCAGGAAGCCGTAGACCACCACCACCGTCATGACCAGCATTGCCAGCGCGAAGGTGACGATGATGTGGCTGGTGACGGTGAAGAAATAGGGGAACATGCCGAACATGTTCGCCACGAGAATGAACATGAAAAGCGAGAACACGAAGGGGAAGAACTTCATCCCCTCAGTCCCCGCGCTTCCTCGGACCATATTGGCCACGAACTCGTACATCATCTCGCTCACCGCCTGCCAGCGGTTGGGCACGATCGAGCGCCCGCTGGTCGAGAGCAGGAGGTAGCCGATGATCACGCCGGTTGTCAGCACCATGAAAAGCGCTGAATTGGTGAAAGCGAGGGTGATGCCCGTGCCTTCATGGCCATCGCCGCCAAAGGTCCCGAAGGTGAAGATATCTTCGATGACAAACTGGTGAATCGGATCGTTCGCCAAGTCTCTGGACCCCTAGTTCTGCCTGTCGCCTGCATCATCCGCATCCCCTGACGGGGCGGGCTTTTGCGAGTTCATTTCCGCCACTACACGAGTGACATTCAAAATTCCAGCGGCAAAGCCCACCATGAACATCACGAGCAATGCCCAAGGCGTTGTCCCTGCGATCTGGTCGATCAGGTAGCCGATACCCGAACCCACCAGAATGGCTGCGACAAATTCCGCCGCGATGCGCAGTCCCCGCGCAAGCATCGTCATGTCGCCCTGCCGGGAAGCGTCGCTGTCGCCATGGGTGGCGCTCCGACGGGCTTCCTGGGCCTTCTTTATCCGCGCAGCCAGTTCGGATGTCTCCGGGATGCGCGGGCTGGAAGGATTGTGTCCGCCGGGGTCGCGTTCGGATTTGGCCATGAAAACCGTGCCCTCAAACCCCATCCGGACACCCGGCAAAGGGGTGCCTTGAAAGTCGCGCGCACCATAGTTGCGGCTCCTTTTCAAGTCAAGGCGCGATGTCGGGCAAATCAGTCAAGAAAAACAAGTGTTTACGGCATAGAGACGGGGGTGCGGCATTGCGTCAACAAGCATGAATAGGGAGAGATGATGGCAGGCAAAGGATTCTTGGGTGCAGCACCGCCGCAAGACAGGAAGGCCATTGCCGGTCCTAACTGTGCATTGAAGCATAACGTGAAATGCCACATCCCGTCGTCCTTAGTGTTTAGACGATAGCCTGAACCATAAACTGGGACTATGTGAAGCATTTCGTGGCTACAGCCCATCATTTTGAATGATATGTCGAATCGCCCCTCAGGTCGTGCATAGAAATCTGGAAACTTTGCGCACCCGGATGACACCAACCAATGCCGCCCCCGATTCTCCCCTAGGCGCCTGGTTCGACCTCAGATGGCTGTAGCTACCCCGCTTCCTCGACATCGTCACCCTGGTGCCTTTCGTCTTCGCAGCGCAGGGTTTTCGTGTACTGCTACGGGCTCTGGCAGAAGGCATTGGAGGCTTCCTCCAACAAGCCATGCAGGCTCTCAATGAACCAGTATCCGGACGAGGACCACGTGTTTCCCATAGAAATTCCGGAGTGCCTACCTGGCTCAGGTTTTGAGATGCCAAACGTGTCCCACTAGCTTACCGGTACATATATCTGTATAGTGATGGGATGAGGCAGCGACAGTTCACCATGAAGATCGAGGACGGGCTCTTGGCAGCGACCAAAAGGTACGCCCTCGAACACGGCCTGACGGTCAGTGATGTCGTTCGCGACCATCTATCGGCACTTACAGGCTGGACGGCAGGTGGCAATGGAGAAGGACTGCAGGAGGGTGCCGTGATTGAGGTTCTGAATCGATACTCCGCGAAGGAGCTGAGCCGCGGCGAAGCTATGTCGCAGATCGGGTTGCGACAAGACGAAACCCAACGGTTTGCTCAGCTGATGAATGAGAACGGCATTACCTGGCCCTCGCCAGACGGGACCCTAACAAGAAATGGCGTCGCAGCGCTGTTGGAAGCCCTGGACGAGGAAGAATAATGCGCCAAACCAAGCTGATACTGCCCGACGCAAGTCCGCTTTTCTCGCTGGCCGGGATCGACAGGCTCGACCTCCTCCTGCTGCCTAAGCTGCCGGTCGTACTGACCGACTACATCGAGTGGGAAGCAACGCGGAATCGCGGCGCGACCGCTCTCCGGATCGAGAAATGGATCGCCGGCAATCGCCCGTTGGTCACCGTCGTCGAGACAGAGACCGGCAAGGACCGCATCCGGAAGGATCGCGCCGGCATACCCGACCGTCGCAAGAACATGGGTGAGATAACGGTCTTCGAGGCGCTTTCGAACGAGTACGTCGGTGAAGGACCGTACTTGTTCCTGTTCGAGGACGAGAAAATGTTGAGGCAGATCGACCCCACATTTGCGGGCGCCTATCCCGTCCATCTGCTGACTACCTTCGCTTTTCTCGTCGGGCTAGAGCGCAAGGGTCTCATTCCTGACGCCGACGCAGTTTTCGACGATATTCGTGGTCGTTCCCCCGCAATTTCTGAGGAAGAGAAGCGGATGCGGCGACCCGGGGTCCGAAAGACCATGTACGATCGGCCTCACAGGGATGCCGATGGAGAGGAAACCGCCTGGGCGCCAAAGGTAGCTGGGATGTAGTAACGGGGCGTATCCTCTGCCCCGCCCGCCTTTGACATAGCGGAACGAGAATTTGGAACATCCCGACGACCAGGATATCTGGGACCATTTCGATGCGGATGCCGACAGATGGTGGTCGTCGGTCGTAATGTGGCGCCCGCGACTGCTGTCGGACGAGGACATGCGCATCCATTTCCATGACCTAGATGGTCGATGGAGCCGGCAAACTGCCGAGCAGATGATCCGGACGGGCGCTCGCGGCCTCGATCTGAACACCAACTGGGCTCTTGCGGAGCAAGGCTGGTCATGTCCGGTATGCCGCCGCTCCAAAGTTGACCTGTTTCGCGTCTCTGCGAATGGCGTGTTGCTGGCAAAGCTCGACGTGCATCACGACCACTTGGTGGATGCGATCTGGTCACGCTCGTTCGAACTGTTCGGAAAAGACTGGATTGAACAGGCGCCGCCGGGAAGCGGGATGCGGCTGGACACGATCGAGGTCCTGATCCGCCGTTTCCGTCCTACATTGGTCTGCAGCGATTGCAACGCAGCTGACGGGGCCGCGAAGAATGGCATCCATGGGATAGACCGGCGTTTTTCCTTCGCCCCGGACGAGATCGCCGCCTTTTCGAGAGTCACGCCGGGCAGCACCCACGAGGTGGATGTCGAAAAAGCCACTGAGATATGGAGCGCGCAGAAGGAAAACTTCGAGGCCAGGCTGGAGCTTATCGATCGACTAATACGGCTCGTGCATGACGGTCATCTAATGGAAAGCTGGTCAATGGGGACCTTCCACCTGCGCGATGATCGTCTGAACCCGTCGGATGCGTTGTGGGCAGCGTTTTGTCGCCAGTACGAGAATGACGACAGGAGACAAGTGCTCCAGAACTTGCGAGAGGAGTTTCTATCACGCTCGGTCAGCAAGGATACGCCGAACTTAGCGAAGAAATCGCGGCGTTTGGCGATTGCGATTTCTGACGAAGAGTACGCTGCCTATGTGGACCCTGTTTCCCAACGAAGGTGGATAGAAACCCCAGAGTCCTGGACATGTGCTTGCTGCAAGCGAAGTAAGCGCGAGATCGTCAGGAAGAGCAAGTCCGGGAAGTGGAGTGGCGGCATCCGAGTGGCAGCTGATTATGAACTCGAAACTGATGAGATTGAGATACAAAACAGGCGGGCCTTGTTCCCGAATTTGGCCAATCGAGCTTTTCTCAGAAGGGTAGAAGAGACGGTCCTATGTAGCGATTGTGCGAACGTTCCGGTGCATTTGGGGCACCGCTTTCCGGACATCGGTGAATCCCATTTGAACCTGGTCGATATCCAGGATCTCCTACTCTCGGTGACCGCCCATGGCCCACACGAAATCGACTGGGATCGGGGGTACGCGCGGGCAATGACAAATCAACCGCTAGTGCCGGCCCGTCGCGCCATGGACGCGCTAAGGGAACGAGCGGGAGTCTTCCAGCACTGGATGGCTGAACGCCGTCGCTATCGGATGTCTGAAGCTTCAATTCGCGAGCGCATTCACGAGGAACTCCAGTACCGACACGGTGTGACAGATACAGCTTGGCAGCATCGATTGACTGAGTGGCTGTTACACCACCACGTGGGCCGCTATTAGTGCGTCGAGATCGATCGGACCGACGAAGCCGACTCGATCTCCACCGCAACCCCGACGCAAGCAGGGCGCTCACATCGGGGTTTATGGTTCAACTTGATGCAGTTTATGCTTCAATTTCCACGTTATGCTTCAAAGCACACTAACTCGCCTCGAGAAAACTTTCCGCCATTCGCAAGTCGACCGAGACCAGCTGGCTCACCCCGCGCTCGGGCATGGTGACACCGAAAAGACGGTCCATGCGGCTCATGGTGATGGGATTGTGCGTTACCACCACAAAGCGCGTCTCGGTGCGCTCGCGCATGGAATCAAGAAGGTTGCAGAAGCGCTCGACATTGGCGTCGTCGAGTGGGGCGTCCACCTCGTCAAGCACGCATATTGGCGCCGGATTGGTCAGGAACACTGCAAAGATGAGGCTCATCGCGGTGAGCGCCTGCTCGCCGCCCGAAAGCAGCGTCATGGTCTGCGGTTTCTTGCCCGGCGGCTTTGCAATGATCTCAAGCCCCGCTTCAAGCGGGTCGTCGCTCTCAACAAAGGTCAACTCCGCCGTGCCGCCGCCAAACAGCGTCGTGAAGAGGTCGCGGAAGTGGTTGTTGACCTTCTCGAACGCCTCGTTGAGCCGTGCGCGGCCCTCGCGGTTAAGGCTCGCAATGCCTGTTCGCAGCTTTGCAATCGCGGCGATGAGATCCTCGCGGTCGGCAATCATCTGATCGAGTTTTTCCTGGACCTCGCGCGACTCCTCCTCGGCCATGAGGTTGACCCCACCGAGCCGCTCGCGCTCTGCCTTTAGCCGCTCGACCCGACCTTCCACTGCGCTTTCCTCGGGAAGCTTGTCCTCGGGCTTGATGCCCGCGGCTTCGGCTGTCCGGCTGGCCGGGATGTTGAGCGTTTCGGTGATCTGGCGCTCGATCTGCTGGCGCTGAACGATATTGCCCTTGAGGCGTTCTTCGACCCGCGCGATCTCGGCCTTTGTGTCGGCCAAAGCCTCGGCCGCCAGCCGTGCCGCGCGTTCGGCTTCGCGATAGCTGGTCTGCGCTTCGGTCAGCCTGTCGGATGCGCGCTTGCGGTCTGCTTCCGCCTCGGCGATCTGCTCGTCGAGTTCCGCGCGCCGCTTGTCGAAGGCATCGGGCGTTGCATTGAGGTCCTGGAGCTGAGCGCTGATCTCGGCGCGGCGCTGGTTGAGCGTCCCTATCTGGCTCTCCGCAGCAGCCTGACGTCGCTCCCAGCTTTCGAGCTCGCTTGCGATCCGTCCCAGACGGCCTTGGCGCATCTGTGCCGCGCTGTCGAAACCCGCCAGACGCACCCGCGCCTGCTCGGCCGCGTCGCGCAGTCCCGCGAGGGCCCGCTGGCGCGTTTCCGCCTCGCGCACGGCATCGCCCTCATCGCCCGCACCCGCGAGCGCAGCATCTGCCGCTTCCTTTTGCGTCCGGGCATCGGCAAGGGTTTCTTCAAGCCGGACGCGGGAATCTTCGAGAGCCGACTGGCGCGCGACGAGATCGGCGAGGTTCTTCTGCGCGGCTTCGAGCCCCGCCTGCGCGGCGGAAATTGCGCGCTGGGCCTCGCGCCACTGATTGCGCCGCTCGATTTCAGCCTGACGGGCGGCGTCCACCTGCGCGCGAAGTTGCGCAAGGCGCTCGCGCGAGCTCTCGCGTGAGGACCGCAAGGCCGCGATTTCGGCGTCGAGTTCAGACAGCCGGTTCCGCTGCGCCAGCCTTTGCGCGGCGGGGGTCGGAGCGTCGGCCTTGGCCACAAACCCGTCCCAGCGCCAGAGCGCGCCTTCGCGGCTTACAAGGCGCTGCCCGGGCCTCAGTTGCGCCATCAGTCGCGGCCCCGCCTCGCCATCGACAAGCCCGATCTGGTTGAGCCGGCGCTTGAGTAGCGGTGTTCCGGAGACAAACCGGGAGAGCGGCACCGCGCCATCGGGCAGCGGTGCATCGCCGGTACCCTCCCCGGCATCGGTCCAGTAGAGCGGTGCGGCGCTGTCCGAAGACGCCTCAAGGTCGTCGCCGAGCGCCGCACCGAGCGCGGTTTCATAGCCCGCCGACACCGTTAGCGCATCGACGATTGAAGGCCACAGCGAGCCGCCATCGACGTTGAGCACGCGCGCCAGCGTTTCAGCCTCGCTTTCGAGCCGGTTGAGCTTGCCTTCAAGTTCGGTGAGTGCCGGTTGTGCCGCTTCGAGAGCAGTCTGGGCCTCGCGTGCAGCTGCCTCGGCGCGCTCCGCCTCCGCCTCTGCTGCCGTCGCGGCCGATTGTGCCGCCTCCAATGCTGTCCGCCGCTCATGGACCGTGTGATCGGCCTCGAGGCTTTTTCCTACTGCCTCAATGTCGCGCAGGATGTCGCCCATCTGTCCTTCGAGTCGGGAAAGCCGCTGCGCCGCCTCCTCGGCGCCCTTTTGCGCCTGCGCCCGCCGTGCGCGTATTTCCGCAACGGCATCGGCCGCGGCACGGGCCAGAGCTTCTGCCTCGGTGAGGGCCGCGCGAGCCTCTTCGGCTTGGCTGCGCGCAATATCGCTCGCCTCGCGGTCGGCCTCTGCGGCATTTGTCAGCTCGTCCCGCTCGGCGCCCAGCGCCGCAATGATCGTGCGGCTCTCCTCGATCAGCGCTGCCTCCCGGGCGCTGTCGGTCTCGATCTGCTTGATCCGGTCTTCCAGCTCCGCCCGCCGGGCATTGGCCTGACGCCATTCGTCCTCGATCTGACCGCGCAATATGGTCAAGCGCTGGAGAACGGCGCCCGCCGCCGCGTCCGCGTCGCGCAGCGGTTGCAGGGCCGCATCGGCGGCTTCGGTAATTTTGCGTGCTTCGAGGTCGAGATGCGTGGCCTCGGCAAGCCGGGCGATCAGCCGGCCCTGTTCGGCCTCGGTTTCCTTCTCAGCAAACCGTGCCTTGACCCAGCGGATATGGTAGAGCGTTGCTTCGGCGCGCCGGATGTCGCCCGAAAGCGAACGGTAGCGCGTGGCCTGGCGCGCCTGACGCTTGAGCGTTTCGAGCTGCACCTCGACCTGCGCGATAATGTCGTCAACCCGTTCGAGATTTTGCTCGGCAGCGCGCAGCCGCAGTTCCGCCTCGTGCCGCCGCGAATGCAGCCCCGATATCCCCGCCGCTTCCTCGAGCAGCGCTCGGCGCTGGGTCGGCTTGGCCGCGATGAGTTCACCGATCTGGCCTTGACGGACCAGGGCAGGGGAATGGGCCCCGGTTGAAGCATCAGCGAATAGGAGCTGCACGTCCCGCGCCCGCACGTCCCGCCCGTTGACGCGATAGACCGAGCCCTGTTCGCGCTCGATGCGGCGCGAGATCTCCAGCGTGTCGGCGGTATTGAACTGCGTCGGTGCAGTGCGGTCGGTGTTATCGAGCGTAACGACCACTTCGGCGGAATTACGCGCCGGCCGGTTCCCCGAACCCGAAAAGATCACGTCGTCCATGCCCGAGGCGCGCATGGCCTTGTAGGAGCTCTCGCCCATCACCCATCGGAGGGCCTCGACGAGATTGGACTTCCCGCAGCCATTGGGGCCGACAATGCCCGTCAGCCCTGGCTCGAAAACAAGTTCGACCGGATCGGTGAAGGATTTAAAACCGGTGAGCTTGAGGCGCGAAAACTTCATGCCGCGCCCCGAGGGGAACGCCTGAACTCGAATATCACTCCGGTGGAGCAATTGGAGCCAAAGTAGGGCTGGGCGCAAGGGGGCGCAATGCCGGCCGCGGGCAAACCGATCCTAAAGCTGCGCGTCGATCGCTGCGGAGAGGTTCTCGAACGTAGCAGCCGTTTCAAGCCGTTGCCCATTGACATAGAAGGTCGGAGTGCCCTGGAGGCCGAACTGGTTCAAGGCCTGTTCGCGCATGGATTCCAGTGCAGCGAACATTGTCTCATCGGTCAAGACTTCCTCGAACCTTTCCTGTGTAAAGCCGAACTGCTGCGCGATTTCGAAGATCGCCTGGCGCGGGTTCTCAGCTGTGGCCCACTGGTTCTGCGTTGCAAGATAGGCCGCCAGCACGTCGTGATAGGCCGTGCCCGAGGCCTCCGCGACCATGAACACGGCAAGATCCAGTACATTGCGCCGGAAGGGCCGCGCGATGAACCGGATGCGGCCGGTATCGATATAGGTCTCCTTGATCTGCGGATAGACCGTGGCATGGAACGCGGCACAGTGCGGGCAGGTGGGCGAGACATATTCGATGACCGTCACATCCGCGTTGACCCCGCCCACCGGACGGTCGGCGAGACCATCGGGATTGTTGATCGGCTGGTTGTCGATCGGCTCGATGGGCGAACCGTCATAGAGCTGCACGTCGCCACTCGCTTGGGCGGTGTCCTCTGCCGGCGCCGCAGTCGACTGGGCATTGCTGGTCGAGGTGTCGCCGCATCCATAAAGCAGGGTGGCGATACCCACACCCGAGCCGATGACGAGCAGGTTTCTGCGATTGAGCAATGGATCAACTCCCGATGGAAAACATGGCTTGTGCCGCACACTACACAGACAAACCAAGGCTGCAAGTGGGCAGCATTATCAACTCAAGGTGAGCCTTGCTTACCTTTTGGACATGATGCCGCGACCCAGCTTTTCCAGTGCGGTGCGCAGAGCCTCGTCCTCTATCACCGAAACCACCTTCGTCAAAAGCTGCGCCTTCTGCGGCGGCAGGTCAGCCGGAGGCGCAGGCTGGTCGGTCTCGGGCTCTACAAACGGGTTGGCCGACAATCTCACGCTCGAGACCAGAAGATAGCCGAAATAGCGGTTGATGGCGGCTGCAATGGCCGGACCCTCATGAGCGAGCGCCAATGCGTGCCCCTCCCGGCACCGCAGATAGAGCACGGCCCCTTCCGGGTCGGGCCTGTCGCGGCGCGGCCAGACCAGCTTGTCGGGCGAGGAAATCCGGTCGTACGGCGTCGGCGCGATCGACGTCCAGTTGGCGATTAGGTCGCGACTGGCAAAACCGCGCCGCTTGAGTGCGGGGTCGAGCGTGTTGCCGAGCATGTCGCCGAGCTGAACGGCGCGATTGGCGCGTTTGGGCGGTGAAGATTTGTCGGCCATGCTTGCTTCGCGTCGACGGATCGGGTTGTGTCCCCATCATTATGACCCACGACGCCCCCGCGCAACAGCGCATCCTGCCCATCGATGCCACAGCGGTGCTTGCATGGTATGACCGCCATGCGCGCGTCCTGCCCTGGCGCGTGTCGCCGTCCGAGCGCGCGCGCGGCGTGCGGCCCGACCCCTATTACGTCTGGCTGAGCGAGATCATGCTCCAGCAGACCACCATTGCCGCCGTGCAAAAGTATTTCGCCGCGTTCACGAGCTTGTGGCCGACCGTGGAGGCGCTGGCGTATGCGCCGCTCGATGACGTGCTCGTGCAATGGGCGGGACTGGGGTACTACGCCCGTGCGCGCAATCTCCATGCCTGCGCCCGGGCGGTGGTCGAGCATCATGACGGGCGGTTTCCTCGGACTGCCGCAGCCCTGCGCGAGCTGCCCGGCATAGGCGACTACACCAGCGCCGCAATCGCCGCCATCTGCCATGACGAGCGGGTTGCCGTGGTCGATGGCAATGTCGACCGGGTCCTGGCGCGCTATCTTGCCCTCCCGCGTCCGGTGCGCGAGGAAAAACCGCTGGTTCGGGCAACCGTTCAAGCGGCCGTTCCCGATAGGGCCGGCGACTTCGCGCAGGCCCTGATGGACCTCGGCGCCACCATCTGCGCCCCGCGCCGCACCAATTGCCACGTCTGTCCGCTCTCGCCCGATTGCCGTGGTGCGGCGAGCGGCGACCCGTTGGCCTTTCCGGTCCCGCCCGAAAAACCGTCGCGGCCCACGCGATATGGCCACGCCTTTATCATCCGCCACCCCGATGGCCCAGTCTTCCTTCGACAGCGCGGGCCCAAGGGCCTGCTGGCAAAGATGACCGAGGTGCCGGGGAGCGAATGGCGGACGGACGCCGCCGACCCGGCCTTTCCCTTCGCTGCCGACTGGAAACGGGCAGGGGCGGTTGAGCACACTTTTACGCACTTTCATCTTGTGGCGCACGTCTGGACGGTGACGGCTGACAATCCATTGGACGAAGGCTGGTGGGCCGATGCCGGAGCGCTCGAAAACGAGGCGTTGCCGAGTGTGTTTCGCAAGATGCTCAAGGTGGCGGGGGTCGGAGACTAGTTTTGCTCTCTCCTCTCGCCGTCCCCGCCTTGAGCCGGGAATCACAGCCAGTGATCCACCTCACCGCGGAAGTTGCTAGCAGGGACCTCGGCTCAAGCATGTCCCCGCGCAGGCGGGGAGCAGGGGAAGCGAGAGGAGGGGTGGCGGGCTTCCAAAAAAAGACCCCCGAGCAGTGCCGGGGGTCAGAATGCCTGACTGATTGGAGGTCGGAATCAGGCAGAAACCTTCAAAAGCGTCTCGCGGACCCTGCCGCGTAATTCGTCGATGGGGACAAGTTTTCCCGCATCTTCATAGTGCCAGAACGTCCACCCATTGCAGGCCTCGAAGCCCTGCACCAGAGCGCCGACGCGGTGGATTGAACCGCTTTTGCCGTCGCTGACGAGTGAACCGTCGGCACGAACCGTGGCTGAATAACGCCTGCGGTCGTCGAAAAGTTGCGTCCCCGGTGCGATTAGCCCCTGCTCGATAAGCGAACCGAACGGGACCCGGGGTGCGCTTCTCCTTGGTGTCGTGGTTTCGATAGAGGCTGAATCGTGCGGTTTAATGGCGGCAATGCGTTTCAAAGCTGCATTGATATAGGTATTTTCGCGTTCGATGCCGATGAAATGGCGCCCCAGCTTGCGCGCGACCGCGCCCGTCGTGCCTGTGCCGAAAAAGGGATCGAGCACGATATCGCCCGGCTTGGTCGTGGCCATCAGCACGCGATGGAGCAGCGCCTCGGGCTTTTGCGTGGGGTGCACCTTCTCGTCATTGGCGTCGCGTAACCGCTCGCCCCCCGTGCAGATCGGAAACAGCCAGTCCGAGCGCATCTGCACACCGTCATTGGCAAGCTTGAGCGCCTCATAGTTGAAAGTCGGGCGGCTCTTCTGGCTGCGCGAGGCCCAGATCAGCGTCTCGTGCGCATTGGTAAAGCGCGTGCCGCGGAAATTGGGCATGGGATTGGCCTTGCGCCAGACGATGTCGTTGAGCATCCAGAAGCCCAGATCCTGCAGCGCCGTGCCGACCCGGAAGATGTTGTGATACGAGCCGATCACCCAGATCGCTCCGTCGGGTTTCAAGATGCGGCGCGCTGCGCGCAGCCAGTCGCGGGTGAAGGCGTCGTAATGGGCAAAGCTCTCGAACTTGTCCCAATCATCGTCAACGGCGTCGACCTTGGACTGGTCCGGGCGGGTCAGCCCCTCTTCGAGCTGGAGATTGTAGGGTGGATCGGCGAAGACCAGGTCGACCGAGGCTTCGGGCAGCGCATCCATATGCGCAATGCAATCGCCGACAAGGATGGTGTCGAGAGGAAGGTGGCTCGGCTGAGCCTCCGGCCCGCGCTTGCGCGCGAGCGTACCGGTACGCAACATCTTGATAACCCTAACGCAATACTAACACGGCCTTTGTACCGCGTTAGGGTTAAACCCCGCCTAAGGGTTAGGGTTAACGGGCGCTTACCGCGCCGCCGCCATGACGGGTGCAAAAGTCCGGCGGTGGAGCTCCGTGGGTCCCAGTGCTTCCAGCGCCGCAAGGTGAACCGGCGTGCCGTAACCCTTGTGGCTGGCAAAGCCGAAATCGGGATAGCCGCAATCCATGATCGCGCACATCCGGTCCCGCACGACCTTGGCAACGATCGATGCCGCCGCGATCGAGAGGCTTTTGCCATCGCCGCCGACCACGTATTGGCCGCGGCATGAGAGGCCGGAGGGAACGCGGTTGCCGTCAATCAGCGCCAGGTCGGGCCGAACGGGCAGGGCGTCGAGCGCGCCGCACATGGCCCACATCGTGGCGCCAAGGATATTGAGCCGGTCGATCGTTTCGACGGGCGCTGCGCAGAAGCCGACAAGGGAACTGGCCATGATCTCTTCAAATAGCGCCTCGCGTCTGGCCTCTGTGAGCTTCTTTGAGTCGTCGAGGCCATCGGGAATGGCGGAGGGATCGAGAATGACCGCGGCCGCGACGACCGGGCCCGCCAAGGGTCCGCGTCCGGCCTCGTCGACGCCCGCAATGATGCGTGCCCCTTCGGCTTGCGCCGAGGTCTCGTGAAAGAGGTCGGGCTGTGAGGCGTCCGCCGGGCCGGTCATCGAATCAACTGCTGCCATCGGGGCACCATGCCCCAAAGCGGCCGCTATCGGAAGATGCAGGACACCCCACTCCAGAAGAGTTCGACCTGTCCCCCCATCTCCGCCGTCGTCGCCGTCCCATAGAAGTTCTCACCCCAGAATTCGGGACCGATCGAGGTTTCCTCGATCTCGACCGGGCCCGCGAACGCCGCCGCATCCGCAACGGTCGAGCCTATGCCAAACCCGTTCCGCAGCGACGGGCCGTGCTGGAACTGGGTCGTCCAGCCGACGAAATTGCCGTCCTGGAAGTGCAGCGTCAGCCCGTTCTCGAATGTCGTGTATTCGATAGGTCCCGCCCCGCATTCGGGCATGAGGCCAGAATCGGAAGGCTGGCCCCACACCTTCACCGCCACCTTGAGGGCCTCATCCTGCGTTGCCTCATCCATGCCGATCAGAACGGACTCACCCTTGTCGGGCGCCTTGATCAGCTCCAGTCCACCCACCGCCGGATAGAGTTCGGCGGCACCCGCCACAGAAGCCAGCGACACAAAAACGGCAATCCCCACAGCGCGCATCCCCGATCCTCCCGTTTGAGACGGCAAGGCTATCAGAAAAGGCTCAGCTGCGGCTCGTCCTTTTTTGCGTGCGTGAAGAGATCGCTGGGCAGCACCGGCCCGCCCTTTTCGAGCCCAAGCCTTGCGATCGCCTTTTCAAACCGCTGCTGCATCAGAAGCGCGTATGGACCTTCGCCCTTGAAACGCGATCCGAAGCGCGGATCGTTTTCCCTGCCCCCGCGCATGTCGCGCACGAGGTTCATCACATGCTTGACCTTGTCGGGATAGGTCTTGAGCAGCCATTCGCGGAAAATGTCACGCACCTCGCCCGGAAGGCGCAACACGATCATCGACGCACATCTTGCGCCCTGCGCCTTGCCTGCGTCGAGAATGCGCTCGAGCTCATGGTCGTTGACCGCCGGGATCATCGGCGCCGCCATGATCCGCGTAGGGATTCCCGCCTCGGACAAAAGCTTGAGCGCCTCGAGCCGCCGCGAAGGCGTCGATGCCCTCGGCTCCATGAAACGCGAAAGCTTGTGGTCCATCGAGGTGACCGAAATCCCCACGGCCACCAAATCATGTTTTGCGAGTTTGGTGAGGATATCGAGGTCACGAACGATCAATGCCGATTTCGTGACAATCGTCACCGGGTGCCGGGTTTCGAGCAACACCTTGAGGATCGAGCGCATGATGCGGTGCTTGCGTTCGAGCGGCTGGTAGGGGTCGGTATTGGTGCCGATCCCGAGTGGCTTGGCCCGGTAGCGCGTATTGGAGAGTTCGGTCCGCAGCAGTTCGGCTGCATTGACCTTCACATATATATCGCGCTCGAAATCGACCCCCGCCGAATGTCCCAGATAGGCATGGGTCGGCCGCGCAAAGCAGTACGAGCAGCCATGCTCGCATCCGCGATAGGGGTTGATCGAACGATCAAAGCTTATGTCCGGCGAGACATTGCGCGTAATGATCGACTCGGCGCGCTCGATATGCTCGCGCGTCTCGAACTCCTCTTCGGGCTCCGGTTCCCAGCCATCCGCGAACATCTCGCGCCTATGCGCCTCGAACCGGCCGCTCTCATTGGATTTTGCGCCGCGGCCACGCAGTTTTGGCGACTCGATCACCGGTCGGCTCAGCAGATCGAAATCGCGCGTGCCGAACAACCGCCTCCGCGCCGCTACCGCGTCACCCGTTCCACCCATCTGCGCCATTGTCCGGCTCCTGTTCTCGCTTCCCTGGTGGACAAGGCGAATCGCGCCCGGTCCGTTCCTTTAACCTTAGCGAAACGAACGGAACAGAACAAGAACATTCACAGGTTTCAGCGCTCGTGCAGCCTCGGCATGATCTCGATGAAATTGCAGGGCAGGTGCCGGCTGTCGAACTGGTGGCGGAGAATGCCTTCCCAGGCATCGCGGCATGCGCCGCGCGAACCAGGAAGGCAGAAGACAAATGTCGATCCTGCGAGCCCTGCCGTCGCGCGCGATTGCAGGGACGAGGTTCCGATAGTCTGCGCCGAATATTGGTGGAAGAGCACCGAAAACCCTTCCATGCGCTTGTCGAACAGCGGCTCGATCGCTTCCGGTGTCACGTCACGGCCCGAAAAGCCGGTGCCTCCGGTCGTGAGAACCACATCGATGCTCGGCTCGTCGATCCATTTCTGAACCTGCGCACGGATGGCCTCCTTGTCGTCCTTGACGATGGCGCGCTCGACGCACCGGTGCCCCTCGCCCTCGATAAGTTCGGAAAGCAGGGCCCCCGACGTGTCGTCCTCGAGCGTCCGCGTATCGGATATGGCGAGCACGGCAAAGGTCACGGGCACGAAGGCAACGGATTCATCCACCTTTGAGGGAAACATGTCTCAACTCTCTTGCGGTTCGCCGATATCCGGCATCTCGAAATCCTCTCCCTCCGAGCGCGGATCGAGCACGACCGTTTCGGCCGTAACGACCCGCTCGGTGGGCATGGGCTGGAAGGGCGCCCGGTCCTCGGCCGGCGCCGCCGACCGCGCGCGCATCCTGAAATAGGCGGTGCCGGCAAGCGCGGCGTGGAATACGGCCGTCACCATGAAAAGCGCGACCGGGCCAAAGAACTGCATGGTCGCCGAAGCTGCGATGGGGCCGAGCATCTGGCCCGTGCCGAGCACCAGCAGCATGGCAGAAGCGACCTTTCCGAAGCTCCCATGATCGGCAAAGTCATTGGCATGGGCCACAGCGATGGCATAAAGCGAATAGGCCGCCATCCCATAGAGCGCAAAGAGCACGAACAGCAGTGCGCTGTCGCCCGGGTCGAACAGGATCAGCAGCAGCGCAGCCAGCGCGCCGACAACCGCCACGCCCATCATCACCTGACGCCGGTCGATCTTGTCCGAAAGCTTGCCCAGCGGCACTTGCGCGATCGCTCCGGCGACAATGGCGAGGCTCATGAGGTAGGCGATCGTCGCTGTCGTAAAGCCGCGTTCGATCCCGTAGACGGGTGCCAGTGTGCCGAAGGCGCCATTGGCCATGCCGACTGAAAATGCAGCGATCACCGCGATGGGCGACGTCCGGTAGATGAGCCCGATATCGAAAGAGGCCGAGTTGAGTGGTGCGGGCTGCGGCGTGCGTGTCACTGCCGTTGGCAGCACCGCTCCGATATAGGCGATGGCCGCGAGAACGAACGGGATGTAGCCCGCTACCCCGGTAGCCGCGATAATCATCTGCCCCGCTGTGGTCGCAAACAGCGTCACGCTCACATAGATCGAAAAGGTCGTGCCGCGGCTCTCATTGTCGGAAACCTCGTTAAGCCAGCTTTCCACCACCATGGCTGCGCCGGCAAAGCAGAAGCCCGAGAAGATGCGCAGGAATATCCACGCATAGTCGTTGATGAAAATGAGGTTCAACAGGATCGTCATGCAGGCGATCGAGGCCATCACCGCATAGGAGCGGATATGGCCCACACTGCGCACGAGGAACGGCACGGCGAGCGATCCTGAAATGAAACCGATCGACCACCCCGTCCCGATAAGGCCCAGCGCGAATAGCGAGAAGCCCTCCTCCGAACCACGAACAGGAAGAATCAGCCCATGCATCCCGCCTGCGACCATGAGCAGGGCGGAACTGAGCAAAAGAGCAAAAATCCTGACGATCTGCGACATCCCATGGAGCCGTGAGCTGGTCTATT
This sequence comes from uncultured Pelagibacterium sp., assembly GCA_964429025.1. Classification (GTDB taxonomy): domain Bacteria; phylum Pseudomonadota; class Alphaproteobacteria; order Rhizobiales; family Devosiaceae; genus Pelagibacterium. The sequence continues at coordinate 20,697 of CAYSBF010000041.1, forward strand.
CTTGTTGTAAAGCAGCCTAGAGCGTGTTCAGCAAAAGTGGAAACGGTTTTGCGGTTCGGACGCGCGGCAAACAAGGAGCTAGAGCCAGGGAACTGATTCAATCAATCTGAACGGCTCTAG
>CAYSBF010000042.1:0-4777 GCA_964429025.1 uncultured Pelagibacterium sp.
CAGCACGGCCTGTTTCTCGATTTGTGCCGCGAGGCCTATCTTGCGGCGCCCGATGGTGTTATCCGCCTCTCGGAACAATAGGCAAAAGCCGAATGGCAATTCGGAAGGAACCGAACGCACAATGACAATGATGTTTTCCTTGCGCCGCCTTCCTGTGGCGCTGCTTCTCGCCGGCGCGCTCGCCATTTCCGGCATGTCGGCTGCAAAGGCCCAGCAGGAAATCTCACCCGAACACCTCGCGGCCGCCCGCCAGTACATCGATCTCACCGACAACGCCAATGTCTACGAGATCACGCTGATCGAGATTGGCGTCAGCGTGTTACGGATCATCATCCAGCAGGACCCCACGCTGGCCGATCCGGTCCAGGTGGCGATCCAGCAGGCCTACGAGGAGTATGAGGCGCGCAAGGGCGAACTCTACAATCAGTTCGCCCGGATCTACGCGATGCGCTTCACGCAGGAAGAGCTCGAAGAAATCCTCGAATTCTACAACAGCGATGTCGGCCAGAAGCTTCTGGCCAACAACGTGACGATCAACCAGGACATGCAGGTGGTCCTCGGCGTCTGGGAAGAGAACACCCAGCGCGAGTTCCTCGCCCGCGTCCGCGCCATTCTGCGCGAAGAAGGCTACAACGTCTGATCTTCTGCAGAATCGATAAGTTTGAGAACCCCTTGCCTTGTGCAGGGGGTTTTTTTGTGCGACCCCGCAGGCCATATGATCCTTGCAAAAGCAGTTGTTCCTGGGGCGCGCAATGAGCGAAAAATATGACCTCGTGGTGATCGGTGGCGGTTCTGGCGGGGTGCGTGCCGCGCGCATGTCCGCCGGTTTCGGCGCCAAGGTGGCGATCGTCGAGGAGTACCGTTACGGCGGCACCTGCGTCATCCGCGGCTGTGTTCCCAAGAAGCTCTTCGTGTATGCCTCGCGCTTTTCCGATCTGTTCGATGTCGCGCCAAGTTTCGGCTGGCAGTTGGATGCATCCTTCGATTGGCCGACCCTGCTCGCCAACAAGGACAAGGAAATCGGCCGGCTCGAGAAAATCTACGAGAAGCTGCTCGACGGATCAGGCGTGACCCGCTTCCACGACCGCGCGACCGTCACCGGACCGAATACGGTGCAACTCGGGTCCGGGCAGACGCTTGAGGCAAAGCACATCCTTGTCGCGACCGGCGGCGCGCCCTACAAACCCGCTATCGAGGGCGTCGAACTCGGTATCACCTCCAACGAAGCCTTCCATCTCGAGACCTTGCCCAAGACTGTCCTCGTCGAGGGCGGCGGCTATATCGCAGTGGAATTCGCGACGATCTTTGCCGGACTGGGCGTCGACACGACCCTCGTTTATCGCGGCGACCGAATCCTGCGCGGTTTTGACGGTGACCTTCGCGAGGGACTGGAAGAAGCACTGCACGAGCGCGGCGTACGTCTGCGCTATGGCTATCACATCAGCAAGCTGCGCAAGGATGGCGACGGCGTGTGCGTGAGCTTCTCACACGGCGAGGAAGCGACCTTCGGCGCCGTCATGTTCGCGACCGGGCGCCACCCCAATACGGCGGGCCTCGGGCTTGAGGCGGCCGGCGTTCAGCTGGACCAGACCGGCGCGATCATCGTCGACGCCTACTCGCGCTCATCCTGCCCATCGATCTATGCCGTGGGCGACGTGACGGGGCGGGCCGCGCTGACGCCCGTAGCCATCCGCGAGGGCGCCGCCTTTGCACAGACCGTGTTCAACAACACCCCGACCACTGTCCCTTACGACCTCATTCCCACCGCCGTGTTTTCCGAACCTGAAATCGGCACGATCGGACTGTCCGAAGAACTGGCATCACAGCGCTATCGTTCGGTCGATGTCTATTTGACCCGTTTCCGCCCAATGATGAACACCCTTTCGGATCGCCAGGAGAGGATGATGCTCAAACTCATCACCGAAACCGCGACCGGCCGGGTTCTGGGCTGCCACATCATGGGGCCGGGGGCAGGGGAGATGATCCAACTCGTCGCCATCCCCATGGGCATGAATGCGACCAAAGCCGATTTCGACAACGCCATAGCTGTCCACCCGACGGCAGCCGAGGAGCTTGTGACGCTGAAATCGCCCACCTATCGCGTGAAGGATGGGCAGAAGGTGACGGTTTAGGCGCGGAGCCGGTCAGGCCGCTGCGATCACGTCAAAATCGAAATGGATGCTCTCATAGGGAAAAAGGATTCCCTCTTCGGTACGGTCGATAACACCGGCATTGATCAGTGTCGTCACGTCCCGATGCACGGCCTGCACATCGCGGCCCACGCGCCGTGCGACTTCCCTGATAGATAGTGCGCCTTGTCCCGCCAACGTCTTTACGATCGCCAACCTCGACGGCGCCAAGATGCGGTGCATATCGTCGTAGCTGGAAAAGTTCAGCGACGGAGCCACCGCCTCCAGTTTGCCATCTGAAGCCCGTCGGCCGGCTTCGACAAAACGGGTTTTGGCATCGTCAGCAGTACCAAGGCGTATCGTGAGGGTGTTCATGGCAGCATTCTCTTCATATCGGCTTGAAAGGCATCGTACAGGGCTTCAAGCGAGGTAAACTCAATGGCTTCTTCCTTTCCATCGACATGTCGATGATCCCCCTTTCCCCTCTCATTGTCGTAGCGGAGTACGCACTCTCCTTGGACCACCAGCGCGAGGCGATATTTGGAATGGGTGGCTGCTTCCAGGGACTGGAGATGGCAAATGCCAAAGCACGACCTCGAAGAACGCGGTGTCACTGATCATCGTTCTTGATTTCTCGATCAGCACGGCCCTCATGTTGTCCACGCTAACAACGCCCCGGCCTGTTGTCAAATCGAACAACAGCGTCAGGCGACCTCTCGCGCGAGAACTCGCCATTTCCGGGTCGGCAGCGCCGACACAATACTATAGAATGCTTGGCACAGGGCCGTCGACTTGGTAGACCGCCTGACCCGTGCGGCTTCTCGCGCGGGCACTAGCTATTGAAACAAGCGAGTAGAACGATGAGCACGTGGACACCTGACAGCTGGAGGAACAAGCCAATCCTGCAGGTCCCGACCTATCCGAGCCAGTCCGAGCTTGAGGCGGTCGAGGCCCGGCTCGCTTCGTTTCCTCCCTTGGTTTTTGCAGGCGAGGCGCGCGACCTCAAGGCTTCACTGGCCGAGGTCGCACAGGGAAAGGCCTTCCTCTTGCAAGGCGGCGACTGCGCGGAGAGCTTTGCCGAGCACGCAGCCGACCACATCCGCGATTTCTTCCGGGTTTTTCTGCAAATGGCGGTCGTTCTGACCCACGGTGCATCAAAGCCCGTGGTCAAGGTCGGGCGCATTGCCGGCCAGTTCGCCAAACCGCGCTCATCCGATATGGAAACGATCGACGGCGTGGCACTGCCTTCATACAGAGGCGACATCATCAACGGTATCGAGTTCACGCCCGAGGCGCGTACGCCTGATCCCAGCCGCCAGCTGGAAGCCTACCGTCAGTCAGCGGCGACGCTCAACCTCCTGCGCGCCTTCTCCTCGGGCGGCTTTGCCAATCTGGCCCGCGTCCACGAATGGACGACGGGGTTCCTCAAGGACTCCAACTGGTACCCGCGCTATGAAGAGGTTGCGAGGAAGATCGATGATGCCATCGAGTTCCTGGGAGCGCTGGGACTCAACCCCGAAAATACCCCAGCACTGCGTGAGACCAAGTTCTTCACCTCGCACGAGGCGCTTCTGCTCGGCTATGAACAGGCGCTGACCCGCCGCGACTCCATCACCAATGACTGGTACGCGACCTCGGGCCACATGCTCTGGATCGGTGACCGTACGCGCAATCCCGATCACGCGCATGTCGAATATTTCCGCGGCATCAAGAACCCGATCGGCGTCAAATGCGGGCCTTCGCTGTCAAGCGACGATCTCAAGCGTCTGATGGAAGCGCTCAACCCCAGGGATGAAGCCGGCCGACTCACCCTCATTGCGCGCTTCGGTTCGGACAAGGTGGACGAGCATCTGCCGCGCCTGATCGAAACGGTGAAGGCGGAGGGCCGGACCGTCGTCTGGTGCTGCGATCCGATGCACGGCAATGTCATCAAGGCCTCGTCCGGCTACAAGACGCGTCCGTTCGACCGCATCCTCTCGGAGGTGAAGTCGTTCTTCGAGATTCACCGCCAGATGGGCACCGTCGCGGGCGGCGTGCATGTGGAGATGACGGGCGCCGATGTCACCGAATGCACGGGCGGCGTTTCGGCGGTGACCGAAGCTTCGCTCTCGGACCGCTACCACACCCATTGCGACCCGCGCCTCAACGCCTCCCAGGCCTTGGAGCTTGCCTTCCTCATTGCCGAGGAAATGCACGGCCAGCGCAACGGCCAGCCCAAGCAGGCCGTGGGGTACTAGGGACGGGCTTCCTGGTTCCTTCATGCGCAACAGCGCGTGTGGCCTCACCCCTCCCCAACCCTCCCCGTCAAGGGGAGGGTGTTTCCTTTCCGGTCAGTCCCCATACGCACAAGGCCAGCACCTCCCCCTTGTGGAGGACTTGTAAGCGGTTCCGGCTTTGCCGGAACGCATGGCTCCGGTGGAGCCATGCGAGCGCGGCAAGGGGGAGGGGGGATTCGGCGCAAGCCGAAGCCTTTGCGATAGCAAAGCAGGTCGCCGCCACATCGAACGAACACCCCCGCTTAGCACAACATTAACCCTAACAGGTCCATAAGAGATGCAATCAAGTGTATCTCGTTGATCTGGAGGGGCCGATGTCCCGCACTGTCCTCATCATTGCCGCAACCGCGCTTGCGCTCGCGGGACCCGCGC
>CAYSBF010000042.1:4877-17739 GCA_964429025.1 uncultured Pelagibacterium sp.
CCGCTTCTAGTTCATTTCGCTCCTCACAAGCGAACTTCCGCCGGGTGGCTGCAATGCCATCCGGCTTTTCATTGCTGAAATGCCCGTTGCATTTCCGTCCGTAGAAGCCGGGCGCCGAGGCTCCTTACTGTCTGGTCCTTACAACATGGACGAGATGGAGGATGAACATGCAGCGCACACTGGGGCGTTCGGGGATCAAGGCCGGGGCGATAGGTCTTGGTTCTTGGGCAATTGGCGGCCATTTCGTGCTTCACGGCCTGCCGGACGGGTGGGGTGATGTCGATGACGCGGAATCGATCCGCGCCATCCATGCCGGACTGGAGATGGGTGCCAATCTCATAGACTCCGCTGACGCCTATGGCACCGGCCACAGCGAGCGGATAATCGGCCAGGCCGTCGCCTCCCGGCGCAGCGAGGTGGTGATCGCGACAAAATTCGGCTTCACCTATGACGAGGAAAGCCGGGAGCTGGGCGAGATCGATATCAGCCCCGAATATGTCCGGCGCGCCTGCAAGGCTTCGCTGGCCCGGCTGGCAACCGACCATATCGACCTCTATCAGATCCATCCGGGGGAAATGCCCTTCGAGCAGATCGAACGTGCCGCGGAAACGCTTGAACAGCTTTGCGAGGAAGGCCTGATCCGCTTCTGGGGCTGGAGCACAGACAATGCAGGCGCGGCGTCCCGCCTCGTTCACTTTCCTCATTTCACCGCGATCCAGCAGGGGTTGAACGTCTTCAATGATGGGCCGGAGGTTCTGGCGCTATGCGGGGCAGAAAATCTTGCCAGCCTCAATCGCTCGCCGCTTGCAATGGGGATCCTGACCGGCAAGTTCACCGGGAAAACCGTATTGCCCTCCGATGACGTTCGCGGGGCAGGACATGGTTGGGTAAACGACTTCGAGAATGGGCGGCCCAGGCCCGAGGTGCTGGCCCGGCTCGCGGCAATCCGCGAATTGCTGCAGTCTGGCGGGCGGACGCTGGCGCAGGGCGCGCTAGGCTGGCTTCTCGCGCGCTCGCCCAACACCTTCCCGATCCCCGGCTTCAAGACGGTCGCCCAGGTCAAGGAGAATGCCGGCGCCATGGAGAAGGGCCCGCTTCCGCCATCCGTAATGGACGAGATTGCGGGCATTCTCTCCGGCAGCCTCGAAACCGCCTGACGGGTCCTGCGCGCTTGCCCTCGGGATCGGCGCAAGATAAGTCTTGCGCCGATTTTCCCTTGGCAGACACCGGACCCACCCGTGACTGATACGCTCCGCATCGCTCTGGCCCAGCTCAACCCCAAGGTTGGCGCCATTAGCGAAAATCTGGCCAAGGCGCGCAAGGTGCTTGCCGATGCCGAGGCTGCGGGCGCCGACATCCTGATGTTCACCGAACTCTACCTCACGGGCTACTTCCCCGAGGATCTGCTGCTCAAGCCGCGCTTTGTGATCGAAGCCATGAAGGCGGCAAAGGAATTGGCGGCTGCCACCAAGGGGCTCAACGTCTCGGTGGTGCTGCCCACGGTCTGGTCTGCTGACGGTAATCTTTACAATTCCATCATCCTTGCCGAAGACGGGGCGATCATCGACCGGCGCTACAAGGTCGTCCTCCCCAACAACGACGTCTTTTACGAGAAGCGTTATTTCACACCGGGCGAGTTGCCCGATCCCGTGACCGTCAAAGGCATCTCCGTCGGCATCCCCATTTGTGAGGACGTCTGGCACATCCCTGTCTGCGAGGCGCTCGCTGCGCGCGGTGCCGAGATCATGCTGTGCCCCAACGGTTCGCCCTATTGGCGCAACAAGCAGCGCCTGCGGCTCGACCTTGTCCGCCAGCGCGTCAAGGAAACCGGCATCCCGCTCCTCTATTCGAACCAGGTGGGCGGGCAGGATGAACTGGTGTTCGACGGTGCAAGCTTCGGCATCAACGCCGACGGCTCGCTTGCCTTTCAGGGCAAGAGCTTCGTCGAGGACATGGTGATTTCGGACTGGCAGAAGGGCGAGAAGGGCTGGCACTGCGTCAAGGGCCACATCACCAAGCTCGTTCCGGTCCAGGAAGCGCCCTGGCACGCCGCCATGCTCGGCCTGCGGGACTACGTCCACAAGAACGGCTTCAAATCGGTGGTGCTGGGCCTTTCGGGCGGCATCGACTCCGCGGTGACCGCCGCCATTGCCGTGGATGCGCTCGGAGCCGAGAACGTCCACTGCGTCATGCTGCCCTACCGCTATACCTCCGAGGCCAGCCTGCGCGACGCGAAGGCCTGCGCCGAAACGCTGGGTGTACGATATGATGTCGTACCCATCGGCGCGCCGGTCGACGCCGTCAATGAAAGCCTCAAAGAACTCTTTGCCGGCCACCCGGCCGACATCACCGAGGAAAACCTTCAGTCGCGCATGCGCGGCACCACCCTGATGGCGATCTCCAACAAGTTCGGCTCCCTCCTCATCACCACGGGCAACAAGTCTGAAATGGCCGTCGGCTACGCCACAATCTATGGCGACATGAACGGGGGCTATAACCCGATCAAGGACATGCTCAAGATGCAGGTCTATGAGCTTGCGGCATGGCGAAACTCCTACCATCCGTCCGATGTGAGGGGACCGGCGGGCGTCGTTATCCCGCCCGAAATCATTGCCAAGGCGCCGAGCGCCGAGTTGCGGCCCGACCAGACAGATCAGGACAGCCTGCCACCTTATCCCGTTCTCGATGCCATCATCACCGGACTGGTCGAGGAGGAACTTTCCGTTGCCGAGATCGTCGCCCAGGGCCATGACGCCGATCTCGTCAGACGCGTGGAGCGGATGATCTACATCGCCGAGTTCAAACGCCGCCAGGCCGCGCCCGGACCGAAGCTGACGCCGAAGGCCTTCGGCATTGGGCGCAAATACCCCATCACCTCGGGCTATCGCGACGGGAGCCTGATGCGATGAGTGTAACCGTACGCTATGCGCCCTCTCCGACGGGGCGCCTCCATTTGGGCAACGCACGGCCTGCGGTGCTGAACTGGCTGTTCGCCAGGCGCGAGGGCGGAAAATATATCCTGCGGCTCGACGACACCGACACCGCCCGCTCGAAAGAGGAATACGCCGAGGCGATCGAAACCGATCTCGCCTGGCTCGGGATCGTGCCCGATCTCAAGGTCCGCCAGTCAGGCCGCTTCGCGCTGTATGATGCTGCGCGGGACAGGCTCATTGCAGAGGGGCGGCTTTATCCCTGCTACGAAACGGCAGACGAACTGGATCGCAAACGCAAGCGGGCGCGCGCGCTGGGCAAGCCCCCGATCTACGATCGGGCCGCGCTCAACTTGACCCCTCAAGACCGCGCCAGGCTCGAAGCCGAAGGCCGCAAGCCGCATTGGCGCTTCAAGCTCGATGGGCGCCCCATCACCTTCACCGATCTCATCAAGGGCGAGCAGACGGTCAACACCGCTTCGATGTCCGACCCCGTGCTGATCCGCGAGGACGGGACTTATCTCTATACGCTGCCTTCCGTGGTGGACGACATCGATCTCGGCGTCACGCACGTCATTCGCGGCGAGGACCACGTCTCCAACACCGGCACCCAGATCGAGATTTTCGAAGCCCTGGGCGGCGAGGTGCCCCTTTTTGCCCACCACAATCTGCTGACGGACGCCGAAGGGCAGGGGTTCTCCAAGCGCCTGGGCTCGCTTTCGCTCAGCCAATTGCGGGAAGAAGGCTACGAGCCGCTTGCCGTTGCAATCATGGCCGCCATAACCGGCACGTCACTGCCGGTCGAGCCCTATGAGAGCCTTGAAGCCATTGCGCGAAAGCTCGACTTCGCGATGATTTCCCACAGCTCGGCCCGCTTCGATCCTGCCGAGCTGGCAACGCTGAACGCGCGCATGATCCACGCGATGGACTTCGAGACGGTGCGGCCCCGCCTCGAAAAACTCGGCATTCACGACCGGCGCATCTGGGATGCGCTCAAGGAGAACCTCGCCAAATTCGACGATATCACCGAATGGCGCAAACTCATCGATGGTGATGTCGCCCCGGTGATTGCCGAGGAAGACGCCGCGTTTATCGCAACCGCGAGGGACCGGCTTCCGGAGGAGCCCTGGGACGAAAACACATGGTCCTTGTGGACCGGTGCGCTAAAGGAAGAGACGGGGCGCAAGGGAAAATCGCTGTTCATGCCCCTGCGCCTCGCACTCACGGGGCGCCCGGACGGACCAGAACTCAGGATGCTTCTTCCGCTGATGGGACGTAAGGTGTCTCTGGCCCGACTATCCGCACAGGCCGATCCCCGAAATTGACGATCCGCAGGTCCGACGCGCTTTGCGAGGAAGGCTGCGAGACGGGAGCCACCGTCCCGTCATCGCGCGGGCGCGGCCGTGGGAGCGGTACCTGAACCACATCGGCAGGCGCTTCTGCGACGACGGCTTCAACCGTGCGCCGCGGGTCGCGCGGGGGCAGGGGGAAGGTCTGGTCGCCGAACTGAATGAGTGGACGCGACTGCCCGCCCTCTCCATCCGCAAGCGTGATCGAGCCCATCGCTTCGCGCTGCTGACACGAACAATCGTCGGCAACTTGCTGGCGATAGCGGAAGGCATAGGGCATTGAGCGATAGGGGACGCCCGAAAGCGAAATCATATCCTCAGGTTCTTCGCCGGGATTGCGATAGGAGAACAACAGGACCTCGGTCCCCGGACACATCTCGTGGCACTTTATGGCGTCCTGGGCGATGTAATCGTCCGTCGTCGAGAAGCTGATCGGCCAGAAGAACCCGTCGCACGTCCTCACGCATACCGTTCGACGCGTCGCCATTGTCGACCAGGGGTCATAGGGTGCGTCCACGTAGTCGGTGCCGTACCACGGGTCCTCGCCGCCGAACAACTGATTGAGCAGCGGCTGGCGCTGGTTCTGGTTGAAGGTGACGCCGCTCTGGTTGCCGGCCCCGCAATTGAAGCGTGCCGAATCCTGCAGCAGCGCCTCCCGGTTCTGCGCCAGCGTCTGTCCCTCGCGCGCCGCAAGGGTCAACTGCTCGACCTGAGAGCGGCCCGAGGTGATGACCTGCGCCAGTGACTGGCAGTCCCGGCTGAGCATCTGACCGGAATTGAGCGCCTGCTGGCAGCCGCCCCTGATCCACATGCTCTCGCCTTCGCGCACCCGCGCCTCCGTCTCGCGCAGGCTCGCAACGATGTTCTGGTAGTTCGTGAAGGCTGTATTGCGCTCGATGCCGCGCAACAGCGCCACGATCTGCGTACAGGCCTGGTTCTGCGCCAGCGCGACGCCGATATCAGCCGTGACCAATCCCAGGGCGGCCATCACGGCAAGAACGAGCCGGAACAGGGCGCGCCCTCCCGCGCCCCGGCTCAGACTGGTCGATGAAAACTTCTGCCGCATTCCCATTGGCGTACGCGCCGTTTTTAGCCAAAGCAAGTCTTTAACTCGCAACGGCTATGGGCCATTGTGCGTTCAAATGCCATCACCTGTCCGGTACAATCCCCTTCATGAAGCTCGCCACGCTCCGCAACGGCCGCCCCGATGGTCACCTCGTCATCGTCTCGCGTGACCTGAGCCGTTTTGCCTCTGCTGGCCGGATCGCGCCGAACCTGCAGTCCGCTCTCGACGACTGGTCCCGCTGCGCTCCGATCCTGCGTGCGGTGTCCGACCAGCTCAACAATGGCGAGATTGCGGGGATGCCATTCGTCTCGAGCGAGGCGCTGGCGCCGCTGCCGCGCGCCTATCAGTGGATCGATGGGTCGGGCTACATGGTGCATCTCGACCGGGTCCGGAGCCTTAAGGGTTCCAAGGACGCCGAACTCCAGGATCAGCGCCCGCTGATGTATCAGGGCGGCTCGGACAGCCTGCTGGCGCCAAACGATCCGATTGTCGTGCCCGATGACGACCTGGCGGTGGACTTCGAGGCCGAGATCGTGGTGGTCACCGCCCATGTGCCCATGCGACCGACCAGGGAGGAGGCATCAGCCGCCGTCAGGCTCATTGGCATTTGCAACGACGTCTCGCTTCGCCGGCTGGTGGCGGACGATCTTCAGAACGGCTTCGGCTTCTTTCACGCCAAGCCGGCGACGAGCTTTGGCCCGGTTTTCGTGACGCCGGATGAATTGGGCGATGCGTGGCGCGACAACCGCGTGCACCTCAAGGTCCGCTCCCATGTCAACAGGAGCCTCTACGGCCAGCCCAACGCCGGCGTCGACATGCGCTTCGATTTTGCCGATCTGATCGTCGAGGCTGCCCGGACGCGCGAACTCGGCAACGGCACGATCATAGGCTCGGGCACCGTCGCCAATGCGCATGAAGAGATCCTCCCGATCAGGGGCAACGGGATTGGCTTTTCCTGCATCGTCGAGGCGCGGACGATGGAAAAGATCAAGATCGGCGCTCCGCGCACGCCCTTCCTCAAATCCGGCGACCGCGTGCGCATCGAGGCGGTGGATGCCGACGGCCGCACGGTCTTCGGAGCCATTGAGCAGGAAGTGGCGCTGCTTGCGCGCCCATAGGCTTGAGTTGGGCCGCACTTTCGCGCTTGATTTGCTCGCGCCGCGAGTCCATTGTGCGCGCCATGAAAACCGTTAAACCGATCTGCATTATCGGCTGCATTATTATCCGCTAACTGTTGTTGGCGGCGCGGTTTTCTTTGATCCAGACATCCGGATTGGACCCGCTGCCAGCGTGAACGCTCATGCTCGGGAAAACCAATGTCGTCTGGCGCACCAAGCCTTCGGATTTACAATACGCTTACGCGGACCAAGGAGGAGTTCACACCTCTCGATCCCGCCAATGTGCGGATGTATGTCTGCGGGCCGACGGTTTATGATTTCGCCCATATCGGAAATGCGCGGCCCGTCATTGTCTTCGACGTGCTGTTCCGCCTGCTCCGGCACCTCTATGGCGACAGGCATGTCACCTATGTGCGCAACATCACCGACGTCGACGACAAGATCAACGCGCGGGCCCTGCGCGACTACCCCGATCTTCCGCTCAATGACGCCATCGCCAAGGTGACCGAGAAGACGGCCACCCAGTTCCACAAGGACGTGGAAGCGCTCGGCTGCCTGCCGCCCAGCTTCGAGCCGCGCGCGACCGAACACATCGACGGCATGATTGCGATGATCGAAAAGCTGATCGAAGGCGGCCACGCTTATGAGGCGGGCGGGGAAGTCCTGTTCCGTGTCGACTCCATGCCCGCCTATGGCCAGCTATCGGGCCGCAAGCTCGAGGACAACATTGCCGGCGCCCGGGTTGCCGTAGACGAGCACAAGGAAAACCCTGCCGATTTCGTGCTCTGGAAGCTCTCGAGCGAGAGCGAGCCTGGCTGGGACAGCCCCTGGGGCCGCGGCCGCCCCGGCTGGCACATCGAGTGTTCGGCCATGAGCGAGGCACTGCTGGGCAAGGTATTCGACATCCATGGTGGCGGGCTGGACCTCATCTTCCCCCACCACGAAAACGAAATCGCCCAATCCCGCTGCGCCCACGGCACCGACATGATGGCCAATTACTGGATGCACAACGGTTATCTCCAGGTCGAAGGCCGCAAGATGAGCAAGTCGGAAGGCAATTTCATCACCATCCACGACCTGCTGGAGACGGAAAAATTCGGCGGGCGGAAGTGGCCCGGCGAAGTCCTGCGCCTCGCCATGCTGATGACGCATTACCGCGAGCCAATCGATTTCTCGGTGGCGAGACTGGAGGAGGCTGAAAAAATCCTCAATAGGCTACATAGGGTACTTCGGTCGCCTCCATTTGACCGAACTTTCGGCCACGGCGATCCACTCGAAGAAGTTTGGGATCAGTTGGAACCAGTAGAACCGTACATACCGAATGATTTTCTGGCGGCGCTCAGCGACGATCTGAATACCAAGCGAGCACTCGATGTTCTGCAATCGATGCTTCGGACGGCAAACCGAAGCGGAGTGCGGGACGTGCAAACCGACCTGGAAATTGAGCAGGAAGCGCTAAGGGCACAAGTAGGACTTCGAGGCGCGCTGTATATGCTGGGATTCGCTCCGGAGGCGGCGCAGGACGACGTTGACGTAGTGCAAAAGGTGCAGAAACGCCTCGACGCCTTAGCCGCAAAGGACTTCTCCAAAGCCGACGCGATCCGCTCCGAACTTCTCGAACAGGGCATCCAACTGATGGACTATAAGGACGAGAACGGCGAGCGCCGGACGAAGTGGGAGGTCAAGCGGTGAACAAAAGTCCGCAGTCTGCGGGCGCGGGCAGAGACACCGCAGCCCCCTCATCCGACCTGCGCTTCGCTCCGGCCACCTTCTCCCACGAGGGGAGAAGGGCTACGGGGGACGTGGCGACTAACACGGACAATTCCCACCATTCCTCACCTCACGAGCCCCCCTCTCCCCTCGTGGGAGAGGGGCCGGGGGTGAGGGGGCGCGATGCTTCGGCAGGCGCCGGGCCGACCGTAACGCAGCCCCAAGCTGTGACGCGCCGTCTTGAACAGCACGAAGGCAGAGACACCGCAGCCTCGTCATCCGACCCGGCTTTGCCGGCCCACCCTCGGGTCGTTGCCCGAGGGCAGGCTCGTCTCCCACGAGGAAAGAAGGGCCATTCCCTGGATGCCTCACCTCACGAGCCGCCCTCTCCCTTCGTGGGAGAGGGGTCGGGGGTGAGGGGGCACGATGCTTCAGCGGTCGCCGGACGCGAATATTCCGACAAGGCGCATCGCACAAAGGAGCGCCGCAATCGCGGCTTCGCCAAAGCCATGCGCCGCAATCCCACCGAGGCGGAGCAGAAGCTTTGGCTGATCCTCAAGGACCGCCGCTTCGCCGGTTACAAGTTCCGGCGGCAGGTGCCCATTGGCCCCTTCATTGCTGATTTCGTCTGCTATTCGGCCCGGCTCATAATTGAACTCGACGGCAGCCAGCATGCCGATGATGCCTATGATGCGGCGCGCGACGAGTGGATCGCCGCTAAAGGTTTTACGACACTCCGCATCTGGAACAGCGACCTGAATTCCAGTGCGGACGCGGTATCCGATGTCATCTGGAACCGGCTCGAGGAGAGCAATCATGGCCAATAACGACACTCTGACCGGAGGCTGCCAGTGCGGCGCGGTGCGGTTTGCGACCAAGCTGGTTGGGCGCGGGTCGATCTGCCATTGCCGCATGTGCCAGAAGGCGTTCGGCGGCTTTTTCGGGCCGCTGGTCACCACCCATGATGGACGCTGGACCAATGCCGCCCGCCGCGCATTCTGCGGCGATTGCGGGACGCCGCTGGCCTATGAGACGCGGTTCGGGCTGGAACTGGCCATCGGCGCGTTCGATGATCCCGAGGTTGTCGCCCCGCAGGTGCAGGTCAACCCAAACGACAAGCTGAGCTTTTTCGACCACCTGCACGAACTGCCATTGCGTGACGACGAGGGCGACGACTGGCGCAATTTCATGGCCGGCATCCACTCGAACCAGCACCCCGACCACGACACGGATGATTGGCCGCCAAGGGAGGGCATTTGATGGACCGGCTCGAAATCGAGGTTTCAGGCGGGTGCCAGTGCGGCGCCGTGCGCTATCACGCGTCGCAGATGCTGGACAATGCCCATCTCTGCCACTGCCGAATGTGTCAGAAGGCGGTTGGCAACATTTTTGCCGCTTTGGTTGCCGCGCCTGATGAATGCCTCACATGGACGCGCGGCAAGCCAGCCATCTGGCGCAGCTCCGAACATGTGGAGCGCGGCTTTTGCGCCAATTGCGGCACGCCGCTGTTTTACCGCGACGTCAACAATGGCCGCACCAACCTCACCATCGGCTCACTGGACAACCCTGGCGACTTCCCGCCGGGCGCCAACACCTGCACCGAGAACATGGTGCCCTGGTTCGGTACCATCTCGACGCTGCCGGACGACGGTCCCACCGACTCCAACGACAAGGAATGGGCCGCCGCCATAAGGCGAACGAACAAGCAGCATCCTGACCACGACACGTCAACCTGGCCTTGAGGGAACAGCCATGTCCATGATCGACCATTTCGGCCTCAGCGTCGCCGACTTTGAAACCTCCAAAGCCTTTTACGACAAGGTGCTGCCTGTGCTGGGCTATACCTGCCTCACCGAATTCGAGGCTCCGCAGGGCAAGTTTGCCGGCTTTGGTGACAAGAAACCCGATTTCTGGATCGACGGCCGCGGGCGCTGCACAGGAAAGCTGCACATTGCCTTTGCCGCGAGGACCCGCGAGGACGTCGATGCCTTCCACGCCGCCGCCCTTGCCGCCGGCGGCAAGGACAACGGCGCGCCCGGCCTGCGCCACCAGTACCATCCCAATTATTACGGCGCCTTCATTATCGATCCTGACGGGCACAATATCGAAGCGGTATGCCACCAGCCCGAATGACCGAGCAAAGACTCCCTTTATGACAAAAGAACGCCTCTACCTCTTCGACACAACCTTGCGCGATGGCGCCCAGACAGCGGGCGTCGAGTTCTCGCTCGAGGACAAGATTGCCATTGCAAAGCTGCTCGACGAGCTGGGCGTGGACTATGTCGAGGGCGGCTATCCGGGCGCGAATGTGGTCGATACTGCGTTTTTCGAGAAAAAGCGCACCAAGGCCGCGCAGTTCGTCGCATTCGGCATGACCAAGCGCTCGGGCCGCTCGGTGGAGAACGATCCGGGCATCCAGGACCTGATCGGATCGAGCGCCGATGCCGTTTGCTATGTGTCAAAGGCATGGGACCACCAGGTCAAGATTGCGCTCGGCATCTCGACCAGGGAAAACCTTAAGAGCCTTGCCGAGAGCGTTCGTGCGGCCGTTGCTGCAGGCAAGGAGGCGTTCGTGGATTGCGAGCACTTCTTCGATGGCTACAAGGCGAACCGCCAATACGCGCTCGATTGCGTTGCAACGGCGCTAGAAGCGGGTGCACGCTGGGTTGTGCTCTGCGACACAAATGGCGGCACCATGCCCTCGGAGATTGAGGAGACCGTCGCCGATGTCCTCAACGTCGCGCCGGGCGACAAGCTCGGCATCCACGCCCATGACGACACCGGGCATGCGGTGGCCAATTCGCTTGCTGCGGTGAGGGCAGGGGTGCGGCAGATTCAGGGGACGCTGAACGGCCTTGGCGAGCGCTGTGGCAACGCCAATCTCGTGACGCTGATTCCAACGCTCGTGCTGAAACCAGCCTTCTCAGACCGGTTCGAGACCGGCATCACTGTGGAAAAACTCAAGACGCTGACGCACGTCTCGCGCGCCTTCGATGAAATCCTCAACCGCGCGCCAAACCGCCAGGCGCCCTATGTGGGTGCATCGGCGTTTGCCACCAAGGCGGGCATTCACGCCTCGGCCATCGCCAAGGACCCTTCGACCTATGAGCACGTGCCGCCCGAAAGTGTCGGCAATGAGCGTCAGGTGATGGTCAGCCAGCAGGCCGGGAAATCGAACCTTCTGACTTCGCTCGCCCGCTTCGGCATCGAAATAGCCAAGGACGATCCGCGCCTCGACAAGCTTTTGCGGCAGGTCAAGGAGCGCGAGGCGCGCGGCTATTCCTATGACGGCGCCGAGGCTTCCTTCTATCTCCTCACGCGCAAGCTCTTGGGAACACTCCCCTATTTCTTTGACGTCACAAGCTATCGTGTCGGCGTTGAACGCCGCCACAACGCCAAGGGTGAACAGATCACCGTTTCCGAGGCGGTGGTCAAGATCGACATCGACGGCGAAATGTTCATGTCGGTCGCCGAAGGTAATGGTCCCGTCAATGCGCTCGATCTCGCCATGCGCAAGGACCTCGGCAAGTATTCGGACCGGATAGACGATCTTGAACTTGTCGACTTCAAGGTTCGTATTCTCGATGGCGGCACCGGCGCCATCACCCGCGTGCTCATCGAAAGCCGCGACGGGACGGGCGACCGCTGGTTCACCGTCGGCGTTTCCCCCAATATCATTGATGCCTCGTTCGAGGCGCTCTATGAGTCGTTCACCTACAAGTTGATGAAGACGTGAGGCTGGCTATAGTTCATAAGATCGAGATGTAGTCACCGATTCTTCAAGGCCGTTTCTGCGGCCCCCATTCGATCTTTCAGGAGGGAACTCTGGCCGGTCCGTTTACTCCCGTCGTTCTCGCTGTCGCTGCTGCTGTAACCACCGGGATCGTGGTCGCCGGCGTCGTCGCGGGCCCCGCCACAGTAGACTGCATCCAGCGTGGCGACTTCGCCCGGTGCATGAGCGAAACCTTCTTCGGTGGCGCACCGGCGGTAGCCGAAACCGAGACAGAGACGCAGAGCCAGCCGGCTACCCAGGATGTGGCGACCCTCTCGCAGGCCCAGCCCGAGGCCCCTGAGGAGGACGAGGCCGACCCGGTGGCAACGGTCGAGCCAGCTTTCGGCCTTGTGCGGGTTGAACCGGACGGGTCCGCCGTCATTGCGGGTACCGCAACGCCTTCCAGCGAAGTTCAGCTTTTTGCCAATGATACCCTGCTCGGTAGCGAAACGACGGAAGCGACCGGCGATTTCGCTCATGTCACCACCGAACCATTGCCTACGGGTGGCGTCGAACTGCGCCTGCTCGACGTAGCCTCGGGCGAATATGCCACGACTTCGATCGTCGTGGTTGTCCAGGATGATCGCGAGAGCGAGCCGCTGGTCGTCGCCTCCGAGCCGGGGCAGGCGAGCGAGATCCTGCAGCGGCCCGAAGCCGAGCCGGAAGCGGCGACTGGGACGGAACCGGCTGCCACAGAGACACCGGCAGCAACCGCTCAAACGCCGGAGACACTTGAAGCTTCGGCCGAAGAGCCTGCCAGTGAGGAAACGGTTGCGGTAGCACAGGCACAGGAAACCGGGCCTGTTACCGATGAACCGACTGCCGTCGAAGAGGCCGCCTCGGAACAAGAAGCGCCTGCTAGCGCTCCGGCTCCAATGGTAGCCGGTGAACCGTCGGCTGCTGCCGGGGAGAGGCTG
>CAYSBF010000042.1:17839-20682 GCA_964429025.1 uncultured Pelagibacterium sp.
CGCTCCGGCTCCAATGGTAGCCGGTGAACCGTCGGCTGCTGCCGGGGAGAGGCTGGAAATCGCGCAGGCCGATGAGCCGGCAAACGACGACGCTGCTCCATCCACGGCACCTGCCGCCATCCCGGAACCGGCAACCGAAGCGACCGGGGAAGAAACGGCTTCCGAAAACGCCGTCGTTGCCGACGAAGCGCCCGCCGCCGGAGACGGAGCTGCCGCTACAGAAGAGACGGTCACTGCGGACGAGCCCTTTGTCGCGGGCGAGGCCACAGTCGGGAGCGAGCCTCGTGTCGAGGAAGAGCCCACCGTCGCTGCAGAGGAAATTGCGGCAGCGAACGAGCCCGCTGTCGAAGATGAGCCTGCACCAATCGCGGCAATCGTTCCGCCGACAATCGATGCTGTCGAAATCGACGGAGACCGCAATTTCTTTGCGGGTGGCGGCACCGATGGTATGGCGGTACGGCTTTATGTCGACAATAGTCCGGTGGGTTCGACCGAGGTTCGGGACGGACGCTGGCTTATCGAAGCGATCGACGTGCTGACCGCGACGGCGCAGCGCATCCGGGTCGATATGCTCAACGCCGACGGCAGTGTCGCGGGACGTGCCGAGGTCGACTTTGTCATCGACATGCCCGAGGAGGAGCCAGCCGGGGAGCCACTAGCGGTCGCTGAGGCCCCGCAAGCGCAACCCGAAACCGGAACGGCGCCCCAGGAAGAGCCGGCGCCAGCACCGGAAGCGCCATCCGCATCGGATGTTTCGCCGGCACCCGAGCCCGCGCCGCAACCGGATGCACGGGTTCCGGCGCCGGATGTAGCCGAAAATGAGCAGGTTGCCGTTGAATCGGTGCCCGATGAAGGCGCGAGTGAAGAGACGGCAGTGGAACAACAGGCTGTTGTGGAAGAACCCGCACCGGGACCCGTGCCGACCATGATTGGCACCACCGACGGCGAACGCACCACGTCGGGGCTCGTCATTATTCGGCGAGGCGACAATCTCTGGACGATTGCCCGCCGCGTCTATGGCGAGGGCCTCCGTTACACCCAGATCTACGAGGCCAATGCCAGCCAGATCCGGGACCCGGACCTGATCTACCCCGGCCAGGTCTTCGACCTGCCCGACACCGACATGGTTATCGGCGAGGAGGAGTAATCCGAACGGCCGCGCCGGGCTTGTTTCCGGTGCGGCTTTCTTCTATCGTAAAGAGACGATGGAAGTTGACGCCATGCAAGACGAACAGCTCTCGCTGACATTGCGCGCGCTGGGCCACCCGGTCCGGCTCGAAATCCTGCGCATATTGATGGCGAGGGCGGACAATTGCTGCTGCAATGACGTCACCGATTGTCTGTCGCTGGCGCAGAGCACGGTTTCCCAGCACCTCAAGGTCCTGCTCGAGGCCGGCATCATCGAGCGCAGGGCAAAGGGCACGCGAAACAATTATTGCGTGCGCACCGACCGGCTCTCGGCCTTCGGCACCGCCGTCTCTTCCTATCTCGATCAGCTGGGGCAACCCGCCGCCTGCGACAAGACGCCGGCAACCGCCTCCTGATCCCACTCTTGCCGCCGAGGTGAACCAATGGCCACTGCGCCGAAAGTGAGCGCCGACGCGGGCGCGACCGTATCGACCATCCGCAATCTCTGGTCCCATATGTGGCCGGCAGATCGGCCCGATTTGCGCATGCGCGTGGTCCTGGCGATTGCAGCGCTCCTAGCCGCCAAGGTTGCGACCACTCTCGTGCCCTTCGCCTATAAGGGCATCATCGATTCCCTTAGCGCATCAGGGCCGGATACGGCCGTGCTCCTCGGTCTGGCGGTGCCTATCGTATTGGTCATCGCCTATGGCGTTGGCCAGATCATCGATTCCGGCTTCCAGCAATTGCGCGATATCCTGTTCTCCTCGGTCGGCCAGCATGCCGTCCGCAGGCTCGCCTATGAGACCTTCGTGCACATGCACCGGCTCTCGCTGCGCTTCCATCTGCAGCGCAAGACGGGCGGACTGTCTCGGGTCATCGAGCGCGGCACCAAGGGCATCGAGACGATCGTTCGCTTCACCATGCTCAACACCGCGCCAACGCTGATCGAGTTCGTGATCGTCGGCGTGGTCTTCGGCGTGATGTTCGGGTGGACCTATGTCGCGGTCCTCGCCGCCACGGTTGGGCTTTATCTCGCCTTCACCGTGCGTGCCAGCAATTGGCGCATCGCCATCCGCCGCGACATGAACGACAGCGACACCGACGCCAATTCAAAGGCCATCGACAGCCTGCTCAACTTCGAGACCGTCAAGTATTTCGGCAACGAGACCCTCGAAGCCAAGCGTTTCGACGGTGCCATGGCAGGCTATGAACGCGCCGCGATCCGCATCTGGACCTCGCTCGGGGTTTTGAACTTCGGGCAGGGGGTCATCTTCTGGCTCGGCATGATCGTCATTTCCATCATGGCCGCGCTGGGGGTGATGGCCGGTGACATGACCGTGGGCGATTTCGTGCTGCTCAACACCTTCATGATGCAGATCTACCGTCCGCTCAACATGATCGGGTTCGTCTACCGCGAAATCCGCCAGTCGCTCGCCGATATCGAGGCCATGTTCGCGCTGCTCGACCAGAAGCCCGAGATCGAGGACAAGCCGTATGCAAAGCCGCTCGAAATCACTGGCCCCGTCCTGCGTTTCGAGGACGTGCATTTCCATTACGATCCGGATCGCGAAATCCTCAAGGGCGTGAACCTGATCATTCCGCCCGGTGAGGTGCATGCCGTCATGGGCCGCAACGGCTCGGGCAAGTCGACGCTGAGCTATGTCATCGCCGGCAAGGCTGACTATGAGATCACCGAGGGCGAAGTGCTGCTCGAT
>CAYSBF010000043.1:0-19893 GCA_964429025.1 uncultured Pelagibacterium sp.
AGACTGCTTGCACTCGCACGCCGCCCATTCCTGCGCGAGATCGAACCCGCCGGGCCGCAACATGGCGCCCTGCCCTATACGGTCGTCGATGGGCAGTTGGTCGTGCTGCTCATCACTTCGCGGGGACGGGGGAAATGGATATTCCCCAAGGGCGGTCTTATCGAAGGCAAGACGCCTTGGGAGAGCGCGGCCCACGAAGCCTATGAGGAAGCGGGCGTCGAGGGTGAAATCGAAACGACGCCTATCGGCTCCTATTTCCTGCCGGTCACCGATGAGCGCCCCGCGCCAGTCGAGGTCAAGATGTTCCCGCTCAAGGTCACGAACCAGCGCGAGGACTGGAAGGAAATGGGGCAGCGCTACCGCCATTGGGCCGTCCTGCCCGAAGCCAAACGGCTTATTACCCATGACGGGCTGGCAGATCTGGCCGTCGCTCTCGCCCAGCGCGAACTGGGCCGGGCTCAGAGCCCGAAGAGAAGTTTCATGGCAAAATAGATCACCGCTGAAAGCGCGGCGGCTGCGGGGACGGTGATGACCCAGGCGGCGCCGATGGAAAAGGCGTGCTGGCGGCGCACCAGATAGCGGCGCTGGCGCTTCTGGAAATTGGCGATCGCTTCCTCGGGCGTGCGGTTGAGGTGGTCTGTCTTGAGAAAGACGCCGTCGGGACTCACCGCCTTGTTCTTGATTCCGCGGTTGGATACGCCCTCGCGCAAAAAGCCCACGCCAAAGACCGCCCCCACGGCGATGTGGGTGGAAGAGACCGGAAGGCCGAGCGCGGACGCCACGAGAACGGTGATGGCGGCAGAAAGCGCGACGCAATAACCGCGGATTTCGTTGAGCTTGGTGATCTTTTCGCCCACCGTACGGATGAGCTTGGGACCGAAAAGGGCCAGCCCCAGCGCGATGCCGAGCGCGCCAATGGCGAGCACCCAGATGGGAAGGGCGACATGAGCCTCGCCGGCGCTGACCCCGTCAGACGCGGCGGCGACAATGGCCGCCAGCGGCCCGACGGCATTGGCGACATCGTTTGCGCCATGCGCGAAAGAGAGCAGCGCGGTCGCAAAGATCAGCGGAAGGCGGAAGAGCACCGCGACGCGCTTGTTGGTGTTCTCCATCGTTGCGGTATGGCGCTTGACCCAGGGCAGAGCCGCAAGCCACCCCAACCCGCCAAAAACCAGACCGAGCAGCAGAACGACGTGCGGCTCGGGCTTCCACACCCTGCTAAGCCCCTTCATCGCCATATACATGGCAAAGACACCGGTCATCAGCGCAACCAGGACCGGCACCCAGACGCGTGCCGATTGGGCCTTGTGGCGCTGATTGAGGATGGTGACATAGACGATCGCCAGAAGGGCGGCGGCGAGAACACCACCCATGACCGGTGAGATCACCCAGCTTGCGGCGATGCGCGCAATGGTGGGCCAGGTAATGGCCGAAAACCCCGCCGCAGCAATTCCTGCGCCTACAACGCCCCCGACCACCGAATGGGTTGTCGAGACAGGCGCTCCGAGAATGGTTGCGAGATTAATCCAGAGGGCCGAGGACAGCAGCGCCGCCATCATCACCATGATGAAGGCGGTGGAATCCATGGTGGTATCTGGCGCAATGATATCGCGGGAAATGGTCGTTACGACATCGCCACCAGCGAGCAGGGCACCAGCAGCCTCGCACAACGCCGCAATGGCAAGCGCGCCGGTCATGGTGAGGGCACGCGCGCCCACGGCCGGACCCATATTGTTGGCGACATCGTTTGCGCCGATGTTGAGGGCCATATAGGCGGCGATGACAGTCGCAATGATCACGAGATAGCCCAGCGGCCCGCCGCCTACCGCAAAGACAGCCCAGACGAGTGCGAGCAGCAGAAAGACGAGCGCGATACCGGGCGCGGCAGCGGCGCGCGCCGATTCCTGGGTCGCGACGCCAAGTTGCCGGACCCGCTTGAGGTCCTTGTCGATGGTGCTTTTCGCCATATGCCTGACTGTGTTGGAGCTAGCCGTGCAGCATTTGCAGCCCCATAACGAACAGGGCTGGCCGATGCCAGACAAAATGTGACGAAAATGTCATATATTAACGTCTATCCGGCCTCGCGCCATGCGGCCTCCCCGACGAAACCGGCAATGGCTTCGGCGGTCATGGGCCGGGCAAAGGCATACCCCTGGAGCGCTGCGCAGCCCATGTCGGCGAGGATGCGCGCGTGTTCGCGGGACTCGACGCCCTCGGCAATAGCGGAAATGCCGAGCGAAGCGCCGATATCGATCATCGACTGCACCAGCGTGCGCTGCTCGCGCGAGGCCGTGATAGGCTGCACCAGCTGGCGATCGATCTTGAGCCGCTTGGGCCGCAACTTCATGAGACTCAGAATTGAGGCATAGCCGGTACCGAAGTCGTCGATCTCGACATCTATGCCCAGTTCCTTGATCTGATCGATGTTCCAGCTCACGATCCCCTCGCTCTCGTCGAGATAGATCGATTCAACGAGTTCGAAGGCGAGTGTGCCGGGGATGATGTCCAGGCGCTCAAGCGTCTCGATGAGGTTGTCCTCGTGGAGCCGGCGTGCAGAGACATTGACCGAGACGCGCGGCACGAAGACGCCGGCACGATCCCATGCCTCGCGCTGGGCGAGCGCTTGTTCAAGAATGAGCCGGTCGAGCGTGGCAACGACATTGAGATCCTCGGCAATCGACATGAAGGCGTCGGGTGCCAGAAGGCCGCGGGTCGGGTGGTTCCAGCGTGCGAGCGCTTCAACCCCGATAATGTCGAGCGTGACCGCGTCGAACTGCGGCTGGTAAAAGGCGACGAACTGGCCATTGTCGAGACCCGAGAGAATGTCATCGGCGACTCTCTTGGTGGTGACGATTTCGGCCTGCAACTCGTCTGAAAAGAACTCGGCACGGTTCCGCCCGCGGCGCTTGGCCCGGTAGAGCGCGATATCGGCGTTGACCAGCATCTGCTTGGGCGACACCCCCGTTCCGTCCGAGCTTGCAATGCCGATCGAGGCACCGAGGCGGCACTCATGGCCTTCATGGGTGATGGGGCGGCGCATTGCCTCGGTCACCCGGGCCGCCAGGGCGCGCAGATCCTCATCGGATTTTTCGCCGAGGCAGAAGATGACGAATTCGTCGCCCCCGATGCGCGCGACAAAGTCGCTCTGGCGCACGGCGGCTTTGAGGACATTGGCGGCATGGACGAGCATGGCGTCGCCGGCCGCGTGCCCCAGCGTGTCGTTGATCTGCTTGAAACGGTCGAGATCGACATGAAGGATCGAGGCCCGGATCGGCATTTTGGCAACCCGCTTGGCGTGCATCTCGAGCACGTCATCGAGATAGCGGCGATTGGGAAGACCCGTGAGCGGGTCATGAAGCGCGTTGTGCTCGATGCGGGCCTTGGCGGTCTCGAGCTCGAAATTCTTGGCTTCAGCCTGGGTCTTGGCGCGCATCAGCGCTTCGGAGAGCTGGGCATCGGCAGTTGCGTCCCAGTTGACCCCGACTATGCGCGGTGCCACGCCCGGATCCCTGTAACAGGCGCCGATGGCGCGGATGTGCCGGACTTCGCCGGCTGGCGTTACGATGCGAAAATTGGACTCATAACGCTCGCCCTTGCGCAACGCCTCGTTGAATTCGCGTTCGGCGCGCGCGGCATCCTCGGGGTGAAGCCGGCCATGCCAATGCTTGTAGTTGCGCGGCCTGCCGTCGTCGGGAGTGCCGTAAAGCTCGTTCATCCGGTCGTCCCATGAGAGTTCACCGGTGAGGGCATTCATTTCCCAGACGCCGACCTGGGAGGTTTCGAGCGCCAGCTCGAGACGGCGCGATAGGCGCGTGAGTTCGATTTCGCGCCGCTTCTGCTCGATCAAGCGTCTTCGGCGCTCCGCGCTCAGCCGCCCTGCGAGCAATATGGGAACGAGAACCAGTGCCGCTGCGGCGACCATTCCGAGGCGCAAAATCCAGGTGTTGGGCGGCTCGGCGCCCCAGCCCTCGCGCGGAACCGCGGCAATCTGCCAGCGGCCGGACGGCAGGGTAACGTCGGCGACAACCGGGTCCTGGTCGAGCACCTGCTGGTCGCCGAAAAAGACCGAACCAGCCGCGCCAAGACCATCCTGACCCAGGACAGCGAGCCGCAGGGACTGGCTCAGGGCGACCAGCCCGCTCTCGGCGTAAAGGCGGTCTGCATCGATGACCGCCGAGACGATTCCCCAGAAGGTCTCGCTGCCGTCGGGCCGGGGGACCGTGACCGGGAAGCGTGCAACAAATCCCCTGCCGCCCTGCACCAGATGCACCGGTCCGGCAAGGACCATCCGCCCCGTGTCTCGCGCCCTGAGCGCGGTTTCGGACTGTTCGGGGTGGGTGGAATAGTCGAGCCCGAGTGCGGCCTCGTTGCCGGGAAGGGGATACATGAGGCTCAGCACCATATCCGGCGCAGCGGCGAAATTGTTGAGCTGGTTTTTCTGGTCGAAAAGGTAGCGGGCAAGCGCCGAAAAGCGCTCCTGATCCATGTCGGGCTCGGTCGAGATGGTCGAGACGAGCCCGTGGACGAGCTGGATGTTGGAATTGACCATGCCTTCGAGCTCGGCACGGACAAGGCCGACTTCGGCCAAAAGCTCGTTGCGCTGGGTCTGCTGGTGGATGGAGCGGTTCTGCATTTCGGCAAACGCCATCGCTGCCATCATCACCACAAGGGCGATGGCCGTAGGGATATTGCCCGAATGAAAGACCGAACGCGTCAACCTTCTGAGCGCAATCGGAATGCCCCTGCCCACGATGTTCTATGCCCCCAGCCTGCCGGTTGCTCAACGGCCGAGGGTATGTCGAGAGGATTTAACAGGGCCTTTAACACGCCGACGGCCCGCTCGCTCACAGATTCGTTACCAGGCCCCGGCGCCCGGTTTCAGGCTCCGGCTATGGAAATTGTGGCGCGATGGCGGTAAGTTGGGGCCCTTCGCGAGAGCGCGAAGGGCAAGAGCAACTTCCGGCGGCAATACGGTATGATCCCGTGTTTCCGCCGTTTTTTGTTCCAGTTCCTCTCAGGCGGGCAGCCTGTCACGCCCTTCATGACGCATGATATAGACCGATCCCAACACGATCATGACGGCGCCCGGCCAGAAGGCGGGGCTGGGCGCGAAGCCGAAGACGAGCCAGCCCAGAACGATGTTGAGCGGAAGCTTGAGGTCCTCGAAGGGCTGGAGATAGGCAGCATCGGCCACCGCATAGGCGCGGGTGAGGATGTATTGCGCGGCCGCAGTCAGCACACCGGCCGTCAGGAGGATCGGCCATGCGGAAATGACCGGCATCACCCATCCCGAGCCAAGGTAGAGCGCGAGATTGACCGGGGTCAGCAATAGCAGCAGATAAAGCGCGATCGACTCCGGGGTCTCGGACCGGGTCAGTTCCTTGGTGATGAGCGAGGTGCCTGCCCACAGGGCCGCTGCAAGCACGGGCAGAAGAGCGAAGGGTGTGAAGGCCTCCGACCAGGGGGCAATGATGATCAGCGCGCCGGCAAAGCCGAAGGCCGTCGCGCCGACCCGTTCGAGGGTCACGCGCTCACCCAGCATAAGCGCGGCTCCGGCGAGGACGAAAAAGGGCGAGGTCATGGAAAGCGCGATGGCCTGCCAGAGCGGGACGTGGGAAAGCGCCAGGACCCACACCTGTACGCCCGCCGCCGCGAGCACGATGCGCGCGATGTGAAGCAGCGGACGTTTCGTGCGCATTGCAGAAAAACCCCGTCGCCAGACGAGCGGAAGGGCGAAGAGAAAGCCGAGAAAATACTGCCAGAAGGCGATGGCGGTCGATGATATGCCGTTGACCATGCCGGCCCATTGGACGGCGACATTGACGCCGGCAAAGGCGACGCCGGCCATGAGCATGAGAGCCGCCCCCGAAAGGGCGGGGTTCGGCTTTGGTTGAGAGGCCGTCTGGGTCACGTGTCGATCCTTTCGCTAACCTAGAGTGACCTCAGGGGTTGCGGGATCGACCGGCGAAGGCGGGACGTCCGCCCAAAGCGGAACGTCCGGCGCGGGGCCCGGGGGAAATCCCGTTCTCTTTCATCCGGACTGTGACCGTCGGCTTCGGATTTGCACCGAATCTGCTGACCCTTTCCCCGGGGCGGGGAGAGGCGCTCGCGGGCTTGAGGCATCGCCTCTTACCGCCGGTGGGGAGTTTCACCCCGCCCTGAGAACGTTGCACCACTTCATCGTGAAGTGACGATAAAAGAGATAGCGCCTGCCGCACAGCCGATCAAGAGCCTTGAACGGCAAAAAGGGCCACCCGATCATCGAGTGGCCCTTCCATGATACCGTCACGCAAAGAGTGACTGAACCATATTCTGGTTCGGAGGAGGAGGATCAGAGCGCCGAGGGCTGCCTCGCCGCTATCACCTCACACCCAAAGCCGCTCCCGCCTGCGCGGATCTCACTAGACATTGGATCACCTCCTTTCAACTGGTTGAAACCGGCTTCATGCTGCCTGCGTTCGCCGCGCATGGCAACCCCTTGGGGTAGGGGCGAATTGCCAAAAAGTCGGTTCACAAATCAGGTCGCCCGCCCGATAATTCGCGCTCCGGATTCGCAGGGGGACTGCCGCGTCAAGTCCGGTTCCCTGAAAGCAGCGCCAGCGCGGAGGCGACATCGGGCTTATACTTGACGAGCGGTGGCCTGACGCCATGGGTCAGGAGCATGCGCCGGATATTGGGCCGCGCCCCGGCGATGATGAAGCGGATACCCGCTTGCCGCGCCTTGCGCGCCGCGCCCTCCAACGCATGGGCGGCCGTGGAATCGAGCACGGGCAGGCCCGAACAGTCGAGGACGAAATTTTTGCGCTGGTCGGCAATCCGGTCGAGGATGGCCCCGACGCTCGCTGCCGCACCAAAAAAGAAGGCGCCCGAAATTCTGTAAACCACGGTATCGCTGTCGGTTGCCTGCGCAGGATCGTAGGGCGTTTCGCCATCGACCGCATGATCGATGAATTCGGCTCCGCTCTCTTCGATGGCAACAGCCGATGCCATGCGATGGATGAACAGCAGCGCGCCGAGCGCGAAGCCAACGATGATGCCTTCGGTCAGATCACGGAAGACAACCAGCAGGAAGGTCACCGCCAGCACCGCGGCATCCCCGCGCGAACCGCGGAACAGGGCGGAGATAGCGTGACGCTCGATCATGTTCCAGGCGACCGTCACGAGAACGCCGGCGAGCGCGGCGAGCGGGATATAGCTGGCGAGCGGGGCGGCAACGAGCATAAAGGCCAGCAGGAACAGCGCATGGAGCATTCCGGCGACCGGGGTGCGCCCGCCCGAGCGGACATTGGTCGCGGTGCGCGCTATGGTGCCGGTTACGCAAATGCCACCGAATACCGCCGAGCCGATATTGGCAAGGCCCTGCCCCACGAGTTCTGAATTCGATTTATGTCGCCTGCCGGTCATCCCGTCGGCAACAACCGCCGAGAGGAGGGATTCGATTGCCCCCAGCAGCGCGAAGGCCATGGCGTCGGGCAGGACGGCCAGCACGCGTTCGCCGCTGAACTCGGGCAGGGCCGGCATGGGCAGAGTGTTGGGGATGCCGCCGAACTGGCTGCCAATAGTAGCGACCGGCAGATCGAAGAGGCCGGTGACGAGGGCGGCTGCGGCCACAGCGACCAATAGCGCAGGAAGCCTTGGCGCGAAACGGTTGACCGCAAGGATCAGCGCCATGGTGCCGAAACCGAGCACGACGGCCACGCCGTTCACGGTGGGCAGCGCTTCCCATAGAGTGTGGAGCTTTTCGACCAATTCGCCGGGCTCGGGCCCGTCGAGCGACAGCCCGAAAAGATCGCGAAGCTGGCTGGCGAGGATGATGACCGCGATGCCTGCGGTGAATCCGACGGTCACCGGATAGGGAATGAACTTGATATAGGAGCCCAGGCGCAGAAGCCCGATGCCGATCATGAACAGGCCCGAGAGCATGGTAGCGAGCAGAAGGCCATCGACCCCGTGCCGCGTCACCGTTGCCGCGACCAGGATGATGAACGCTCCCGCCGGACCGCCGATCTGGAAGCGGCTGCCCCCGAACAGCGACACCAGAAAGCCGCCCACGATTGCCGCAAAAAGCCCGCGATCGGGCGTCACGCCCGATGCAATGGCAATGGCCATGGAAAGCGGCAGGGCCACGATGGCCACGGTGAGCCCGGCAACAGCGTCAGCGCGGAGCTGGGAGAGCCCATACCCCTCACGCAAGGTCACGATGCTCTTGGGGGTGAACTCCTCGACAAATCGCGGTTTGTCTGCGGCCATCTGGCGAACCGGTTGTGACGTCATGAAGCCTGCTGCCCTTTTCGGGGTCAAAAAGGCGGGATCGTCGGCAGTAGTGTCGGCGGTCGCCGTCGCTTATCGTGAACAAGGCGACATTGGCGCCGGCGACTGGAAATGGCAATAAGGCTTACGCAGTAGGCGGGGCGTTGGGTGCCGGCGATCATGCCAGCACCCAGCGCCGCCGGTATTCACTTGCGGCATAGACGAGGACCACGGCCGCGGCCAGCCCGCCGATCAGCGAAATCCAGTCCGTACCCTGGAGCATACGCAGGATCAGGCCGGGGGCGTTCCAGGGCTCGCCAAGCACCCAGACCGTTTCGAAGTCCAGTCCGTCGAACTGGAAGTGCATGCGGTCCTTCAAGAAGTTGAAGATCACACCGCCCCTGCGGTCGCCGCCACGGGTGACGAGGTTTTCAAAAAGGCCGATAACAGCTGGGATCAGAAAGGCGAGCGGGATGGCCCAGCGCCGGAAGAGGACGCTCAGCAGGCCCACCCAGGCAAAAAAGGGTGCATACCAAAAGAGGCCCAGCACAAAGAACACCACCGCCACGGCGAGGATGTTGATATAGGCGCCCAGCGTCTCCCCGAGCCCCGGAGGCGCATAGCCAGGCAATGCATTACCGACCGAGAATGCCGGAAGATAGGCTATGAGTCCGCTGATGGCCGTCGCCAGCAGAATGGCGGTTGGGAAGATTGTCAGCGCTGCCGCCATCTTTGAGGCGAATATCTTGAGATCGGTCTGGGGCATCGATTTCCAGAACAGCATCGAATTGTTGCGACTGTCCGAGGAAAAGGCGTCGGCAAAATAAAAGAACAGCATGATGAGCAAATAGACCCACCAGCCTGCCGCAAGGACGGCAAAGGCAGCCTCGTAAAAACGCAGCGAGCTTGGGACATCGGACCAACCGAGGTCGCTTTCGGTGCCCACGGACCAGGTGGTATAAAGCGCGGCCAGAAGCATCAGCCCGAGAAGGATCGCCGGTCCGATGATGAAGGCTCCGCGATGCTCGAGATATTCACGTTTGACTAGGGCAATCATCGCCTGCATCAGGCCGCTCCGGCGTTGAAGGTCTCGCGCTGCATAAGCGCAACAAATAGATCGGACAGGGTGGGGGTTGACAGCTGCCCGAGAGGGCTGAGCGTCTCGCGCGGTACGCCGTCAAAGATCATCACGGTCTGGCCGAAGCGCGATTCTGCAAAGACCGGCCCAAGCGCCCTTGCCTTCTCGATGCTGGTGGGATCGGAGATGACGAGCTGGACATATTTCTCGTTCACCGTCTCCATCTGCATATGGACGATCAGTTCTCCATCGCGGATGAACATGATGTCCGAGAGCATGAATTCGATCTCGTCGACCTGGTGGGTCGTTATAAGCAGCGTGCGCTCCTCGGTCATGTAGTCCTCGAGCAGGCGCCGGTAGAACCGCTTGCGATAGGTGATGTCGAGGCCGAGCGTGGGCTCGTCGAGCACCAGAAGCTTGGCGTCGATGGCCATGACGACCGCCAGATGAAGCTGGGCGATCATGCCCTTGGAGAGATTCTTGATCTTGGCTTCAGGCCTGATGTCGGTGCCGGCGAGGAAGTCGCGCGCCTTGGCTTGCGAGAAATTGGGGTGAATGTTTGAGAGCAGCGCAAAAAGTTCGCGCACCCTCAAAAAGCGCGGCAGGCTCGCAACGTCTGAAATAAAGGCGACATTGTTCATGAGCCTTGCGCGGTGGATGAAGGGGTCCATCCCCAGGACCTCGATCCGGCCTTCGCACTGGGTCAGGCCCAAAAGCGCGTTGAGGGTCGTGGTCTTGCCCGCGCCATTGTGCCCGACAAGGCCATAGATGCGGCCGGGGGGAATGTCGAAATCGAGCCCGTGCAGCACCTCGGTCTTGCCGAAGCGCTTGCGCAGACCGCGCGCAGATACGATTGGGGCCTCGGTCGTCATTCCTTTTCTCCATTGCTCAGAAGATCTTTGGCATCGAGCCCGAGCGCTGTGATGCGGGCCAATATCGCCGGCCAGTCCTCGGCGAGGAATTTTTCGCGCTCATGGGCCAGAAGCGTTGCCCGCGCGCCCTCGGTCACGAACATGCCAAGGCCGCGGCGCTTTTCGACGATGCCGAGATCGACCAGGGCCTCATAGGATTTGGTGACGGTCAGGGGATTGACCGACAGCTCGGTCGAGACCTGCCGCACCGACGGCAGGGCGTCGCCTTCGTTTATGGCCCCGTTGAGGATCATCTCGATCATCCTTTGCCGGATTTGAATGAAGATCGGCTGGTCGTCACGCCACTGTGTCATGTGCAGTTCCATATGGTGTGCTATATCAGTATTACACCAAGACGGCCATGTCAACCCCGCTCGCTTGCCCGTCGCAGGGTGTTGGTCTAGCGTCACGCCAACAATCGGGATGGCAGGTTCATGGCAACAGAAGCGGCGCACGGTATCGAGCTTTTTCCGGTCGTGGCGATTCTGGCTGCCGGTGTCGCCGCGGTCCCCATCTTCAAACGGATCGGACTCGGCTCGGTTCTCGGCTATATCGCCGCCGGGCTCGTCATCGGGCCGTTCGGGCTCAGGGTCGTCACCGAACCCGAGATCATCCTGCACACGTCCGAACTCGGCGTCGTGATGTTCCTGTTCGTCATCGGGCTCGAAATGCAGCCGCGGAGGCTTTGGGGGCTGAGGCGCGAGATATTCGGTCTCGGCGTGCTCCAGGTAGCGGCTTGCGCCGCGCTATTGACCGGTGCGGGCGTGGTCATCGGCCTGCCCCCGCTTGTCGCGCTGATTGCGGGGCTTGGGTTCGTTTTGACTTCGACGGCGATCGTTTTCCAAACGCTCGAGGAGCGCGGGGAACTGACAACGCCTGCGGGGCAAAAAATGGTCTCGGTGCTTTTGCTCGAAGACCTCGCCATCGTACCCCTGCTCGCATTTGTCGCGTTCATTGCGCCGCAGGCCGAGGAGACCAGCCTTGCCGAGCGACTGACCGGTATCGGGATTGCGGTCGCCGCCATTGTGGGGCTGGTGCTGGTGGGGCGCTTTTTGCTTAACCCCCTGTTCCGCATACTTGCCAATGCCCATGCCCGGGAGGTGATGACGGCGGCGGCGCTCCTGGTCGTTCTGGGTGCCGCGCTGGCCATGGATATGAGCGGGCTTTCGATGGCGATGGGAGCGTTTCTTGCCGGCGTGCTCCTTTCGGAATCCAGTTTCCGCCATCAGCTCGAGGCCGATATCGAGCCTTTTCGTGGCATCTTGCTGGGTCTGTTCTTTATTGCGGTCGGCATGTCGCTCGACCTCGAGGTGATCGCAGC
Organism: uncultured Pelagibacterium sp.; assembly: GCA_964429025.1. Lineage (GTDB taxonomy): Bacteria > Pseudomonadota > Alphaproteobacteria > Rhizobiales > Devosiaceae > Pelagibacterium. The sequence continues at coordinate 11,561 of CAYSBF010000043.1, forward strand.
CAATTACGCCTTCATCGCGCTTGCCGTCATCGTCTATATGATCGTCAAATCGGCCGGCATTTACGTGATTGCGCGGCTTCTGCGCTCGGCCCATCGGGAGGCGCTCGAGCGGGCCATTCTGATGGCGCAGGGCGGCGAATTCGCCTTTGTCCTTTTCTCGGCGGCGCTCGGGGCCGGCATTCTTACCCCCGAACTCAATGCCATTCTCGCAACGACCGTGATCGTCTCGATGATCCTCACCCCGCTCGCCATCCTCGGGTTCAACCGCTTGCGGCCAAGGGAGAGCGTGGATCTTGAGGGCGTCGAGGCCGTCACCGAAGGGCTGGCGGGAACGGTGCTCATCATCGGCTTTGGCCGCTTTGCCCAGCTTGTCAGCCAGCCGCTGCTCGCCAGGGGCGTCGATGTCACGATCATCGACAATGATGTGGAGATGATCCAGGCCGCGGCGAGCTTCGGGTTCAAGGTCTATTATGGCGATGGAACGCGCCCCGACATCCTCCATGCGGCGGGGGCGGGCAGCGCGCGGATCATTCTCGTCTGCATCGACCGGCCGGATGAAGCGACGATCATCGCCGAGCACGTCAAGCAGCAATACCCCCTGGCGACACTCTTTGTAAGAGCCTTCGACCGCGCCCATGCGCTCAAGCTCGCAGAGGTCGGTGTGGACTACCAGATCCGCGAAGTCTTCGAATCCTCGCTGGTTTTCGGGCGGGACGTATTGATTTCCTTGGGCGTTGATGAGGCCGAGGCGCAGGAGACCATTGATGAGGTTCGCAACAGGGACGCCGAGCGGCTCGAAATGCAGATGGCAGGCGGGCTGATGGCCGGCTCGGACCTTTTGCGCGGCAATACCGGCGAGCCGGTGCCGACCCCGCTCACGCCACCCCGGCGCAAGGCGCAGGCTCTCAACGAGGAAACAGCCGAAATCGTCTCCGGTGCGGGCGAGGCGCCATGACCGGCATCACCAACCGGAAAATCCGGTCATCGCCCGTTCACCGGTTCATGCCATAATGGCTCCATGAACAAGATGACACCGACGCTCCGCAGCTTTGAGACGATCACCGACTGGGTCTTCGATCTCGACAACACGCTCTACCCGCGCGAGTGCAATCTCTTTGCCCAGATCGACATCCGCATCACCAATTACGTGATGGAACTGGCGCGGCTCGACTTCGAGGCAGCGCGCCAATTGCAGAAGGCCTATTACCGCGATCACGGCACGACGCTGAACGGGTTGATGCACACCTACAAGATCGATCCTGACCACTATCTCACCTCGGTCCATGCGATCGACTATTCCCCTGTCGCGCCGCATCCCGAGCTGATCGACACGATCCGCGCGCTCCCGGGCCGGAAATTCATCTTCACCAATGCCGATGAGGGTCACGCGCGTTCGGTGCTGGCCCGGCTTGGTGGAGACGATGTCTTTGAAGCGATATTCGACATTCGCGCGGCCCGGTTCCAACCAAAGCCGCTGCGCGAGGCCTATGAGGCGTTCCTGGCCGATCACGGCGTCGACCCCCGCGCGGCGATCATGTTCGACGATCTCGAAAAGAACCTCGTCGTGCCGCACGAGACCGGCATGGTAACGGTCCAGGTCGTCGCCGGAGAGGGATTTGTCCATGAGCAGGTCGACGCCTGGGAGCTTGGGCGGGGAGAGGATCACCCCCACGTCCATCACATTACCGACGACCTTCTGGGTTTTTTGCGCCGGATCGGCTGACGGAGGGCGATGGCGTCATCTGATCATCGTGGTCCGACAATAAATGATACTGGCCGGAACCACGGACGGCGACTATAAATTCGGCAATATCAGCCAATGAACGGTGTTGCGCGGGCAGCGCCGGGAAATGAGGATACAATCATGCTCAACCAGGTTTCGCGCCTCGCTCTTGCCGGCGCCATCGTCACCCTTGGCACCCCTGCCGCCTGGGCCATCGAGGCCGACGATTTCGGCACCAAGCTCAAGGATGCCGTGCAAATGCTCGGCATATCCTTCGAATATGGATCGGCCAGAGCCGAAGGCGACACCGTCACGCTTTCTGATTTCACCATTTTCGTCCCCGGTGAAGAGAGCAGCGAAATTCCGGGAGACGTCGTGTTCTCAGGCGTGACCGAAACCGGCGATGGCGGTTATGCCGTCGAAACAGCATCGATTGCCGATATCGAGCTCGACGATCTCGATGATGGCTTTGCGCTGGCGTTCCAGAACATTGCCGTCCAAGGCATCCACATTCCGGCATCAATCGATGTGAGCAATCTCCTGCCAGCGGCCATGGGGCTCTACCAGCGCGCTTCTGCTGGTCCGCTGGTCGTGTCACAGAACGGCGAGGAGGTGTTCGCGGTCGATACCATTGCCATCACCATGGACCAGGCCGATGGGGTCGAGGAAATCACGTCGAGCCTGTTGATCGACGGCATCAGAGCGGATCTCACGACGATTCCGGAAGCCGAGGCGCAGGAAGTCGTAGCCGCATTCGGCATCGAACAGTTGAGCGCACGCGTCGCCGGCAGTTCGACCTGGTATCCGGAAGCTGGCCGCGCAACCTTTGAGGATTTCGTCTTCGCGATAGACAATCTCGGCTCGCTGACCGGCAGCGGCGCGATCCTCGGCTATGACCGGGCCTTCTATCAGGACCTCATGAAGATCAACCTCAAGATGGCCGAGCTCGCCAAATCCGGCGAGGAGATTTCCGAAAGCGAAATGGCCGGCATCGAATCCGCCATGGCCGAGAAGATGATGCAGGTCCAGATCGAGAGCCTCTCGCTGCGCTATGACGATGCGTCGCTCTTTATGAAGGCCCTCGACTTCATCGGTGCCGAGCAGGGCGTCGATGGCGCGACATTCGCCAATGGGCTGAAGTTCATGGTGCCCCTGGCATTGGCAGAACTCCCTGACGCCGCCTTCAAGACGGAGGTGACGCAGGCAGTCAACGCCTTCATCGATGACCCGCAGAATTTCGAAATCGTGGCCGAACCCGATGAACCGGTGGGCGTCGAGGCCCTTGCGGCCGCCGAAGAAGACCCGTTGGCACTGATCGACTTGCTCAACGTCACGGTGCGCGCCAATCAGTAGGCCCGGTCACTCGAAAAAAGCAGGAAAAGGCCCGGCAGCGTCCGGGCCTTTTCGTTTCAATCGAGAGTAATGTCGGGGAGATTATAAGCCTTGCGCACACATTCCCAGGCCTCGTCGGCCGTGTCGACGAGCTGGAAAAGCGTCAGGTCGTCGGGCGAGATCGTGCCTTCTTCTGCGAGCGCCTCAAGGTTGATGACCCGGCTCCAGAACTCCTTTCCGAACAGGAGCAGCGGGATGCGGTCCATCCGGCCGGTCTGGATGAGGGTGAGCGTCTCGAAGAATTCGTCGAGCGTGCCGAAGCCGCCGGGGAAGATGGCGACGGCCCGGGCGCGGACGAGGAAATGAATCTTGCGGGTCGCGAAATAATGGAAATTGAAGGAATATTGCGGGGTGACATAGGGGTTGGGGGCCTGCTCGTGCGGCAGCACGATGTTAAAGCCGATCGAGGGCGCGCCGACATCGGCCGCGCCGCGATTGCCCGCCTCCATAACGCCGGGCCCGCCGCCGGTGACGACAACATAGTCCCTGTAGCCTGTCGCCTCGGCGGTCTTTGAGGCAAGCTGGGCGAAGCGCCTCGCCTCGGTGTAATATTTGGCGTTCTTTTCGAGGTTCTTTTTTGCCAGTTCCGTCTTGGCGGCCCAGGCCTCCTTGCCCGGCTCGGGGATGCGCGCGCCGCCAAAAAGTACGACGGTTGAATCGATCTCGGCCTGACGCAACCGGTTCTCGACCTTGAGGTATTCGAGGTGAAAGCGCATGCCGCGCAAGTCCTCGGAGGTCAGAAACTCCTCGTCGGCAAAGGCGAGGCGATAGGCCGAGGATTCGGTCTGAGGGGTCTGCGGCGTGTGGCGGACGACCTCGATGTCTTCCACCGAAGTTCTAAGCGAGGAATGGTGCTTGCGGCCCATCGAGGGCTCCTTGATCTATGCTCTGACGCTAAACTGGCTGCCGGTTGTTAAGCATCGGGTGCGCCGGGCGCAAGCGCAATCCGATTTCGCCGCCCGAGGGTTCCTTGCCCCCTCGGCTTGGGCTATGGTCCGCGCCGAACCCGTCCGCCAACAGAATTCAGGCCCCTTCCGCACATGCCACAGAGCGATCTTGCCGCAACGATCGAAGCCGCTTTCGACAATCGCGACACCGTCAACTACCAGACCCAGGGCGAAATCCGCGAGGCTGTCGAGGAGGCGCTGAACCTTCTCGATTCTGGGCGGGCCCGGGTTGCCGAGAAGGGCGAGGACGGCAATTGGCAGGTCAATCAATGGCTCAAGAAAGCCGTGCTGCTCTCCTTCAGGCTCAATGACATGCAAGCCATTCCCGGTGGCCCGGGCGGCGCCCATTGGTGGGACAAGGTGCCGTCGAAATTTTCCGGCTGGAGCGAGAATCGCTTCCGTGAAGCGGGCTTTCGCGCCGTGCCCGGCGCCATCGTCCGGCACTCGGCCTTTATCGGCAAGAACGCGATTCTCATGCCCTGCTTTGTCAATCTCGGCGCCTATGTCGATGAGAGCACCATGGTCGATACCTGGGTGACCGTGGGCTCCTGCGCGCAGATCGGCAAGCATGTGCATCTTTCCGGCGGGGTCGGGATCGGGGGCGTGCTCGAACCGCTGCAGGCAGGACCGGTGATCATCGAGGACAATTGCTTTATCGGCGCGCGTTCGGAAATCGTCGAGGGCGTGGTCGTTGGTGAGGGCTCGGTCATCTCGATGGGCGTCTTTATCGGACAGTCGACCAAGATCGTCGACCGCACGACGGGCGAGATTCACATGGGCCGTGTGCCGCCCTATTCGGTGGTCGTCTCAGGGTCGATGCCCGGCAAACCCCTGCCCAATGGTCAGCCCGGCCCGAATCTTTACTGCGCTGTCATCGTCAAGCGCGTCGATGAACAGACCCGGTCCAAGACCTCGATCAACGATCTGCTGCGGGACTGATCCGGCAATATGACCAGCCTTTCGGTTTCGCTTCTCGCCGACCTGATCCGCCGCCCCTCGATCACACCAGAGGAAGCGGGCGTGCTCGACGTGCTCGAAGCCTTTCTGACCCCTCTCGGATTCGCCTGCACCAGGCTCAAATTCGAGGGTGACGGCTCCTATCCCGTGGACAATCTATTTGCAACCCGCACGGGGAACGCGCCGGGCCCGCACCTGCTCTTTGCGGGCCATACCGATGTCGTTGCGCCAGGCGATTTGGCTGCCTGGACCCACGACCCCTTTTCGGGCGAAATCATCGACGGGGTGATCTGGGGGCGCGGGGCGACCGACATGAAGAGCGGGGTCGCCGCCTTTTGCGGGGCCATGGCGAAGCTGGTCCAGAGCGGTGGGCTGGACAGGGGCACCGTCTCGCTCGCCATCACCAATGACGAAGAGGCCGACGCCGTCAACGGTACCGACAAGCTTCTCAAATGGGCAGCGCAACAGGGCCACAAATTCGATTTCGCCATAGTCGGTGAGCCGTCCTCATTTGAAACCTTCGGGGATTCGATCAAGATCGGGCGCCGCGGCTCGCTCTCGGGCCGGGTGGTGGTTTCGGGCAAGCAGGGGCATGTCGCCTATCCCCAGCGCGCCAACAACCCCTTGCCGGTCCTTGCGCGGCTGGTCGAGGTGCTCTATCGACCCCTCGACGAAGGGACCGAGCACTTCCAGCCCACCAATCTCGAAGTCACCTCGATCGATACCGGCAATCCCACCGCCAATGTGATCCCGGCGCGGGGCGAGTTCCGCTTCAATGTGCGGTTCAACGACAGTTGGACCGGCGAGACGCTCAAGGCCGAAATCGAAAGGCGGATAGCCGGGCTCAACGACACAAGGGGCTGCACGATCAGCTTTGACGTTATAGGGCCGGTCTCGCGCTGCTTCATCTCGCCCCCCGAGGGGCATGTCGCCCACCTCTGCGCGGTAATGGAGGAGGCGACTGGCGTCGCGCCGATCCTCTCGACCATTGGCGGGACTTCGGATGCGCGGTTCATTGCGAACTATTGTCCGGTGGTCGAATGCGGTCTCGTGGGGGCGACCATGCATCAGGTCGATGAGCGGGTGCCCGTCGCCGATGTGGACAAGCTCACCGAGCTCTATGCCACCTTCACCGCCCGTTTCCTTAAAGGGGCTGGCAGATGAACCTGAGCGGGACGATTTCTGCTGCTCTTAAGGGCTGGTCCAAGATCCTCGGCGGCCAGTCCGACTGGCGCGAGCATTTCGCATTCGACGCCCAGGCGCTCAATTCCGGTTTCGTCCTCTATTTCGCTGCCGCCGCGCTGTCGGTCATCGCCCTGTCCCTGCGTATCGGCATGCCGGCGCCACAAACGATCATAACGCTGGTCGCAGGGCATGCCATGCCCGTTCTCGCCCTTATCATCTCGTCGGGCGTTGCGCGGCGCATGACCGGGCTCGCGCGACCGGTGACGGAATTCTACGTACCGGGGCTGCTGGTTCTGGCGCTGATCGGCTTTGTCGGCGCTCTCACCATCCTTGTTGGCGTTCCGCTTTGGGGCGCCCTGCTGGCGCTGGCAGCGATCTTCCTCTTCAAGCTGGCACGCGCAGTCGGGCTCGATTTCGTGCCGGCACTCATCTACGGGCTGTTCAACTTTGTTGCGGGCCTTCCCTACTCGCTCTACATGATGGGCGGCATGTTTGCCGTCACCGCGTAACAACATTTCTAGAGGCAGATATCCCAGTGTCCACGCCCCCGCCGAGCTTGCAGCAGGAAACCGCCTATGCCGCGCAGGGCTCCTGGCGGCTCCTGATCGGGCGGCGCGACGCGCCGGGCTTTTTCGTCACTGACCTCAGGGGGCTCGTATCGAGCTTCATTGCGCTTCTGGTTTCGATCGCCATTACACTGGGCGCGGCATCGCTGGGGCCGGGTCAGGCGCAGGTCTCGAGCTTTGCCCTGATCTTCACCAATGCCGTCTTGTACGGTGCGCTGGTTGCTGCGAGTTGGGCGGTGCTGCGGATGGTTGGCAAGGGCGACAGGTTCATCGCCTTCCTCACCGTCGACAACTGGCTCAATGCCTTCATTTCAGCCGTTCTGGCGCTGGCCGGACTGGTCGGATTTTCCGGCGAGGTGGTCATGGTGGTGGCGGTCGTCGCGGGCCTTGTTGCGCGCATCAATAATGCGCGGCTTGTCGTTGGGCTCAATCTCGGTCAGATCGTGATGCTGATGATCGCTCAAGTCGTCGGCGTGGTTATCGGGCTCGGCATATTGGGCATGTTCATCCCGGTCCCCGGTCAGTAGTCCACCCGCACGAGATAGAGCCCTGTCGCCGGTGCCATGGCGCCGCAGCGGGCGCGGTCGCGTGCATCGAGCGCCTCCCTCAGCCCCGACACCTTCCACTTGCCCTCACCCACGAGCTTTAACGATCCGGTGAGCGAGCGCACCTGATGGTGGAGAAAGGAGAGGGCCGAAACGCGGATCACCACCATGTCGCCCTCGCGCGAGACATCGAGCCTGTCGAGCGTGCGCACCGGAGACTTGGCCTGACATTCGGCAGCGCGAAAGGTGGTGAAATCATGCTGGCCGAGCACCATTTGCGCGGCCGCATGCATGGTTTCCGCATCAAGCGGCACCGGCACATGCCAGACGCGGTTGGTATCAAGCGCGGGCCGGGCGCGTCGGTTGAGGATGCGGTATTCGTAGTGACGCGCCTTTGCTGAAAACCGCGCCTCGAAATCATCACCGACCTTTTCGCATGAAAGCACGGCAACCGGGTGCGGTCGCAAATGGTGATTGAGCGCTTCGGATACGCGAAACGGTTCCCAGTCCTTTTCAAGATCGAAATGCGCCACCTGCCCGAGCGCATGCACGCCCGCGTCGGTACGCCCCGCTGTCTGGGTACGGACGGCCTCACCGGAAAAGGCCGTGATGGCGGTTTCCAGCACTTCCTGAACCGAAAGCTGCCCCGTCTGGTACTGCCAGCCAGAGAAGGGGGTTCCGTCATATTCGATGGTGAGCTTGTAGCGGGGCATGTTAGCCCACCCTTTTCCCCGCAAGCCCACCCGCACCGCGCAGGAAGGCTTCGGCGTCCATTGCACCCTTTCCCTCGCGCTGCACCTGTTTGAGCCGCACCGCGCCTGTACCGCAGGCGATGGTCAGGTCCTCGACCACGGTGCCGGGCGTGCCGCTTCCCTCTGCCAGCGTCGAACGGAGCGCCTTTATTCGCACCGGCTTGCCGCCCAGTTCGACCTCGAACCAGGCGCCTGGAAAGGGTGAGAGGCCTCTTATGTGGTTGTGAACCTCGGCAGCCGGTCTTGAAAAGTCGATCCGGCTTTCG
>CAYSBF010000044.1:0-19863 GCA_964429025.1 uncultured Pelagibacterium sp.
TTGGAGCCGATGAAGGGTTTGGGGGTGAGGGGGCCAGCGATGCCCACCGCAGGCCCCGGCTAACTGTTCATGTTGAAAGTCCAAAGGCCCGAGACGGATGAGGGGTGCGCGATGCCAACGACAAACACTGAACGCCGAACACCCCCCGATTCACCCTCCATCAACCAAGCTGAACCTAAGTGTTAACAGGAGGTTTCCGTTTGTGTGGTCAATTTGCAACAACTGGTGCGCAACCCTGCCATGAGCCCTGTTGATGGCGGTATGCATTGTTGCGAACGGCGCGCGCGTCAGTAGAGTGAGCCTTGCGAGTCCATGCATGGGATCGTTTGTCGGTCGCAGCGCGACGGCAACACACGACACCAATAACAATTGTGGTCGCGTTTCGACAAACCGCCGGAAACCCCGGCAAACTGAATGACTGACTTTGGAGGTCAATTATGAAACTCAAGAGCCTTCTTCTGGGTTCTGCAGCAGCTCTGGCCCTCACCTCGGGTGCCCTCGCTGCTGATCCGCGCGCGAGCATCGTTTCGCTCGACGTGTGCGATGCCTACGGCATCACCGGTCTCACGATCGCTTCTTCCGACACCTGCCTGAAGATCTCGGGCCACGTGTCCTACGAATTCCATTGGGGTGACTACCGCACTACTCAGCCGTGGATCCTGCCCGCCGCTGGTCAGCGCAACATCGACGACAACAACGGTTCTAACGACTGGCGTTCGCGTCTCGAAACCGTTCTGAGCTTCGAAGCGACCACGCAGACTGATGCAGGCGCGGCTAAGGCTCATATCACCCTTCGTGAGCGCAACTATGTCGATGGCGTCGACAACGCAACAAGCGTTGGCACTCCCGATAATCCTGGTGGCGGTGCAGACGGTCACGCTCTCCGCGTTCAGGACGCTTGGGTCTCCTTTGGCGACACCACCGTTCTGATGGCCGGCAAGAAGGGCTCGATCGCCAAGACTGGCAATGACGAGCCGTTCAACTATCTCGGCCTCGTCAACTCGCAGAGCGTCGATACTGGCGTTCACTGGTCCTACGACAAGGGCAACGTGGCTGGCAACGCTGTGCGCACCGGCGGTCACGTGATCCAGATCGTCTCCGAAGTTGCTGATGGCATCTCGGTCGGTGTTGGTCTTGAAAGCCTCGATGGTAACGCTGGTAACTCGCAGGGCACCTTCGTTGGTATGGTTGAAGCCAAGGGCGGCTGGGGCGTTGCTGACGCCACCCTCGTCGTCGGCTCGATCCTCGACAACGCTGGCGGCACGAACCCCTGGGGCTTCCGCGCTGGCGCAACCTTCAACTTCGACAACTTCAAGGTCCGTGGCGCTGTGGCCGTCGACGACACCAGCTACTGGAACGCTCTGCTTTCCGGTGAAGCTGCCTTCGACATGTTTACGATCGCTGCTTCGGCTGAGTTCATCAACACCGGCAACACCGTCGTCAACGGCATCGCTGCAAACACCAACCAGATCGGCCTCGGCGCTTCGGTCGGCTTCCAGGCTACCGACACCGTCAAGATCAACGTTGGCGGTCGCTGGTTCGATCCGGATACCGCTGTTGCTGGCGGTGAAGCTTGGCAGGCTGCCATCCAGGTCGTTGCTGCCGTCGCCGAAGGCATCGAAGCAACTGCTGCCATCGGTGCGTATGGCGGGGGCACCATTCCGGCCGCCAACGATCCGGTCGCCTATGTCGACCTCGGCCTGAACTACAAGCCCGGTGGCGGGTTCGAAGCCGGCGTCGGTCTCGAAGCCAACGCTCTGGGTGCCTACAAGGCGAAGTTCAACGCAAAGAAGACCTTCTAATCAGGCCTTCGCGTTACGCGAACTTTGGGAAAGGCCCGGCATTCGCCGGGCCTTTCTTTTTTGCGCTTGTGCACACCAGTGTAACCCCACTCACCAATGTCAACCTGTTAGTCATAACCGGGGACCAGCAGCGATGCCCGCCACATGCCTGGCGTTGGCCGAAGCACTACCTGGTTTCCGGCAACGAGTGCCGGAATGACATTGGTGTCTTTATTCCGTACGCGGTCCTTACTTCATTAAGTGACACTTCACGCTTCTCTCTGCATGCGCGCCGGCACGCCCATCCCCTCGTCATCACCCGTCTTGTCCGGGTGATCCACTGCGGGGCATCCACGAGCAGCAGCGTTCGCCGCGGCTTGTGCACCTCTGCTCGTCTTTGGGTATCATCCCCTGACGAATCGGTTCCCCGCCTCACCACCGTCTGAACGAGTTCCGCCATGCCGTTGTTTTCATGCGCCAGACTTCCCCTTGCCGCGTTTTGCCTTTCCGCAGTCATCCTCCTCGCTGCTCCATTATCCTTCGCCGCATCCTCTGCAGACGCGCTTGTGTTGGCGCAGTATCAGGTGCTTGAGGTGACGCCCTCGGACGGGGCGGAGGAGCGCGCCGAGAGTCCCGAAGCCGTTGAGGCATCAGACGGAAGCGCGGATATGGCGGCCGGTGAGAGTGAAGCCGAGCCGTATGGCTGGACGCTGACCAGGGCGGGGGAAGCGGTCAGCATGTCCGGCGCCGTTCCATCAGATGGTTTCCGGCGCTTTATGGCCCTGCGTGCTGGTGGGGCGCTCACCGATGACACCACCATCCGCGAAGACGCGCCGCAATCCTTTGGAACGAATGCGTTGGCGGCGTTGGCGGCTCTGAACCAGCTCGAGGAGGGACGTGCCGGGCTAGATAGGCAAGGGTGGTTTCTTGAGGGCACGCTGCGCGCAGACCTGTCCGAAGCCGACATGATCGCAATTCTCGAGAGCCACGGTACCAATCCTTCCGACTGGCGCATCGCACTCACCGAAGGAGAGACGCCGGCGGCACAGCCTGATGAATCAGCGGAAAACGACTCTGCCACCGGTCCCGTGGAATCTGAACTGGAAGAAGGTGCCGAAGATCCTGACCCGTCGCAGCAGCAATCGAACGAGGCGGAGGCTGAGCAGCCCGGGACATCCACCTCAGAACCTGCTGAAATAGGGGAGGAGGAAGCTGCTTCCGCTGCTCCGAATCCACAGGCTTTGCCCGATGCCGCCGCAGAACCCGCCACGGGTACTGGAGCCGACAGCTCGGCTGAAAACCCTGCGCAAGAGGCACTCGCCGCCCAGGGTGAACCTGATCCAATAGAAGTGGAAACGCCGCCAAGTACCGATCCAGCCTACAGCTTCCGCGCAACCAAAGGTTCCGGCGGCACCGTGAAGCTGACCGGCAGCGCACCGGCTTCGGTCCTGCAGGACATACTGGCCGCAGAAGGCCTGTCCGTGCAGTGGGACCGCTTCACCACCAATCCCCGTGCGCCCGAGGGCTTCGGCGCGGCAGTGATTGCGGGGCTCAATGCGCTCGAATTGCTCGAACGCGGGCAGGTCGTGCTGCGGGACGGCCAGTGGCTTCTGTCCGGCACCGCGCCGATCGACCGTGTCAGCAATCAGGCGATCGCCATCCTCAATCGCGAGGCACCGGACATCGAGTGGCAAACGCGCATCTCTGCGCCGGCAGCCATCGATGTCTGCCGGGAGCAGGTTGCCGCCTATATGGCCGACAAGTCGATCCTCTTCCCGTCGGCCGGAACGGCGCCGACCCAGGCTTCGCTCGAGGTGCTGCCGGGGCTGGTCGAGCTTCTCGAGATTTGTCCCGACGCGCCTCTCTATGTCGAAGGTCACACCGACGCTGACGGCAGTGCCGATGCCAACCTCACGCTCTCCATCCGCCGGGCCGAGGCGGTCGTCGATGCGTTGATCGATCTGGGAGTCGACCCGGCAAGGCTCTATGCCATCGGCTATGGTTCCAGCCTGCCGATTGCGCCAAACACCACCGCGGAAGGCAAGAGGCAAAACCGCCGCATAGTCTTCAGCTTCGAGGACAGGGCGCAGCCGGCGCCATGATCTTGCAGTCCGTGCACCAAAGCCTGTATTGAGGGTGCGACCGAGGGAGGTTCCGATGACTGCCGGTGCAATACTTTTCCTGCTGCAAACCTATTGGCCGTTCCTGCTGATCGCCGTGGTCATCGGGGTGGCCACGGGCTGGTATAGCCAGCCCGAGGTCCAGGATGCGGAGGCAAGCCACTGATGGACGCAACGCCGCACATCATCGAAAGCGCGCTTCTGCTACTCCTCGCGTTCCTGCTCGGCTGCGTGATCGGCTATTTCGCAAGGCGCATCACCGGCAACCGCACCACGGCCAGCGCACGGCCGGCAGTTCCGCTGACGGTTGACACCCCGGCGCCAACCAGCGAGGCGGCGGTGAGCGCCAAGAGTGTCGGAGACAGCCCGAAGGGCAAGGCGCCGCGCGCAAGCCGGTCCGCCTCAAGCAAGGCCTCCACCCAGACGGCCCGCAAAAGAGCGGAGCCAGCGGCCGAACAAGAGGCCGAGCCACTGCCCGCCGACGATCTCAAGAAAATCCGCGGCATCGGCCCGCGGCTTGAGGCCGCTCTCAACTCGCACGGCATCAATCGCTACGCCCAGATCGCCAAATTGTCCAAAAAAAGGATCGTCGAACTGGACGCGGAACTCGCCCTGCGCGGCCGCATCGAGCGGGAGCAGTGGGTCGAGCAGGCGAAAGCGCTGAGTAAACCCGCAAAGTAGCGGTCGGCTACGCTGCCTCTTCTCCGGCAGCGCCATGTACGTCGGTGCCGTTGCAGAAATCGAGGATGGCCCGCACTTCCTCTGGGCCGTCGAGCAGGGCAGGGCTGCCCGCGCCCGAAATCACAAGCCGTGCCGCGTCCTGGCGCCGTCGCGCCATCTCGTCGAACGTTTCGCGCCGCAACTGATCGCTCAACTGCGTTCTCACCAGCATCAGCGGAAAGGGCGCCAGCGCATCGAACAGGGGCCATTGCGGCTCCAGCACGTCGTCGAAATCGAACTGCTCGAGTTGCCTGATCAGCTGGGTGTCGAACAAGGGATGCATGCGGCCGCGGGAATCGTGCCGGTATTGCCGGGCAATGAGTTCGTCCAGACGCGTCTCGGACTCACCGGGATGGTCGGCAGAGACGATCTTGCGCGCCGCCTCGCGCGCCGCCGATTCCGACTTCAATCCCGCAAGATGGACAAAGTTGTTGCGCACGCGCACGATCCCGCGCGGATCGGTCACCGGCCCGGCATCGACAAGCACCACCCCGCCTAGAAGGGAAGGCCGCTTGCGGGCAATCAGCATCGCGACCTGCCCGCCATGCCCTTGCCCCACAAGGATGCACCGGCTGATGCCCAACGCTATGATGGCCTCGATGGCCGCATCGGCGTCCTGAATGGTCGAATAACCCGATTTGGCGGGCAGATGCGCCGACCGCCCGCGCCCCGGAAGGTCGATGGCAATGATCGCCCGCTCCCGGTCATCGCGTTGCCGGAAGGCGCGGATGAAATCGGAGAAGTCGAGCATGTTGCGCGTATAGCCGGCAAGACAGACCAGCGGGAGGCTCTCCCCGCTCAATCGCCCCGACACATAGGCCGCGAGTTGCAAACGCGCGGGTCCCGCCGTGACGTGGCTCACGGGCATGGCGGCAAAGGCCGGATGATCTTCGATGCGGGTGCGCTTGCGCAGGAATGGCAACATGTCCCTCTTTAGCATGCCCATGCACCGCCGCAACACAGCGCAGGCGAGCGCTGACGCAGCGGCTGCTGCTGCTTTGGGCCATTGCTCCGGCTTGTCGCGCCGTATATCTGGAACTATGTTGCGCTCCGATCGGTGCCGGGCTTGCCAATGCCCCGCGCCTTGCTGCAAAACGCAGGACATCACATGGCCACCGGGCGCGCCGGCTGGCCGCAACTGAGGAACAATAATGTTTAGCGGGTCGATCCCGGCGCTGATAACGCCGTTCCGTAATGGTGCCATTGATGAAGACGCGTTCGCCCGCTTCGTCAAATGGCAGATCGAGGAAGGCTCGCACGGTCTCGTCCCGGTCGGTACGACCGGCGAGTCGCCCACAGTCAGCCATGAGGAACACCGCCGGGTCATCGAATTGACGGTTGAAGTCGCCGCCAAGCGCGTTCCCGTCATCGCGGGCGCCGGGTCGAACTCCACGCGTGAGGCCATTCAACTCGCCGAATTTGCCGAAAAGGCCGGTGCCGACGGCATCCTGACCATTGTGCCTTACTACAACAAGCCCAACCAGGAAGGGCAGTTCGAGCATTTCAGGGCCATCGCCAAGGCGACGAGCCTGCCGGTCATCCTCTATTCCGTCCCGGGCCGCACGGTGGTCGACTTGACGGTCGATACCATCAAGCGCCTGCGCGACGAATGCCCGAACATTGTCGGCGTCAAGGACGCGACTTCGGATATGAGCCGCGCCTCCCTTCAGCGGCTGGCGCTGGGCGAGGAGTTCATCCTGCTTTCGGGTGAGGACAGCACGGCTCTTGGCTTTAATGCCCATGGGGGCAGGGGGTGCATCTCGGTTACGGCCAATGTGGCGCCCGCGCTCTGCGCGGCGTTCCAGAACGCATGTCTCTCCGGCGATTTCGGCACCGCGCTTACGCTGCAGGACCGGCTCGCGCCGCTCCACAAGGCACTTTTCATCGAGCCAAGCCCGGCCGGTGTGAAATACGCCGCCTCGCGCCTTGGCCTGTGCAGCGGCGAGTTGCGTCTGCCCATGGTTCCGGTCTCCGAGGCAGCCCGGAAGGCCATCGATGATGCGTTGGTCCATGCCGGACTGACCAACGGCTAGCCATGGCCGCCAAAAAACAGAGCGGTATGATCTCACACGGGACCGTCGCGGAAAACCGGCGGGCCCGCTTTGACTATGAGATCAGCGAAACGCTTGAGGCGGGCATCATGCTCACCGGCACCGAGGTCAAATCCCTCCGCAGCGGCAAGGCGCAGATTGCTGAATCCTATGTCTCGCCCGAGGATGGCGAGCTCTGGCTTATCAACGCCACGATCCCCGAATACCTCCAGGGTAACCGCTTCAACCACGATGAAAAGCGCCGCCGCAAGCTGCTGGTGTCGAAAAAGGAGTTGGCAAAACTCGCCCGCGGCGTCGATCGCGCCGGCAACACGATCGTGCCGCTCAAGCTGTATTTCAACGAAAGGGGCATTGCCAAGCTCCTGATCGGGCTGGCCAAAGGCCGCAAGAACTACGACAAGCGCAACGTCCAGAAAGATCGCGACTGGGCCCGTGACAAGCAGCGACTGCTCAAGCAGGGCTGATCAGCCGGTGATGTAAGCCGCCGCGCGCCCGATCACGTCCTCGAACATTTCCGTCGTCAGCCTGCCGGTGTTGGTGTTGTAGCGCGAGCAGTGAAAGCTGTCGAAGAGCACCCGCCCATCGCTCAGGCGGTGTTCGGTGCCATGCCCGAATGGATAGGCGGCGCGCCGCTCCCCCAGTGCCGAAAGCAGGGAGTCATGGCCTATCCGCCCGAGCGCCAGCATCGCCTTGGCCTGCGGATTGGCCTTAATCGTCGCAATCAGAAAGCGGCGGCAGGTGACGATTTCTGCGCCCGTCGGCTTGTTCTGGGGCGGCACGCAGCGCACCGAGTTGACGATCATCGTATTGCGCAAAGCAAGACTGTCATTCGGATCAGCCGCATAATCCCCGGTGGCCAGGCCGAATTTTTTCAGCGTCGCGTACAGCAGATCTCCGGCATAGTCGCCGGTAAAGGGACGTCCGGTGCGATTGGCGCCACGCAGCCCCGGAGCCAGTCCCACGATCAGCAGTCCGGGCGCCGCGTCACCCCAATTGGGGACGGGCGCGTTGTGCCAGTCGGGAAACTGCGCGCGCGCCGTCTCGCGAAAGGCAACGAGGCGGGGGCAGAGCGGGCAGTCGTGAGGCGGGTTCGTCTGGTCCAAATATCGGTCGGGCGGAACGAGGAATCGAAAAAGTCAGCTCTGGTTAGCACCATTGCTGCCTGCGGCGACAGGGATTTTGCTCAAACCTCTTCGCGCGCCGCGCTTGATTGCGCCCGTCCCACCTTCTTCGCCAGGGTCGAGATGTCCATGAAGTGATCGGCTTGCCGCCTGAGGTCGTCCGAAATCATGGGCGTGGGCGTCGCCAGTGTTGAGGCCACCGTCACCTTCTTGCCGCGCCGCTGCAATGCGGAAACCAGCGCTGTGAAGTCCCCATCGCCGGAAAAGAGGACGAAGTGGTCGTAATGCGGCGACATCTCGAGCGCATCGATGGTCAGCTCGATGTCCATGTTCCCCTTGATCTTGCGGCGTCCCTGGGCGTCGGTGAATTCCTTCGCCGGTTTGGTAACAACGGTGTAGCCGTTATAGTCCAGCCAATCGATCAGCGGCCGCAGCGAAGAATACTCTTGGTCTTCGACGAGGGCAGTATAGTAATAGGCGCGCAGGAGATACGCCGTGTCCTGGAAAGTCTTGAGAAGTAGCTTGTAGTCGATATCCATACCGAGCGCGCGAGAGGTGGCATAGAGGTTGGCGCCGTCGATGAACAATACGACCTTTTCGCGTGGATCAAACATAGTCGCAATACTCCTAAAGTCGGCCGCGTCCCCTGCGGCACCCTTGAGAGAGAAAACTAACACGTTAGTCCCGCCAATCCAATTGCGCTCAAGTTCAATCAGGTATTCTGCCAATTCAGTCGGCGGCCAACACCTGTTTAAATTTGATCATGCCATGAATGTGACGTCTCTCGATAAGCCCGGTCGAGCCTGTGCAGCTTCTTTACGTCCGCTGAGGACGCTTCGGAACGGCGGCAGCTACCTCGCCATCGCTGCCGTCGCCTTTTCGCGCCACCCGCTTCGCGCGTCAAGATCGGTGCGACCTTGGACCCAATTAGAGGCGGCAGCGTTTGGTCGCCGCCGCGCTTGTGTTTGAGAGTCGCATCGTGTAAGGGAGCCCTTCGCTCCCCCTTATCAATGGAGACCGGCCGTGGCACGCGTCACCGTAGAAGATTGCATTGAGAAGATTCCGAACCGCTTCGAGCTCGTTCTGCTCGCGGCTCACCGCGCCCGCATGATTTCGTCCGGCGCCTCGATCACCGTGGATCGCGACAATGATAAGAATCCCGTCGTCGCCCTGCGTGAGATCGGCGACGCGACGATCTCGCCAGAAGACCTCAAGGAAGACCTGATCCATTCGCTGCAGAAGTATGTCGAGGTCGATGAGCCTGAGCGCGAGGCTGCCCCGATGATCGAAACCGCCTCCG
The DNA here is from genome assembly GCA_964429025.1 of uncultured Pelagibacterium sp. Lineage (GTDB taxonomy): Bacteria > Pseudomonadota > Alphaproteobacteria > Rhizobiales > Devosiaceae > Pelagibacterium. The sequence goes on from CAYSBF010000044.1 coordinate 9,094, forward strand.
ACGAGGACGGTCCGGTTTTCGATACGATCAGCGAGGAAGAACTGCTCCGCGGCATCGAGTCGCTCGCGCCCCCCGAACGCCGCGACGATTGATCGTTAACTTCCTTTTCCTATATTGTCATATGAGGCGTCCGGCGGTCAGCCGGGCGCCTTATTCGTTTGCATATTCAGTCCCGATTGCCTTGGAGTGTCCCGGCGCATGATGCGTCAGTACGAACTTGTTGAGCGCGTTCTGGCGTACAATCCGAACGCCAACGAAAACCTGCTCAACAAGGCCTATGTCTATGGCATGCAGAAGCACGGTAGCCAGACGCGCGCGTCCGGTGACCCGTACTTCGCTCATCCCCTGGAAGTGGCCGCGATCCTCACCGATCTGAAGCTCGACGATGCCACCATCGCCGTCGCATTGCTGCACGACACGATCGAGGACACCGACGCAACCCGCGCCGAGATCGACGAACTGTTCGGCCCCGAGATCGGCCAGATCGTCGATGGGTTGACCAAGATCGAGCGGCTGAACCTCGTGTCGCGTGAAGAGGCGCAGGCCGAAAATCTCCGCAAACTCCTGCTCGCAATCTCCCAGGATGTACGCGTGCTGCTGGTCAAGTTGGCGGACCGCCTGCACAACATGCGCACGCTCGAATACATGCCCGCCCACAAGCGCGGCCGCATTGCGCAGGAAACCATGGATATCTATGCCCCGCTCGCCGGGCGCATGGGTATGCAAGACATGCGCAACGAGCTTGAGGACCTTGCCTTCAAGACCCTGCACCCCGAGCACTACAATGCGATCGTGCAGCGTCTGGCGGCCATGGAAACCTCGAGCCGCGAGATCATCGCCGAGATCAGGACCGAACTCGAAAGCCACCTTGCCGAGCAGGGGATAACCGCCAGGGTATCCTCGCGCGTCAAATCGGCCTGGTCGATCTACTCCAAGATCGAACGCAAGGCGATCGCGCTCGAGCAACTTTCGGACATGATCGGCTTCCGCGTCATCGTCGACACGGTCGATGAGTGCTATCGCACGCTCGGCGTCATTCATACGCGCTGGAAAGTGGTGCCGGGCCGGTTCAAGGACTACATTTCGGTCCCCAAGCACAACGATTACCGCTCGATCCACACCACCATCGTCGGCCCCGGTCGTCAGCGCGTGGAGCTGCAGATCCGTACCCAGGAGATGCACGCGATTGCCGAATATGGCATTGCCGCCCACCAGCTCTACAAGGAAGCGATTTCGGGCGACATGCGAAGGCTCGAAGAGGAGAGCCAGGCCTATAACTGGCTCCGCACGACCATCGCGCACCTTACCGAAGGGGATAATCCCGAAGAATTCATCGAGCACACAAAGCTCGAACTGTTCCAGGATCAGGTCTTCTGCTTCACGCCACGCGGGCGGTTGATCGCGCTTCCACGTGGAGCAACGCCCATCGATTTTGCCTATGCCGTCCACACCGATGTCGGCGACAGTTGCGTCGGCTGCAAGATCAACGGCTCGGTCATGCCGCTTATCACCCAGCTTCACTCGGGCGATGAGGTTGAAATACTGCGCGACCCCGCCCACACGCCACCCCCCAACTGGGAGAAAATCGCTGTCACCGGCAAGGCGCGTTCGGCCATCCGCCGCGCGGTGCGGCAGGGTGCCCAGCAACGGGCGCTGGCACTGGGTGAACAGGTTCTGGCGGCGGTGCTCGAGCGCGAGGCGCTGACTTTCACCGATGAGGACGTGCTGGCGCTGGCCGGCCGGCTCAAGGCCAGTGACCGTCAGGCACTGCTTGTCGAAATCGGCGAGGGCCGTATCACCGCCGACGATGTCGCGCGGGAAGCAGCGGCGCTCAAAGGCAAACGGCGCCGGCGCTCCAAGCTTGCGCTTCCCGTCGGCGACAATGCCGAGGGTTGGTTCTCGCTCAAGCAGGGCGAATACTTCAAGTTCCGCATGCCCGGCGGCCAGCGCAGCGCCATCAAGCGCTATGCGGCGCTCGTCGGCTTCGATTTCAACATGCCCGTCGAAGTGTCGCGCGAAGGCGTCGTTCCCGGCGACCGGTTGATCGGCATCCTGCACCAGAACGGCAGGATGACCGTCTACCCGGTCGATTCCGATGCGCTCGCCGAGTTCCACGACAAGGATGTCGGCTGGATCGATGTGCGCTGGGACCTGCACGGCAAGCCCGACAGAGTGTTCAAGGCTGTCATCTCGATGCACTCGGCAAACCGCCCCGGCGCCCTGGCTCAGATTTCATCGGCAATCGCCGCCTGCGATGCCAACATCTCAAATTTCGTGATGCGGGCGCTCGCGCAGGATTCGCACGAAATGATTTTCGAACTCGAGCTGCGCGACCTCGCGCAGTTGACAGATGTGCTCGCAACGCTCAAACGCACTCCGGGGCTTTCCAGGGTCCAGCGGGCAAGCGTACTGCAGGCCAGCGCCATTACCGGCATGGAAGGCGTCTTTTCGGCCGATATGGAGAAGAACTGATGACCCGTGACGAAGTGCTCGAGATATTCCGCTCCTGCGATGCCTTGCTCGAGGGCCATTTCATCCTCTCCTCGGGACTGCGCTCATCGGTCTTTCTGCAAAAGAACCGGGTCTTTATGTTCCCGGCCCTGGCCGAAAAGCTCTGCAAGGCGCTCGCCGAAAAGATCAGGGCAGAGGGCTTTGGCGACGTCTCCCAGATCGTATCGCCGGCCATCGGCGGCATCATCCCGGGTTATGAAACGGCCCGCCACCTGGGCGTTCCCGCCATCTTCACCGAACGCGTCAACGGCGTATTCGAGCTGCGCCGCAGTTTTTCGGTCGAGCCCGGCGAGAAGGTGATCGTGGTCGAGGACATCGTCTCGACCGGCCTCTCCATTCGCGAGTGCATCGATTGCGTCAAGGCGTTGGGCGCCGATGTCGTCGCAGCGGCCTGTATCGTCGATCGTTCGGCCGGTGAGGCCGATATCGGCGTGCCGCTTATTGCCCTGACTGAATACAAGGTACCCGCCTACGCCCCCGACGCGTTGCCGCCCGAACTCGAAGCCATCCCGCCGGTCAAGCCCGGGAGTAGGGGCCTGCAATGATCATCGGGATGGGCAACGACATCTGCGAGATAGCCCATGTCGAGCGCACGCTCGCCCGTTTTGGCGAGCGCTTCACAAGGCGCTGCTTTACCGAAATCGAGCGCGCGAAGTCCGACCGCCGGCGCAATCGCGCGGCCTCCTATGCCAAGCGCTTCGCCGCAAAGGAGGCCTGCGCCAAGGCGCTGGGCACCGGCCTTTCAAATGGCGTATTCTGGCGCGACATGGGAGTCGTGAACCTGCCGAGCGGAAAGCCGACAATGCAGTTGACGGGCGGTGCGGCCAAACGGCTCGCGCGGCTTGTGCCCCCTGGGCACGAGGCCCACATCCACGTGACCATAACCGACGATCTCGGCCTCGCGCAGGCCTTCGTCATCATCGAGGCGCTGCCGGTTGACCGAACCTGACCTCTCCCGTAACAGACAAGGCGAAAAGATCGAGAAGATGAGCACCCCGATGTCGGAAGCCGAAAAGAAGAAGAAATCCGGCAAGGGAGAACTTCGCGAGACGGTCGTTGTCATCATCCAGGCGCTGCTCATCGCGCTCGTCTTCCGCACCTTCGCATTCGAACCGTTCTCGATCCCGACCGCTTCGATGCAGTCCAACCTGCTGATCGGCGACTATATCCTCGCCTCCAAATATTCCTACGGCTACTCGCGCTATTCGCTCCCCTATACCGAAGTACCCTGGCGCGGACGCATTTTCGGCAATCAGCCCGAACGCGGCGACGTCGTCGTTTTCCGCCCGGTTCCGCAGTCGGAGAACTACGTCAAGCGCGTCATTGGTCTGCCGGGCGACCGAATTCAGGTGGTTGGTGGCATCCTCCACATCAATGGCGAACCGGTCCAGCGCGAACTTCTCGGGCGCACCGAGGACCGCGACAGCAACTCCACAACACTGCCGGTCAATATCTATAGAGAGACGCTCCCCAGCGGCGTGAGCTATACGATCCAGGAGATCTCCGACAACGCGCAGTTCGACAACACGGGCGAATTCGTGGTGCCGCCAGGCCATTTCTTCATGATGGGCGACAATCGCGACCGTTCTCTCGATAGCCGCTCCCTCCAGCATGTCGGTTTCGTTCCGTTCGAGAATCTCATCGGCAAGGCGGAGTGGCGGTTCTTCTCGATCAACGACAACATTCCGCCTTGGCAAATCTGGCGCTGGCCGGGCAATATCCGCCTGGACCGTATGTTCACTTCGATCTACGAATGAGCCTTCGCGCACGCGACAGAGAGCAGCTTGAACAAAGACTGGGCTACGCCTTCAAGAACCCGGCCTTGCTGACGCGCGCGCTTACCCATTCCAGCGCCGTTGCCCCATCGCGCCGCACCTCCGAATCCTATCAGAGGCTCGAATTCCTGGGCGATCGGGTACTCGGGCTCGTCGTCGCGCACATGCTGTCGGACCGCATGCCGAAATCGAACGAGGGCGAACTTTCCCGCACGCTTAACAGCCTCGTGCGCAAGGAAACCTGCGCCCGGGTCGCCCGCAAGCTCGGGCTCGGCTCGTTCGTGCGGCTCGGCGAGAGCGAGGCGCGCACCGGAGGTGCGGACAAGGATGCCATTCTTGGCGATGTCTGCGAGGCGGTGATCGGCGCGATCTATGCCGATGGCGGGCTCGACCCGGCCTTCACCTTCGTCTCGCGCATGTTCGGCGACAATCTCGACGTCACTCAGGCTCGCCGTGCCGATGCCAAAACCGCGCTCCAGGAATGGGCGCAGGGGCAGGGGCTGGAACCACCCAGCTACACCGAGACAAGCCGCAGCGGCCCCGATCACGCACCCATATTCACCATTTCGGTTTCCGTGCGGGGCTACGAACCCATCACCGCCTCGGGAACATCCAAGAAACTGGCCGAGCATCTGGCCGCCGAAAAATTCCTCCTGCGCGAGGATGTCTGGAGCATCGGCCAATGACCGAACAAACCAAATGCGGGTTCGTGGCCCTTGTCGGCGCTCCCAATGCCGGCAAGTCCACGCTGCTCAACGCGCTGGTCGGCACCAAGGTATCCATCGTCACCCACAAGGCACAGACGACCCGTGCCCAGGTGCGCGGCGTCGTGACGATTGACGAGACGCAACTGGTTTTCATCGACACCCCCGGCATATTCGCCCCCAAGCGCCGCCTCGACCGCGCCATGGTCCAGTCCGCATGGACCGGGGCAGGGGACGCCGACATGGTGGCTCTGATCGTCGATGCCCAAAAGGGCCTCTCGGCGGACGTTGAAGCGCTCCTCGAAGGGCTCCAGAACATCCGCCAGCCCAAGGTGCTGGTCATCAACAAGGTCGACAAGGTCAAGCGTGAGACGCTGCTCAAGCTCTCCGAAGCCATCAACGAAAAGGCGCGCTTCGAGACCACCTTCATGATCTCGGCCCTCAAGGGCGACGGCGTTGCCGACTTCACCGACTGGTGCATCAAACATGCGCCGCTGGGTGAATGGCACTTCCCCGAGGAACACCTCACGGACCTCACCCTCGCGCTGACGGCTGCCGAGGTGACGCGGGAGAAGCTGTTCCTGCGCATCCACGACGAAATTCCCTACAACGCTACTGTCGAGACCGAGAGCTTCAAGATCCAACCTGACGGCTCGTATCGCATCGATCAGGTGATCTATGTCACCCGCGACACGCACAAGAAGATCGTCCTCGGCGCCAAGGGGCAGACAATCAAGGCAATCGGCGCTGAAGCCCGAGCCGAGATGATCGAGATGTTCGAAACCCCAGTCCACCTCTTCCTCTTCGTCAAGGTCCGCGCCAACTGGGCCGACGATCCCGAACGCTACCGCGAGATGGGGCTGGACTGGACGAAGTGACCCTTTTCACCTCTCCCTTGGGGGAGAGGTCGCCGCGCAGCGGCGGGTGAGGGGCCTTTTGGAAAGAATACTAATGGAATGGTCCGCTGAAGGCCTCATTATCGGTGTCAGGAAGCACGGCGAAACCAGCCTGATCCTTGAAACAATGGTGCCGGGCAAGGGCCGCTGGATGGGCCTCGTGCGCGGCGGGCGCAACCGCAAGCAGGCCGCCTTTCTCCAGCCAGGCAATTCCGCGCTCCTGACATGGCGGGCGAGGCTGGAAGATCACCTGGGACTGTTCACTGCCGAAGCGACCCGCATGCGCGCAGCCGACATGCTGGCCGACCGCAAGCGGCTCTATCTCTGCCAGCTGCTCGCCGACCATCTCCGCCTGCTGCCCGAGCGCGACCCCCATGACACGCTGCTCGAAGGCGTCCTGACGCTGCTCGACACGGAATGCTCTGCGACCGAACTCGGCGCCGAGCTTGCCCGTTTCGAACTCTATCTCCTGGAAGAGCTTGGATTTGGTTTGGACCTCGAAAGCTGCGCCGCAACGGGCGCAACCGATAACCTAACCCATGTGTCGCCCAAGACAGGCCGGGCAGTGAGCGCCGAGGCTGCCGAGCCATACCGGGACCGCCTTTTGCGGCTCCCGCCATTCCTCATCGCGCAAAGCGAGCCGGGGCAGGGCGACATCGACGCCGCCTTCCGCCTCACCGGCCATTTTCTCGACCGGCACGTCTGGTCGGCCCGGGGAATCGAACAACCGGCCACCCGCGAGTGGCTGGTTGCCGCACTGTCGGTGTAATCCGCTATTCCGTCGGCATCGCCGACATATCCATATAAGCCGGCTCGAATATATGGCCGTCCGGATCGGCGAAGGCGCGCGAATACATGAAGCCGAGATCCTGCGGATCGCGAACATCGGCCGTTCCGCCGGCCTTGCCCGCCGCCTCGGTAATCGCGTCGACAGCCTCCTTTCTATCGCACGAGATCGCATAGAGCGCGCCCACGCCTTCCTGCGCATTGGCGATGGGCTTGGTGACGAAGGTCGAAAAATATTCGTGCTTGAGCAGCATGAACACGATCGCGTCCGACCAGACCATCGAGACGGCGTTCTCGTCGCTGAACTGCGGATTCTTCTCGCACCCGATGGCGGTATAAAAGCGCTCTGCAGCGCCGAGATCTTTGACGGGAAGGTTGATGAAGATCATCTTGGTCATTGTGTTTCTCCTGATCGAGAGGCGTCCTACCTCGGCCAGAGGACGATACTCCCTCAGTCCTCCCGACATTCCGGGGGTGCTTTTTCAACATATCCGAATGCAGGCGCGGAACTACAGCTCGCCGCGCTTTTTCTTGCCGCGCATCACTTCGGTTTCCAGCGCGCTCAGCTTCGGCTCCCAGAAGGCCCTGAACCTGTCCAGCCACATATCGACTTCCCGCAAGGGTCCGGGGTCGACCGTATAAACCCGCCGCTGCCCGTCCACCCGCACATTGGCGAAGCCGGAGTCCCGCAACACCCGCAGATGCTGCGATACCGCAGCCTGCGTGATCCCGAATTCGCTCTGGATCACTTCGACGATTTGACCGGAACGATGCTCGCCTTCGGCCAGCAATTCCAGAATGCGGCGGCGAACCGGATCGCCGAGAACATCGAAAGCGTGCATTATTCCTGCATTGGCTGTTCGCCGGTATAGAAGGCGGTGGTGGCCTTGGCGGCGTTCCGCGCCTGTTCGGGGTCTTCGCCGGCTTCAATGGCCGCGCGGGCCCAGTCTTCGCTGGCGCTGCTGATCAAGGCCTTGCCCTCCGGCGAAGTTGCGAAGGCATTCTCGTCGAATTTGCCGATCTCTTCGCCCGCCAGATGCATTTCGAGTCCGACAGTGCCCAGGTCCCAGCCCACGCCGACCGCGCCCGGACCATATTGGGCCCAGAACGCGTCCACCGGGCAGATATGGGCAAGCGTAAGCATGGTGCCTTCGCCTTCCGGCTCGATCCGGACCTCGATCCAGCTCATGCCGCCCGCGAATTCCCAGGTCGCGGCGAAAAAGCGTGGCGGCGTACAGTCGGTTATCGTTCCTCCGGCATTGCCTTCGAGCTGGTATTTTCCACCCAGCTTCAACTCGCCGCTGATTGGCAGGAACCAGCGCGGAATACGCTCGGGGCTTGTCACCGCGTCCCACAGATCCTCGACACTGGTCTTATAGGGCCGCTGCAGCGTGACGGCGCGAACCGGATGTCCGTCCCGCTCCTGTGCCACGACGCTGCGCTTGATCATGTTGAGATGGGTTGCGAAATCGAATTGCATGAGAGGCCTCGTTACAAGCGTCGGTTTATATAAGTGTAAACTTGTATATTTAGGTTGTCAATCCGCATTGCGCGTTCTCATTTCTCGTAATATAAAAAGTTACATGAAAACGAGCAGCCAACTTTCCGCAGTCCTTCACGCGCTCATGCATATGGCAGCGCACAGGCACCCGATGACGTCGGAAGCACTCGCCCAATGCATGTGCACCCACCCCGTTGTGGTGCGGCGCACGATGGCGGGACTGCGCGAGGCGGGGCTGGTCAGTTCCACCAAGGGCCACAATGGCGGCTGGTCCATCGCATGCGATCTGGAACAGACGACCATTAGGGACATTCACGAGGCGCTGGGCGAACCAGCCGTATATGCGATCGCAAACCGGAACGAGGCGCCTGAATGCCTGCTCGAACAGGCAGTCAACTCAGCGCTGGACGATGCGATGAAGGAAGCCGAGGCATTGCTTCTCATCCGTTTCCAGAGTCTCACCCTCGCCCAGCTGGCAAATGACTTCACCAAACGGCTCGAAAGCCGGGCCCACAGGGAGCGCACGAATGGACCATGACGTTGTCATCGTCGGCGGAAGCTATGCGGGCATGAGCGCGGGTCTGCAACTGGCCCGAGCGCGCCGCAGGATCGCGGTCGTCGACTCCGGCCAGCGCCGCAATCGTTATGCGACCTCGGCACATGGCTTTTTGACCCAGGATGGCCGCGCGCCCGGTGATATTGCCGCCGATGCGAAAGCCCAGCTTCTCGCGTATCCGACCGTCGAATGGATCGAAGGCGAGGCTGTCGAGGCGAATGGAGCCCTGGACGATTTCGCGGTTCGTCTCGCCGACGGGCGGGAAATGAAGGCAAGGCGGCTGATTCTTGCGTTCGGCGTCAGTGACGCGCTTCCCGATGTAGCCGGCCTCACCGAGCGATGGGGGAAGGGGGTGTATCACTGCCCCTATTGCCACGGTTATGAACTCGCTCAGGGGCCGGTGGGCGTGCTCGCCATTGGCCCGATTTCCATGCACCAGGCCATGCTTCTGCCCGATTGGGGCCCGACCACCTTCTTCCTCAACGATACGTTCGAGCCGGACGCTGGCCAACTGGAGCAGCTGGAGCGGCGAGGCGTGACGCTGGAACGGGGCCGCGTTGCCCGCGTCACCGGCAAGGCTGATATTGAACTCGAGGATGGCCGCACGCTCTCCTTTGCCGGCCTGTTCACCGCAGGGCATACGGAGCCCTCAAGCCCTCTTGCCGAGCAACTCGGGTGCCGGATGGAGGAAGGCCCTCTCGGCCGGCACATCTGGACCGGCGAGAGGAAAGAAACCTCGATCGAAGGCGTCGTCGCCTGCGGCGACGTAGCGAGAGCCTCAGGTTCGGTCGCCTTGGCGGTTGGGGACGGGGCGATGGCCGGCGCAATGACGCACAGCACGTTGATATTCACCTGATCAACAGTTCACGCGGCCGCCCAGGGTCTATACTTTCCACCTGATTCGGAAACGGACTGAAGGTTGGCCAATGGCCGAAGTGATTGACCCGCCCGGCGGGGATGAGCGTATCGTTGATCTCAAGGAAGCGCTCGAGGAGCGCTATCTCTCCTATGCGATCTCGACGATCACCCAGCGCGCGCTGCCCGATGCACGGGACGGGCTGAAGCCAGTCCATCGCCGCATCCTGCATGCGATGCGCCTGCTCAAGCTCGACCCCGGCCAGGGCTACAAGAAATCTGCCCGCATAGTGGGCGACGTGATCGGCAAATTCCACCCTCACGGCGACCAGTCGGTATACGACGCGCTCGTCCGCCTCGCGCAGGATTTCGCCGTGCGCTACCCGCTGGTTGACGGACAGGGCAATTTCGGCTCGGTCGATGGCGATGGCGCCGCCGCCATGCGCTATACCGAAAGCCGCATGACAGAAGTCGCTGCGCGCCTCCTTGAAGGCATCACCGAGGACGCCGTCGATTTCCGCCAGACCTATGATGGCGAGGACGAGGAACCCATCGTCCTCCCCTCGAACTTCCCCAACCTGCTCGCCAACGGCTCCAGCGGCATTGCCGTGGGCATGGCCACCTCCATCCCGCCCCACAACGTCTCTGAACTTTGCGATGCGGCCCTACATCTCCTGATGGAGCCCAACGCCACGGCCGCCGACCTCATGCGCTTCGTCCCAGGCCCCGATTTTCCGACCGGCGGCATCATGGTCGACGACCCGGCGGGCACCGAACAGGCCTACGCGACCGGCCGTGGCTCCTTCCGCGTCCGGGCGCGCTGGCACCGCGAGGACAAGGGCAGGGGCGTCTACCAGATCGTCGTCACGGAAATCCCGTATGGCGTGCAGAAGTCGAGGCTGGTCGAGAAGATCGCCGAACTGCTGCTGGCCCGCCGTCTGCCGCTGTTGAAGGATGTGCGCGACGAGAGTGCCGAGGACATCCGGCTCGTCCTCGAACCCCGCGCCGGAAATGTCGATCCCACGCTCCTCATGGAGTCGATGTTCAAGCTGACCGAGCTCGAACAGCGCTTCTCGCTCAACATGAACGTGCTCGACAAGGGGCTCATCCCGCGCGTCATGAGCCTGGGCGATGCCATCAAGGCATGGCTCGAACACCGCAAGGACGTACTCGTCCGCCGATCGCG
>CAYSBF010000045.1:0-1460 GCA_964429025.1 uncultured Pelagibacterium sp.
AGGGGCTCGAATTCAACCCGGTCGTCCTGCCCGGCTGGGAAGAGGGCCTGTTTCCCCACCAGCGCTCGCTCGATGAGTCCGGTCTCGCGGGCCTCGAGGAAGAGCGTCGCCTCGCCTATGTCGGCATCACACGGGCGAGACTACGCTGTCACATCTCGCTGGCCCAGAACCGCCGCATCCACGGCCTGTGGCAGTCGGCCATTCCGTCTCGCTTTCTCGACGAACTCCCGCCCGAGGCGGTCGAGGTCAAGGACACCGGCTCATCCTATGGTGGCTACACCTATGGCGGCCGCGCCGCCACGCGCTTTGATGCCCGTGATCCGTTCGAAAGCGTCTATGAAACCCCCGGATGGCAACGCGCCCAGCGCCAGCAGCAATCCCGCAAAGGACCCGGCCCGTTGACCATCGAGGGCGAACTCGTCGCCCGCTCGTCCGGCCCTTCCGCCGCTTACGGCATAGGGGAACGCGTGTTCCACCTCAAATTCGGATATGGTACCGTCACCGCGGCCGAGGGCAACAAGCTCTCGATCGACTTCGAGAAGGCGGGACCCAAGAAGGTGCTCGACAGTTTTGTCAAGCCAGGGTGAGCACCCGTTACTTTGGCTCGCGAATACCCAGCACCTCTTTTTTTGTTATGTGCAGTATTGGACATTGGACTATCCCGGACACGGTAGATACTCAAGGCAGAATATCTGCCAATTTCGTACTCTAACGGACCGTCGCGGAACCTCGGCATTGTCATTGCCGTTCCTCCTATACAACCCGGAGGAACCACTTATGTCCGATATTCACCCCGACATAGCCATTGCGAACCCGGACAACTTGCCCGAGCGCGACGACGACCCGATGACCCCCGCGCAGATGGCCGAACTGCTTTGCCTTTCGCAGCGCGCCGAGGAACCCGAAGCCTATGACGAAAGCCTGTCGCGCTTCGAAGCCGACAATCGCATCAAGCTGCTCAAGCGCAAACTCGACGGATAGTGAGGGCTGACCGGCTAGAGCATTTCCAGCAATAGTATGTCCCCGGATCGAACGGGGATGGCCACCGCATTTGCGGTTCGAACACGCGACGAAACAAGGTGCTGGTCCAAGGATCTGATTCAACCGAATTCCTGGCTCTAAAGCACCCGATTTTGATCTATCAGATCGGGATTTTCTCGAGGCGGCGGCACCACGTTCGTCGGGCCGGCATGGCTGGCCCCGTGCCTTCACCTGCGCTATACCCTCCGGCAAGAGCCAAGCGCAGGATCAGCAATGTCCGGCAAACCCGACTTAGACGACCGCCAGAAATCCCTCACCAATGCCGGCCTCAAATTTGCGGCTGTCATCGTCCTCGTGATCGCCGTGTTCTATGCCTCCCAATACGCCGCCTATACGTTCATGGCGGTGTTTGCGGGCTAACGCTCGCGCATCCACCCGGCCCAAACCTGTGCTAGATTGGCTGGCGGTGCCCTCGCAGC
>CAYSBF010000045.1:1560-19562 GCA_964429025.1 uncultured Pelagibacterium sp.
AGCGGTTGGAGTAACCGCCGCATCCGCGCTCGCCGCAAGCACCGCACCCCCTCCCAACCTCCCCCACAAGGGGGGAGGTGCTGGCCTTATGCGTACGGGGACAGCCGGGCAAAGGACACACCCTCCCCTTGAGGGCTGGGGAGGGGTGGTGGGCACGACAGTGCCCATCGCCACCGTCTTCTCTACACCCTGACCGGTATCCACACCTCGATTCCACCCAAACCCGTGCGCCCATCGAACTTCTCGTCATAAAGCTCGAACATCGGCGCATCGCCCTCAACTTCGAACGGGCAGCCGGGCATATAGTCGCTCCAGATGGCGTTCATAGTGTGCCTGATGCCCGAGATATGCCCCGGATGAGAGAAGACCAGGTAACTCTGCGGCCTGATCCGGATCGTTTCGAGTTCCGCGGGAACATCGTCCGGCCGGTCCACCTCCACCCCGCAGGTATAGCGGAAGGTCCCCGCTGCCTCGTCGAACGCGTCGCAGACCCCGTACCAGAGGCCCTGCCGCTCCCCGAGGGTCCCCTCATAGGGTTGGAACTCGGTCCATTGCCCCGGGATGCCTTCATTGCCGGTATAGGGATAGCGCCGGGCTAGCCCTACGATCGTTATCGCCCCCCGCTCCTCTTTGCGCGGCTGCGGGAGGTCGAAATTCTTCTCTGCTGCTCTGTCCATTCTGATTGGCTCCACCAAAGCTGTCTGACCCAGCCGGGCCCCGTTCCGCACCGCGTCGGGCGTCTGCCCGAAACACTCGCGGAAGGCCCGCGTGAAGGCTTCGTGAGAACCATAGCCGGCGTCGAGCGCCACATCGAGAATGGATGGTGCGCCCGCCGCAAGCTGCCGTGCCGCCTCGGTCAGCCGCCTGCCGCGAAGATACTCCATGACGGAATAGCCCGTGGCAGCCGCAAAGGCCCGGCACATATGGAACCGTGAGATTCCGCAGGCGCTCGCAATGTCATCGAGCGTGATGTCCTTGCGGAAATTGCTCTCGATGTACCACAACACCTTGCCGATCGACCGCACGCCTGACCCTCACTTGCCTACCGGACAACCATGCCCACGGCCGCGCGTCCGCGCTTGATCGCATGTGCGCATTTAGGAAAGACCGATCCCGCCCACTGGCTCGATCTCGTAATGCTGGTCGAACTCGGCGATCATCGGCATGGCCCTTTCGATCGCCGCGCGCACGCTCGGAATGGAAAGAGAAGCCTTGTGGCTTTCCTCGCTCTCCCAGACCTCGGTAATCCAGATGGCGTTCGGATCCGCTGGGTCCCTCGCCACGATATAGGCTTTGCATCCCGGCATGCCGCCCTCATGTTCGAGCAGGATCGAGATCAGTTCATCCCGCTTGCCTGCTGCGGCGATCATGCGCCCGATCAATCCATACATGGCCTCACCTCCAGCAATTCAAGAACAAAGAATGAACGAAATCATTCCCGCGTCAAGGGCTTGATTGCCGTGTTGACTAACGCCGCGCGCAAACGCACAACCCGCTCACAGAACGGAAGGTGCAATCCATGCCTCAGGACCAGATATCGACGCCCCTGACCAAGGACCAGGCCTATGCCCTGGTCGATGCGGTTATGGAACGCGAGGATCTGGCGCTCACGGCTTCCGCCCATGAGGACGAAGAGACCGGGGAGTGGATATTCGAAGCCACATGCGACAGCCCGCCCGACATCGCGGCATTCCAGGCGCTGGCGCAATCGGTGCTCGGCGGGGAGGTCGGCTTTTCCGTTTCGGCGATCGACGAGAATGCCGACTGGGTCGGCAAATCGCTCGAAGGGCTCAAGCCTGTCACTGCGGGCGGATTCTATGTCTACGGCAGCCACGAAACGGACGCGCCTCCGGCGGGCACGATCCCGATCAGGATCGACGCTGCGCAGGCCTTCGGTACCGGCCATCACGAAACGACAACAGGCTGCCTTGAAGCCATCCAGCGGGTGCTCAAGCGCAAGAAGCCCACGCGCCCCATCGATGTGGGCACCGGCACGGGCATTCTTGCCATAGCCGTTGCCAAGCGCCGCCGCGTACCGGTCATCGCCACCGATATCGACCCCGTCGCCGTCGAGACGACCCGGAACAACGCAAGGATCAACGGCGTCGCCCATCTCATCATCGAAGTCGATGCCGCCGGTCTCGATCACCAGATCATCCAGGGCAATCCGCCTTATGACCTGATCATCGCCAACATCCTTGCCGCGCCGCTCGTCGGCCTCGCCCCCGGCATGGGCCGGATCGCCGAAAAAGGCTGCGCAATCATCCTCTCGGGCCTGCTCAACACCCAGGCGCAAAAGGTGATCTCGGCCTATGCCCGCCAGGGCATGGTCCTGCGCGACCGCATTGTGCGCAAGGACTGGACAACGCTGGTGCTGGAGAAGGTGTAAGCGGCTTATCTGGCCCGCCGCCCTCTCCTGCGCTGTCCACTCCCTCGTTGTTCTTCGCCCCCTTCGCTGTCCCGGCGAAAGCCGGGACCCAGAGCGTGCCCTCCAGGCCCGTGGGGATGCGGCATGGACCCCGGCTCAAGCATGTCCCCGCGAAGGCGGGGAGCCGGGGAAGCGATGGAGGAAAATCAACGCCATAAAGGCAAAAAGCCCCGATGGCTTGCGGGCCATCAGGGCTTTGAGATGTAATAAGAAGTGGAGCCGTTCAGCCCCAGGCGACCCTATTCGGCCGCACCCTTCTTCGAGGTGCCGAAATCACACCCGTAAATCCGCGAATAGCGATCGATCTGACGGGCGGCCTCGCGGCTGCGGGCCTCAACCATCGCATCAAGCGCCTTGCGAAAAAAGCTCTTGTCTTCAACCATTGTCCACACTCCTGTCTCGGCGAGTAAAAATTTTTCACTCTTTGGCTTCATGCGATAGATAAGCTCTTTCCCATCTGCTAGTTAGGGGGGCCAAGGCAGACCAGCCATGCCGTTCCTGCATGGCAAGGTTAAGAGATCGCAAGGCGGGCCCATGTCCTTTGACCCCATCCCCGACGCCGTCTTCCAGAGCTTTGAGGAAAAGTCCGACCCGCGCGAGGTTGCCCCGCGCGTCGCAGCGTTGCGCGCCCATCTGGCCGCACAAGGCCTTGATGGCTTTCTCATTCCGCGCGCCGACGTCCATCAGGGCGAATACGTACCGGAAAGCGATGCGAGGCTGGCCTACATAACCGGATTTACGGGTTCGGCAGGCCTGGCAATTGTCGGCGCGGAGCGCGCGGCCCTCTTCGTTGATAGCCGCTACACGCTTCAGGCGCCTGCACAGACCGACACCGCCATTTTCGAGGTGGTCGACACCACCTCCACCAATCCCGGCGAATGGATCGCCGCCAACTTCCCTTCCGGCATCAGCCTTGGCTTTGATCCCTGGCTCCATACACCCGGCATGCTGGACAGCCTCAAGGCTCCATTGGACAAGGCCGGCATCACGCTGGTGCCCGTCGAAAATCCGGTCGATCACCTCTGGCAGGACCGGCCCGCGCCTCCGCAGGGGCCGATCGAAGTTCTCGGGCACAACCGCACCGGCAAGCCGGCCGCAGACAAGCTTGCCGAATTGCGCAAATCGATGGCCGAGGAGCGCGCGGATGCAACCGTCCTCACACTGCCCGAGTCGCTGTGCTGGCTGTTCAACATCCGCGGCCGCGATGTCCCGCACAATCCCTTCGTGCTCGGCTTTGCCATCGTGCCAGCCGAAGGTGAGCCGGTGATCTTCGTGCCGGGCAACAAGATCACTGAGGAGAACCGGACAGCTCTGGCCGGCATCGCCACCCTTCGCGAGAAAGGGGAGTTTGCCTCCGAACTGGAAGAACTGGCCCGGCAAGGCAAATCGGTTTGGTTCGACCCGGCCACCGCCCCTGCCCGCGTCAGGATGATCCTCGCCGACGGCGGTGCCAAACTCATCGAAAAGCGCGACCCCGTCCTTCTGCCCAAGGCCCGCAAGAACGAGGTCGAGCTGGCCGGCATGCGCGAGGCGCAAAAGCTCGATGGCGTTGCCATGGCGCGCTTCCTTTGCTGGCTGGACCGCGAAGCGCCAAAGGGCGAACTGACGGAAATAGACATCGTCAAGCAGCTCGAGGCCTTCCGCCGCGAAGAGCCCACCGCCGTCGATGTCAGCTTCGAAACGATTTCCGGCTCGGGCCCCAATGGCGCAATTGTCCACTACCGTGTGTCCGAAAAGACCAATCGCCGCCTCATCCCCGGTGAATTGATGCTGGTCGACAGCGGGGGGCAGTACCTTTCCGGCACCACCGACATCACCCGGACAATGGCCACCGGCCCCGTCACTGACGAACAGAAGGACCGCTTCACCCGCGTCCTCAAGGGCATGATCGCGATTTCCCGCGCCCGTTTCCCGCGCGGCACCACCGGTGCGCAGATCGACGTCCTTGCGCGCCAGTTCCTCTGGCAGGTGGGTCTCACCTACAACCACGGCACCGGCCACGGCGTCGGCGCCTTCCTCTCCGTCCATGAGGGTCCCGCCGGCATCGCGCCGCGATACACCGTCCCCCTCGAAGAAGGCATGGTGCTCTCCAATGAGCCGGGGTACTACCGCGAAGGCCAATACGGCATCCGCATCGAAAACCTGATCGTCGTGCGCGAGAGCGAAGTCGGCGAGGGCAAATTCCTCGAATTCGAGACCCTCACCTTGGCACCAATCGATAAACGCCTGATCGACACCGGCCTGCTCGACCGGGAAGAGCTCAACTGGCTCAACGCCTACCACGCCCGCGTACGAGCCGAGATCGGCCCGAGGCTATCAGGCCATGATCGCGAGTGGCTGGAGATGGCGACGGCGACATTGTAGCCATTGACTAGAATGTCGCCTTTAGCTACATTTCGTCATGAAGCCGATCTCTTACACCAAGGACGCCTTGAGAGCCCTTCGGCGTATGCCTGCGAACACCGCCCAGCGGATTAGGGGCAAGATTGAGGCGTATGCAAGTGACCCCGCCTCGCAAGCCAACAATGTGAAGCCGCTCAGGGGACGCGATGGCATCCGGCTAAGGGTGGGAGATTGGCGCATAATCATGCAGGACGGCACCGTTCTCGACGTGCTGGAAATCGGGCCCAGAGGCAGTGTGTATAATGACTGACACCGTGACTATTTCCCGCGCGGAATATGAGCGTCTCCTTGCCTTCGCGGAAGACGCCGCCGACACCGCCGCCTATGACCGCGCAATGGCTCGCCTCGCCAATGGACGAGACGAACTCATCCCGGCGGAGTTCGCCAATCGCATCATCAACGGCGAAAGCCCGTTGCGCGTATATCGCGACTGTCGCGGCTTGACCCAGTCCGCTCTTGCCCAACGCGCCAGGGTAAACCGCGTACAGATCGCCGAAATCGAGACCGGCAGAAAAACTGGCTCCATCGAAACGATCAAGAAGCTGGCTGACGCGCTCAACGTCACGGTCGATGATCTGATTTAAGCCCCTAGGCCGCGGCCTTGAGCCCCAGCAGCCTCGTCAGCGACAGCAGCAGATCCGCGCGGTTGAGCGTATAGAAGTGGAACTGCCTGACGCCTGAATCCATCAGCTCCGTCACCTGCCGTGCGGCGATCTCGGCGGCCACGCGTGCGTGGGTCTCGGGGTCGTTCTCGAGCCCTTCGAACCGCTCGGCTAGCCAGACCGGGATTGTTGCCCCGCAGCGGGCGGCAAAGCCGGCGACCTGCCTGAAATTGTGGATGGGCTGGATACCCGGCACGATCGGCGCCGTTATGCCCGCCTTCCGGGCCCGTTCAACAAGCCGCCAATAGTCGGCATTCTCAAAGAACATCTGCGTGATCGCCCGGTTGGCGCCCGCATCGAGCTTGAGCTTGAGATTGTCGATCTCGGCGTCCCAGTTCGGGCTTTGCGGGTGCTTTTCGGGATAGGCGGCAACCGAGATGTCGAAATCCCCGATCCTGCGTATTCCGGCAACCAGTTCGGCCGCATTGCGGTACCCGCCCGGATGCGGCACGAAGATATCGCCGATGCCCGTAGGCGGATCGCCCCGCAGCGCAACGATCCGGTTGATCCCCACCAGTTCATAGCTGCGCACCACCGCATCCACTTGCTGACGCGTGGCGCCGACGCAGGTGATATGCGCCGCGGCATCGATACCCGAGCGGGCTTTGACCTGTGTGACCATGCGCAGCGTACGCTCGCGCGTCGTGCCGCCGGCACCATAGGTCACCGAGACGAAACTTGGGCGCAGGTGCCGGAGCTGATCGAGGCTCTCGCGAAATCGCGCCTCCATTTCGTCGGTCTTGGGCGGAAAGAACTCAAAGCTCATCACCACGTCCCGGGACGCGGGCTGAAGCCGGATGAGATTGGAACTGCTGGTGCTGGCTGTCATCGTGTCACCTCCGATCATGACCGGCGCTCCAGGCGCCACAGACATACGGTGAGCCCCTGTTCTTTTTCCGACGGGAATCGCCGCACCTGTGCGACCTCCAGTCCCGCCGCCCGTGCCCAAACCTCCATCTGCTCGTCCGAGATGCCCAGGCGACGATGCGCCTGCTCGGTCCTGAGGAATTCAAGATTATGCGGCGCAAAATCCACCACGAGCAGCGCCCCCTCGGGCCGCAGGCAATCGGCTGCTGGCACCAGCGCCGCTGCAGGATCGTCGAAATAATGTAGCACCTGATGGATCGTCACGAGGTCGGCGCTGCCGGCGTGATCGCCGATATCGGTGATGTCGCGCAGCCGCACCTGCACATTCGACAGCCCCGCAGCATCGATCTTGGACCGCGCGATCGCCAGCATCTCGCGGCTGGAATCGATGCCGATCGCGTGCTCGAAACGGTTGGCGAGCAATTCGATCATCCGCCCCGTGCCGGTGCCTAGATCGAGCATCAACCCGCCCTGTGCGCTGCCCGCCATCTCCAGGATGGCGGCCTCCACCGCCGAGTCCGGCGCGTGAAGGCTTCTGAGCTTGTCCCAGTCGCTGGCGATCTTGGCGAAATAGGCGTTTGCTTGTTCGCGATGCGCCTCGCGTACGGCCGCGAGCTTTTCCCGATCGCGGCGCAATTCGGGCGAGGACGGGTCGATGGTCTGGAACAGCCAATCATTGAGCGCCTTTCCCGGACCTGAATCGTTGAGGCGGAAATAGGCCCAGGCGCCTTCGGCATTGCGTGTTACGAGCTGCGCATCCACAAGAAGCTTCAGGTGCCGGGAAACACGCGGCTGGCTCTGCCCCAGGATTTCGGTAAAATCCTTGACGCTCAACTCGCCTTCGGCCAGCAGCGCAAGCAGGCGCAACCGGGTGATTTCGCCCGCCGCCTTGAGCAGGGTAACGATCTTCTGTGCGTTTTGCGTCGGCCTCGCCCTGAGCATGCGCTCGCTCCCTTTGGTCTGCCATGACGAGTATATAAAGATATCTTTATGTCGTTATGTCAAGACGCTTGGCGCAAAAAGAAGGCCCGCGACGGTGGTTTCACCTCGCGGGCCAAAGGGGTCGTGACTGGTAAGGGAGGTCAGGCGACGGCGTCCTCAGCACCGCGACGGCGGAATGAGTGCGACCGCCAGAGCTCGAATATGGCAGTGGCCTCGTCCTCGCTCAGCGCCTCAAAGCGCTTGCGGACGTTTTCGATGTCGAGCCGGCTCGGCATGTCGCGCCAGGGCAGCACGCCGATTACCGATTCAAAGAGTTCGGGCTCGAGCCCTATGGCCTTGGCAGCCACCGTGACGGCCACATAGTCCTGCATGGCCAGCCACTTGACGAAGATTTCGGGCCGCACTTCGAGCAGCATGGTCAGGCCCGCCGCGGTGTGGTGGCCATAGCCGAAGCGGGTGAAGCGATAGAGCGCCTTGAGATCGAAACGCCTGCGGTCGGCCAGCGCCTTGACCTGGTTCCAGGCCAGCTTCCATTCACCGGCCGAAAAGCCCGCGCGGTTCTTGATGCGGTTGTACACCACCGCCTGGACCCGGTTCGCCGTGCCGTCATTGTCGTTGTTCCGCACCAGCAAGCCGAGGCTTTCGAGGGCCCTGGCGCCGATCTGGGAAATTTCGGAACGGATTTCGGCCCAGTCGATATCTTCACGGCCGCGCAGATCGTCGGCCAGCGCATCGTTCTCGACCGCCATGACGGCAATCTTCTCGACAAGCCTGTGGGTGAACTCGGCTTCCCGATTGCGCAGCAAGCGCGTGACCGACGGCTCTTGGCCATATTCCGCGATTGCCTCGCCAACGCGCCCCGCGAGCCCCCTGCGGCTTGCGATCGCCACCCGGTGCGCCTCGGTCTGGTGCTGGGCAATCTCGATGAGGTCGTCGTCGGAAAGGACGGTGGAGAACTGGAGCAGCGGTGCTGCGACCTCGATCACGTCGTTGGCGAGCTTGAGGACCGCCGAGCCTGGCGCCCTTTCGAGCGGCGCAATTAGCTTTGCCACATGCGCCCGCGCCTCGATCTCGACGATGTCGGCGAGCTGACACAGTACCTCGTCATACTGTGCCACCTGCTCATCGTCGCAACGATCGGACACATAGGAGAACAGTTGCGCGAGATTGCGGATCAGGTGGTCGCGCTCCGCGGCGTCCGCCTCGCCGTTTAGCACCCTGAAATTCGCGAATGCGCGAATGCCTTCACCAGCTTCATGCATTTGGCCCGTCTCCCCGGCTCCACTGCCGCACAAGTCATGACAGAGTCGCAAAAGGGTCTAGCTTTCGATTGAACGCTGCTGGACCAGTTTTAATAAAATGCGATCTATCCGCTCGCCCAGCCGCAATGCATCTCCGGCGAAGGCCGGAGCAAACGCTGAAGCCAGGGGGAAAGGCGCAGATCAGACAAATTGATAAACTCTTCTGATCTGATAAAACGAGATTATATTCACTTCGATGAAGCGCATGCATTCGATCACGCTCCGGCAGCTCCACTACGCCCAGATCATCGCGGAAGAAGAGCATTTTGGCCGCGCTGCGCAGCGGTGCCATGTAACGCAGCCCGCGCTGTCCCAGCAGATCAAGCAGCTCGAGGACCGCTGCGGCACGCCGATCTTTGATCGCATGGGGAAATCGGTGCGGCTCACGCCCTTCGGGCGCGACTTTCTCGCTCATGCCAACCGTGTCCTCAGCGCGGCGCAGGATCTGGAAAGCTTCGCCGACATGTCTGCCGGCCATCCGGCAAGGCCACTGCGGTTCGGGCTGATCCCGACCGTCGCGCCCTATCTCCTCCCCTATGTCCTGCCCGCGCTCGCCTCGGCCTTGCCTGACACGCACTTCACTGTAAGCGAGGGCAAGACCGAGCGGCTGCTGAACGCGGTGTCCGAAGGGGAACTCGATCTCGCCCTTCTTGGCACCATGCCGCCCGCCCCGGGCTTTGTGTCGGCGCCGCTCTTTTCGGACCCGTTCATCCTTGCCGCGCCCGGCGGCTCGGAACTCGGCAATCCGGTGGAGCTCTCCCGGTTGCCGGACAACCGTTTCCTGCTGCTCGAGGAAGGTCACTGCCTGCGCGACCAGATGCTCGACGCCTGCTCCATTCAGTCCGACGCCCGTGGCCGCCGCTTCGCCGCGACCTCGCTGACCACCATTCTCGAGCTCGTGGCCGCCGGTTATGGCGTAACGCTGCTCCCCGCCATCAGCCTCAAGCGCGAAATGAGCAATGAGCGTATAGACTTCCTGCAGCTCGCCGCCCCGGGTGCCGCCCGCACGCTGAGGCTGGTCTGGCGCGCCGGCTCACCATATGAGGCCCTTTTCCGGACGATCGCGAACATCGTCACCGAGGCGGGCGAACAGCTTCTGGCGTCAGACATTCCTTCTCAGTTGAACCAAAGCACATAGCCCCAGATAGCATCGCCGAAGACTGCATTGGCGGCCGCAAAATCCTCCGCGTTCACCACCTTGCCTTCGCGCAGGAACGGCAGGGCATCATATCCCGTCAGCAGCAGAACGAGATCGGTGCGCTCCGCTTCCTTGAAATAGCGGTCGAGATCGAAGCCCACCCCGGAAAAACGCCAGTGCGGCAAGAGCAGGTCGCCCTTGAGCACACGTTCCGCCACGTCCAGCGTCTCGTGCCAGGCGCTCACCATCGCCTTCGTCACCGCCATCTGCTTGTCCACCGGCGTCTGGTAGGGCGAGGGGATGAATTCGAGATGGTCGTCGGTTTCAGCCAGAATCGCCTCCCAATTCCGCCGCGATAGCGCAATCACCGCAAGCGCGCGCTCCTGGGCCGCCTGCAGCCGTTCTGGATCGATCACCGGCCAGTTGAGCGTGTGGATCGCGGCAATGGCATCCGCAATCAGCGCATCGCTGTCGCGATCCATGAACAGGCTCCCCGACGGCGTGTGCGCCTCCATTGGCAAGCCAGCTCCGGGAAACAGCCGGTGCATGGCTGCGGCGAAAAAGTCCCCGAAATCGTGCGCCAGCAGAAAATCGGCGTGGAATGCCAGCACCTGCGAATATCCCGCCAGCCAGATGGCATCAGCGGCATCGAAGGCAAAAGTCGCGGGCGGAAGGTCGGCCAGGTCATCATCAAAGCCCAACTCGGGCGCCATGCCGCCCGCCTGCGCGATAAAGGCGCCAATCGACTCTCCATCGCCCGCAGCCCCGTCGCCATCGATGTCGACCCGGATCTGCATAACGTCGAGTTCGACGGCAAAGTCAGCGTCTTCCGACGCAATGATCAGCAGATCATGCGCGCGGTCCATCGTCTCGAGGAATTGTTCGAGATAGCCGCGGAAGGCTTCGTAATCGATTGCCTCGGGAACGCGCGTCCGGGCCGGAGCCGTCGGCATCCCGAAAATCGGTGACGTCGCAACCCCGCGCTGCGGATCAAATCCGTGGCGGTAAAACACGCCTGCCAGATGCTCGACTCCCGACGCGAAGGTGAGAAACCCAAGACCGAACGCGGCCTCGGGATCGTCAGGTTTCCCTGCGAAGGCTTCGATCCCCTCCGCAATCCGCCCCTGATAAAGATAATCGCGCAGCTCATCCGCGCTCGACTGCGCCTGTGCCGGACCGGCCGTACACGCCGCAAGCATCACAACCGAACCGATCAAGCCGCGCATTTCCGCTTCCCCCATCTAACCCTGCCCCGTGAGTTCGAACCATTCGTCCTCCGAGATCACCTCCACGCCCAGGCTCTCGGCCTGCTTGAGCTTGCTCCCGGCTCCGGGTCCGGCCACGACGAGATCCGTTTTTGCCGACACCGAACCCGCCACCTTGGCCCCCATGCGCTCGGCCATGGCCTTGGCTTCG
Organism: uncultured Pelagibacterium sp.; assembly: GCA_964429025.1. Taxonomy (GTDB): domain Bacteria; phylum Pseudomonadota; class Alphaproteobacteria; order Rhizobiales; family Devosiaceae; genus Pelagibacterium. The sequence goes on from CAYSBF010000045.1 coordinate 12,718, forward strand.
CTGCGGGTCATCCGCTCGAGACTCCCGGTAAAGACCACCGTCTTGCCCGCCACCGGGCTGTCGGCAGAAACGGTCATGACATAAGGCTTTGGCTTTACCTGTTCGAGCAGCGCATCGATGGCCCTTTCATTGCGCTCATTGGCAAAAAAGGAGGCGACCGACTGCACCACGGTATCGCCTATGCCGTCGATGCCGATCAGCGCGCCATAGGCCTCCTCGTCACCTTTACCGGCTTTGTAAGCCGTCTCGCGGAAAGTCTCGAAGCGCGAGAACGTCTTGGCAAAGAGCGCCGCCGTCGTTTCGCCCACATGCCGGATGCCGAGGGCGAAGATGAACCGGTCCAGTTCAGGTTCGCGCCGCGCATCGATCGCCGCAAAGAGCTTTCTTGCGGAGGTTTCCCCCCAGCCCTCCTGGTCCTTGAGTCTTTTGAGGCTTCGCGCGTCGCGCTCGGCGAGGGTGAAGATGTCTGCCGGCTGCATCACGCGCCCGTCGGCATGAAATGCTGCGATCTGCTTGTCGCCCAGCCCCTCGATATCCATCGCATTGCGCGAGACGAAATGCTTGAGCTGCTCGATCGACTGCGCCGGGCAGATCATCTCGCCCGTGCACCGCCGCCGCGCGTCGAGCTTGCCGGTCTTAGGATTGATCTCGCGCACCGCCTCCGAGCCGCATTCAGGACACCGGTCCGGAAAAACGAAGGGCACCGCATCAACCGGCCTTTTATCGGGCACCACAGCGACTATCTGCGGGATCACGTCCCCTGCCCGCTGCACGATCACCGTGTCGCCTTCGCGGATATCATAGCCGTCGCGGATCGGGGCGCCCGTGCTGTCCCGTCCGGCGATATAATCCTCATTGTGCAGCGTCGCGTTCTCGACCACGACCCCGCCCACCGTCACCGGCTGCAGCCTCGCGACCGGGGTGAGCGTTCCGGTTCGTCCTACCTGAATATCGATCTTGTGGAGAATGGTCGTTGCCTGTTCGGCCGGGAATTTATGCGCAATTGCCCAGCGCGGCGCGCGTGCAACAAAGCCCCAGCGCTGCTGCAGGTCGAGCCGGTCGAGCTTGTACACAACCCCATCGATGTCATAGCCAAGCGTTGCGCGCTGCGCCTCGATCGCGCGGTAATGCGCCAGCATCTCCTCAAGACTCGTGGTACGGATCATGAGATCGTTGACGACGAAGCCCCAGTCCCGCAGCCGCAGCACCGATTCATACTGCGTGTCCGCCAGGGGAGCGCTGATCTCGCCCCAACCATAGGCAAAGAATTTGAGGTTGCGCCGCGCCGTGACCGAGGGGTCCTTCTGTCGCAGCGAGCCCGCAGCAGTATTGCGGGGATTGACATAGTCCTGCCCGCCTTCGGCAGCCGAGCGTGCCTTGAGCGCCTGGAAATCCGCATGGGTCATGTAGACTTCGCCGCGCACCTCCAGCACATTGGGCCAGCCCGAACCCTGCAGGCGCTTGGGGATGTCCCCGATCGTGCGCAAATTCTCGGTTATGTCCTCGCCCTCGGTGCCGTCCCCCCGCGTCGAGCCCCTCACATAGACACCGTTTTCATAGCGAAGCGAGGCCGATAGACCGTCGATCTTGGGCTCGGCAGTGAAGGCCAGTTCCAGCCCCTTCTCGCGCTCGAAAAATTTCCGCGCACGTGCGACGAAATCTGCCACGTCATCATCGTCGAACGCATTGCCGAGAGACAGCATCGGCACGCTGTGCCGGACCTTGGCGAAACCCTCCGCCGGCGGTGCGCCCACCCGCTCGGCCAGCGAATCTGGCCGCCGCAATTCGGGGAAGGCGGTTTCGAGCGCGATATAGCGCCGCTTGGCGGCGTCATATTCGCTGTCGGAAATCTCGGGCGCATCCTTCTGGAAATACGCCTTGTCGGCGCTTTCGATCAGCGCGTGCAGCCGGTCCAGCTCCGCCTTGGCATCCTCGAGCGGCAAAGCGGAAACATCATCGACAGCACTCATTGCAATGGCCTCTACCCGGCGACTTCGCTCATCAAACGCTTTGCAGCCGCGCGTGCCTCCTCAGTGATGCGCGCGCCGGCCAGCATGCGGGCAACTTCCTCGCTGCGGGCAGAATCGTCAAGCGGGCGGACATGCGTGCGCATGAAGGCGCCTTCCTCTATCGCCTGCTTTTCGATGAGCAGATGCGTCGCGGCGCGGGCAGCCACCTGCGGGGCATGGGTGACGGTCAGCACCTGCACCGCGCGCGCCAGCCGCGCAAGCCGCTTGCCGATCGCGTCGGCCACGGCCCCGCCGACACCGGTGTCGATCTCATCAAAAACCAGCACCGGGACCGAGCCCTTGTCCGCCAGCACGACCTTGAGCGCGAGAAGGAAGCGCGAAAGCTCGCCACCCGAAGCGACCTTCATCATGGGACCCGGCGTGGTGCCGGGATTGGTCTGCACATGGAAAGCGATCTGGTCGAACCCGCTCGCGGCGATGCGCGTCTCGTCCACCTGCTGATCGACGATGAACCTGGCTGCGCCAAGCTTGAGGTCAGGAAGTTCGGCCTCCACCGCCTTGCCCAGCGCCTTGGCAGCCTTGGCTCGCGCGGCGCTCAGCGCCTTGGCGGCCTTGAGATATGCGGCGTTGGCCTCAGTCAGTTCCGCCTCCAGCCTTGCCAGATCCTCCGCGCCGCTCTCGAGTGCCGCAATCTCGTCCGCATAGCGCTCAAGCACGCCCGGGAGTTCGTCGCACTCGACCTGGTGCTTTCGCGCCGCCGCCCTCAAGGCGAAAAGCCGCTCCTCGACCTGTTCGAGTTCGCGCGGATCGAACGCCATCTCCCGCCTGATCGCATCCAGCGCCTCATTGGCACTATCCAGCGCCACGAGCGCGGCATCGAGCGCATCGGCCATCGGCGCAAAGAGCGCGGCTTCGGTCTCGGGTTTGCGCGTGATCCGGCGCAGCAAAAGCGCCAGCGACGGTCCCGGCGCATTCGTCCCGTTGAGGACTTCGTCGGCATCGGCCACCTCACCGGCGGCCTTTTCCAGCCCCATCAGCCATTGCCGGCGCTCCGAAACCGTCGTCTCCTCGCCCGGCTCAGGCTTGAGTGCGGTCAGCTCCTCCACGATATGCCGCGCGTAATCCTCGTCCCGCGCCGCCTTTTCCACCCGCGCCCGCTGCACATCCACCGCCTTCTGAGCGGCCGAAAGCAGTGCATAAGCCTCGGAAACGGCAGCAAGCTCGGATTCGTAACCGCCGAACGCATCGAGCAGGGCCCGATGCGTTGCCGTGTCCACGAGCGCCCGGTCATCATGCTGCCCATGCACCTCGACCAGCAGTGCCCCCACCGATTTCAGAAGCCCCGCCGAAACCGGCTGATCATTGATGAAGGCCCGCGTCCGTCCGTCCGCGTGCTGCACGCGCCGAAGGATGATCTCGGCGTCGTCCGCAATCTCGTTCTCGCGCAACAGAATACGTGCCGGGTGATCCCTGGGCAGATGCAGTACGGCGACCACCTGCCCGCTCTCTGCCCCCTGGCGTACAAGCGCCGCATCGCCGCGCCCACCCAGCGCCAGCGTCAACGCATCGAGCAGAATGGATTTGCCCGCCCCGGTTTCACCGGTCAGAACGGTCAACCCCTGCTCGAACGCCAGATCGAGCTGATCGATAAGAACAATGTTTCGGACCGACAGCGTGCTCAGCATCGCCTAACCGGCTCCCCATGCCCTGACAGCCTCCGCAGACCCACGGAATCGAACAAGAACAATACAGGAACATACGTGGTCGTCAAGAGCGCCGCCGCGCCCTGCCGAGCCTTCCAAACTCAGGTCCGGTTCGAGAGCCAGTTCCCTGCCATCATCTGGGGCGAAAGTCCCTGCTGCTGGAGCAGGCCGAAGCCGCGCTGATACCATTCGCTGGTGGGATAATTGGTGCCCAGCACCGCGCCGGCCGTCTGCGCCTCGGCCACCAGCCCCAGCTTGAGGTAACCCTCGATCAGGCGGTAGAGCGCCTCTTCGACATGGGTCGAGGTCTGATGGTTCTCTACCACTTCTCGGAAACGGTTGATCGCCGCCGTGTACTGGCCGTTGCCCAGATAGTAGCGCCCGACCGACATTTCCTTGCCCGCAATCTGGTCGCGCGCGACAATGATCATCGGTTGCGCTTCCTTGGCGTAGCGGCTGTCGGGATAGCTTGAAATCAGCAGCTGGAAGGTCTCGATCGCATCCTGCGCCACTTCCTGGTCGCGCGTTATGTCGGTGAGCTGGTTGTAGTAGGAGCTGCCTTTGAGGAACAGGATATAGGGCACTTCCGAAGAGCTCGGATAGACCGCCAGGAACCGGTCCGCCGCCAGGATCGCCTCCTGATACTTTCCGACCCGGAAATTGGCGAAGGTCAGCATCACCTTGGCGCGTTCGTCATAGGTGGAATAGGGGTGCTGACGTTCGAGCTTTTCCAGGCTCTCGATCGCGGTGTTATAGCGGTTGTTGTCCATATTGCTGAGCGCGGTCGAATAGAGCTCCTCAGCCGGGACTATGGGTTCTTCCTCGATGCTCTTGGCAAAAAAGCCGAAAGGCGAGCACGCCGCGACAAATGCGAGAAGCACTGCGGCCGCCGACAGCCTTGCCGCCGCGCCCAAGAAACCCGCTCTGGAATTGCTGATGGCCAACTGTCCGGTCCTCACCGCTCTATGCCCGCAAAGGGCACCCGCATTCTATGCTCACCCGCTACCGGGCAAAATGTTCAAAACTGTGACGGGTTATCGCCCATTCAGCCGATGGAGCGCAAGTAGGGCTGTATCGTGAGCCCTTCGGGAACATCCAGAAGCGCGTCCATATCGAGGGGAAGCGCATCGGCTTCGACGAGCTCGTAATTCTGCTCACTTGCGAAAAGCGACTTGAGCACAAGCGCGTTGAGCGCATGTCCGCCCTTGTAGGACTTGAATCGCCCATAGATCGGCAGACCCGCCAGCGCAAGGTCGCCCACCGCGTCGAGCAGCTTGTGCCGCACGAATTCGTCGTGGAAACGCAGCCCGTCCGTGTTGGCGATCTTGTCGGCCTCGATCGCGATCGAGTTTTCAAGGCTCGACCCAAGAGCGTAACCGGCCTGGCGCAGCACCTTGGCCTGCGCAACAAAGCCGAAGGTGCGAGCGCCCGCCACGTCCTGCTCAAACTTTCGCGGCGACCAGTCGAAGATCATGCGTTGGCGGCCGATCACCTTGCTGTTGAAATCGATTTCGACGTCAAAGCAGCGCCCGTTATAGGGTTCGAGCATTGCAAAGGCGTCATTGTCCCGCACCGTCACGGTCCGCAGTATACGCAGGAACTGCTTGCGCTGCGGCTGCACCGAAGCCCCCGCAAGCACGATCTCCTCAACGAAGGGACGCGCGCTGCCATCGAGAATGGGACATTCCTCGCCTTCGACGACGATGAGGGCGTTGTCGATCCCGAGCCCGCTAAGGGCGGCCAGGACATGTTCGACGGTCGCGACATGCACTGAATTGCCCAGATCGATGACCGTGCAAAGGGATGTGCGGCTCACCCGCGAGTAATGTATCTTTTGAGGATCGGTAAGGCTTCCATCATCGAGGCGCCGGGCCAGCATATATCCGGAGTTGACCGCTGCCGGCTCGATCGTCAGACGGGAAGGTCTGCCATTGTGGACGCCGATGCCTGCGAACTCGACGGGCTGGGACAGCGTGCTTTGCCGCACGGCATAGTTTTTCATAAATACTCCCGGGCACGATTAGAGCGTGTTCAGAAAAGGCGGGTCCCACTTTTTCGGCTCGAACACGCGACCACTCAAAAATTGAGTGTGTCGGGTCGAATACAGTTCGGCTCGACACGCTCTATCCAGCTGGCCCGTCTGCCTTACTAACGAAAAAGGGTCCGGTGGGAAACCCTCACCAGACCCTTATCCATGATCATTGCAATTTTAGTCTTAACCGTGGCGTTTGAGGAACGCCGGGATCTCCAGCTGCTCCTTTGGCTGCGGCCTTACGGTCGGCGTGCGGCCATGCGCATCGAGCTGGCCCGCTGCTCCTTCGGGAGCCCTTGGCGCAGCGGGACGCGGCGTTGCGGCTTCGATGGCCGAACGCGCTGCGGCATCGTCGAAATCGGGCTGGACGCGCTGGGCGGGTTCGCTATCGGCACCCAGGTTGAGCCCCACATTGGAGGCAAGCCGGCGGAACAGGGCCCGAGCATTGCGCGGCTCCTCGCTCCGAGGCTGCTCCATTTGCTGCCGGGCGATCGGCGGCAGGTCCTCGGCCCGCGGAACGCGGCGCTGAAGGACGGGACGTTCCGCACCCGAAGGCACATAGGGCTTGGGCGCGGGGGCATCCTGCGCACGCGGCGCATCTTCGATCGGCTGCTGGACAGGGGACGAAGGCACATAAGGTTCGATGGTGACGCCACTGTCGTCATCGGCGTCGGCGGCAAAGGCTCTGGTGTCCTTGTCGCTCTCGATGGCCTGCGCCACCGCAGCTTCGAACTGATCGTCCGTCATCTGCGCGGCAACGGCCGGCCGGGCGGCCGCCGCAGGGGCGGGCGCAGCCTGGGGCGCAGGAGCCTCGGCCGGTCGCCGCGCCTGCAGCGGCTGGCGCGTGGCATTTGGCTTTACCGGATCGAGCGCCTGAACCATCAGCGCATCGGTGCCGGTGGCGACAACCGATACCCGGATCTTGCCCTGAAGGCTTTCATCGAACGTTGCGCCAAGGATGATGTTGGCGTCCGAATCCACTTCCTCCCGGATGCGGGAAGCGGCCTCGTCGACCTCATAGAGCGTCATGTCCTTGCCGCCAGTGATCGAGATCAGAAGTCCGCGCGCGCCCTGCATGGACACATCGTCGAGCAGCGGATTGGCGATCGCCGCTTCGGCAGCGTGGCGCGCACGATCCTC
>CAYSBF010000046.1:0-19235 GCA_964429025.1 uncultured Pelagibacterium sp.
GACCGGTCCTGCGCCGACCTCATCAGACCCCAATTCGCGGTTCAGCAGAACTGACATCGGCTACGCAGGCCGTCCCGCGCGATCCGAGCCAGCGGGACTGCCCCCATTGCTCCAGCCATTCCTGAACGGCTTGTCTTATGACGTTTCATGCTGATTGGGATCTATTGGCACCGCCGCCGGGAGTGACAGCTCCCGCGCGGCGGCGAGATTCAGGAGCCGCGATACCGCCGTTCCGGTCTCACCCATCGCCTCGCGGGATAACCGCGAAAGCCTCCCGGGCGCCTCAAAAGGCGCGCCCCACCGTCACCAAGCGGTCAGCGGCCCCTGGGCGGGTTGCGGTGCTTTCGTGGCAGTGCGAGGGGACTCCTGTCTCGGTCTGAAGGCGCAAGCGCCATCTCAACCGGTTGCCGTGCGGGGCGGATGAAAGAACTGGACCGGGCTATTGGTAAGGTCGGCAAGGGTGCAGCTGTCAAGCACGGCGAGAAATGCGCCAGTGGCCTGCCCGAGCAGGCCTTTAAGGCCACAACCGGGGGCGATGATGCAGGTGCTGCAATCGACAAGATCAAAGCCCTCCTCGGTCTGGCGCACGATTGCGCCCACGGCAATCTCATTGGCCGGACGCGCCAGGAGCAGGCCGCCCGTCCGTCCGCGCACGCTGGTCACAAACCCCGCCTTTACGAGCGCATGCGCCACCTTCATCAGGTGGTTGTGAGAAATGCCATAGGCGCGGGAGACCTCCGAGATCGAACAATGCCGCTCCGGATTCTCGCTTAGGTAGATCATCAGCCTCAGGGCATAGTCGGTGTGAAGCGTCAGGCGCATTGGAGCTCCCAATTTGTCGCAGAGTCAATACATGTATCATTATTGCATGCTTTCAAATCTTGCTACATGAATGTGAAGAACACGATTGCGGGGTTTCGCAATGACGCTGGACGATGAGCAGTTACGGGCACTGGTGGAGCGGTTTTACGAGCGTGTCCGCGCTGATCGGACCTTGGGACCGATCTTTGCGGCTCGTATCGCGAATTGGGACGACCACATCAGCCGATTGGTCGACTTCTGGTCATCGATCATGCTCGGCTCGGGGCGCTACAAGGGCAACCCTTTCTCGGCACATCTGCCTTTCGCCGAGGCGCTCACTGCTGAGGCTTTCGACCGCTGGCTCGCTCTTTGGCGGCAGACGGCGCAGGAGATTCTCCCTCCCGATACTGCCCTTAGACTTGACGAGAAGGCTTGCCGGATTGCCCGGAGCCTCCTCGCCGGATTGGGGAACCGGTCTTCCGATAGCGCCGGAAGGGTCGGTGTTATCAATGTTCAACCCGCTCACAACCAGAGGCAAGTATGACAGCCCAAAGCGATCACAAGACCTGTCCCCGACCAAAACGACACGTCAATGCAAGACTGATTTCTGCGCTTGGCTGCGCAATAATGCTGGTGCTCGGGCTCTTTCCCGCTACCGCCCAGGCCCATGTCAAATGGTTCGCGCCCTATATCGTGGAGGCATCTCCAGCGCCGCTGACCGATACGCTGACCAATCAGTGATTCTGGCTCGCGATCGGACTTGTGCTGATCTTTTTTGTGGGTGCGCGGCTACTTGAAAGCCGGCCGGTTGGCAAAGCGGCGCTCTCGTTAATGGACCGCGCCACGGACCCCCTCTGGCTGCGGCTGGACGATTTCATCCGCGGCGTCGTCGCGGCCTTCTTTGTAGCAATCTTTGCGGTTGGCGGCGTCTACCTCACCCCCGACTTGCAGACGCCGGCCGAATGGGTGTCATGGCTTCAACTCCTGATCGCCTTTGGCGTTTTTTCAAGACGCACAATGCCGCTGTCGGCGGCGGGCATCATTGCTCTTTGGGTCCTTGCGCTGCGTGATTACGACCTGTTCCATCTGCTCGATTATCTCGCTCTCGGCGTTGCTGTTGCGGCCTATCTGGTGCTTGCGGCGTCGAAAAGAGAGAATTGGCGCCAGCACCGGTTCGAGGTGCTGCGCTGGGGGGTGGCCATTGCCCTCATGTGGTCGAGCCTTGAAAAATTCGCCTACCCCGAATGGTTCTATCCCCTCGTTGCGGAAAAGCCTTTCCTCACCTTCGGGATACCGCGCGACATGTTCATTCCCATGGCGGGAGTGGCCGAATTCACCATGGGCTTTGGACTGCTTTGGACCCCGCTCGTGCGCAGACTCTCGGCTGTAGCGTTGTTTGTCATCTTTACAGCAGCGGTCTACCCGTTCGGCCGCATGGACCTTGTGGGTCATGCTCTTATCATGGCAATCATCGTTGCGATTGCCGCCGACCATACCCGGGAGCTGCACTTTCTCCCCGCTTTTCGGCGGGCAATCGCCGGGGTGCCGGTGGCACTGGCGGCCGCCATCGTCATCTTTGTCTCAGGTTATTGGGGTCTGCACCTGGTGATCTTTGGAGCCGACAGTCAGCCTCGCCTGGAAGCCGCCGACATGTCGACCCACAGGCCCAATGCGGAACATCCGCATGGGGGACCCTTGGCAGGGACGACCGAAAACCCCCAAGCCATGGCAGCATTCATGGCCACGATGGACACCATGCATGGTCCAATGATGGAAGGCATGCAGCATCCTGATCCTGATGTTGCGTTCATGCAGGGCATGATCCCCCATCACCAGGGTGCCATCGACATGGCCCGGGTGGTTCTGGAATATGGCGCCGATCGCGAGGTGCGGGCGCTGGCCCAGCACATCATCAGTGAGCAGCAGACCGAGATAGAACAGATGCGGCGCTGGTTGGCCATCCGCCACAATATCGAGCGCTGATCCCTTGAGGCACAAACTCGTTCCGGGCTGTGAGGTTCATCGACGTCCGGGCGCTCAGTCTCGGGATCGCTCCTTGTTCAGGTCGACCCGCAGGGCGTCCGTCCTGCTCAGCATCTGGCGATACACGCATCTTTAGGACCCTTGATGTCGCGCTCAGGAGCGGAAAGGTCTTGGTGGCTGGAACGCGGTTAAAACCGCATCCGGAACTGGAGGCCTTCCGGCGCGAATAAGAGTTCGGTTTCAGCGTTGAGTTCATGTTTCAGGGCGATGCTCAAAAGATCGGTCCCCAAGCCCCGTCTTTTTGGCGGCACCACCTCCGGGCCGCCGTGCTCTATCCATTCAAACACAAGCGATCGTTCGGGTTCATCCGGTTTTGCCCATCGGAGCAATATCTGTCCGCCAGGACGAGACAGCGCACCATATTTGATCGCGTTTGTCGCCAGCTCGTTGCAGGCAAGTGCAATCGACTGTGCCTGGCGCGGCGATAACTCCAGCTCGAAACCCCGATCGATCCGGAACACGTCCTCGCTTGTGCGAAACGGTTCGAGTACCGCATCAATAACATCGGACAGGTGCACGCCGCGCCAGTCCTCTTTGACCAGCAAATCGCAGCTTGCTGCGAGCGCCGCAATCCGCCGGGAGAAGGCGGCATTTTGAGTTTCCAAATCCGGGCCGGCAAAGGTGCGGGAAGCGAGCACACGAACGGTGCTCAGGATGTTTTTGACCCGATGCCGGAGCTCGTTTGCAAGAAGGCGCTGACGTTCTTCATTTTGTTTGCGCTCTGAGATGTCCCGCGCGATTTTCGACGCACCCAAGATCCGACCCTGTGGTCCCACCAGAGGGGATATCGTCAAGGAAACTGGAACCGCCTCACCGCTCTTGCGCCGTCGGACAGTGTCAAAGTGCTCGACCCGATCGCCGCGCCTTAGCCGTGCGAGGATCAGGTCTTCCTCCTCGCGCCGTTCCACTGGAATTATTTTGGTGATGGGCTGCCCGATCATCTCCTCGGGCTGGTAACCGAACATCCGGGTCGCCGCCGCATTCCAGGTTGTGACCACACCATCGAGGTTCTTGGTTATGATGGCATCGTTTGACCACGTTACAACGGCCGCCAACAAGGCGGTTTCAAGCTCAGGGCGCTCTTGCACCTAAATGCCCTCACTAAAAACTTGGCTGGGACGCAACGCGGCCACATTGTGCGCAAGTTTGAGGTCCGTCAACCGTTATAAGTGAACCAAAAGATGCACCGTCTCCCAGCAGACCATTGCGGTTGGCAAATAGGGCGGATGAAGGCGGAAAAAGCGGCCTGGAGCAAAACCACACCACATCTGCCTATGGTCCCGGCCCGACTCTTTGCGCCAGAGGGATAGACACGGTTTCCATTTCAGCCGCTGCTCGATGGCGCTGCAACCCTCATTTGTCTCAAGCATTTCCCGTCCGGAAGCCAGTGCCGATGCCGATCTGCTTGCAAGGAGATTCGAGGACAGGCATTGCTTGAGGAGGGTTCGCTCAGCCAGCATGGGCGCCGTTCGCGCCTGGCACATTCTGAGGGTGATCGGACCCTTGTTGCACCGACGACCGATCCATTCGCGAGGGCGCCTTAACAAAGGATCGAGCCAAGCCAGCTGGCGGAACCCTCGTTAGACCAAGTTGTTGTCGACGAACAACGGAAAGAAATTAGCGAGATATATGAGCCGACTGGTCCAGGAAATGGCGCAATCGGACACCGTCCGGAATACCCTTGCGGACTGGGAGGTGTTCAAGCTCCCCGAGCCCAACAAGCGGATCGACAGACTGCTCGCTCGGCTGGCCGACGAGCAGAGCAAGGCGGATCGCTCGAAGTCACGAGCAGACGACATAAAGGGCGAAGCGCTCGCGCCTCACGCGGAACGGGAGCCTCGCTGACCAACACGCCAGGACCGGCAGCGCTCCTGGTCTATCCAACAGACCTGCGTGTGGACCAGCTACTCTCTGCCCCTGCAATCGCCGGCACCCGGAACATATGCTGCTGCCCTGCCCCGCGACGTTCACGCTGGCGATGCAGTTGTTGGCGCTCTTTGCTGCCAATCTGGTGGCGCCGCCCTTTGTGCCCCGCTTAATGAGTTGACAACCCAAGCCGACTAGCATGCCGTTCGATCAATCGGGTTAACCCTGGAAACCGGCATGTCTGAGAGGCTGAAAGACCAAGAGCGTTGCGCCGAACATGGAGGTGATGGTTCCTTGGGAGACATCGTCGGGCCGCGTTCAGGCGCGTTTGCCCGCAGCGCGTTGCAATCGGCATCGCAGGAATTCCTTTTGCGTGCGCTTGTTGATTTTGTTCCCGATTACCTGTTCGTCAAGGATCTGCAAAGCCGCTTCGTTACGGCCAATCCCGCCGTTGCAAATGATCTTGGATTGGAGGTCGCCGCTCTGATCGGCAAGACCGATTTCGATCTGCACCCGCGCGAGTTGGCAGAAAAATATTTCAGGGACGAACAGGCGGTACTCGCCAGTGGCAGTGAGCGGCTTGATATCGAAGAATTCGTCGTCACCGCCTCGGGTCAAAAAAAGTGGCTGGCGACCTCGAAATTGCCGCTTCGCGATCATAAGGGCAAGATCGTTGGGATTGTCGGCGTGTGCCGGGATATCACCGGCCGCAAGCTGGCAGAAGAGGCCCTGGCCACAAGCGAGAGCCGATGGAACTTCGCCCTGGAGGGTGCGGGCCAGGGTGTTTGGGATCACAATCTCAGGGATGGGACCGCGTACTACTCTCCGATGTGGCGCAAAATGCGGGGCATCGGACTTGATGAGCCGGTGGATTCTTCTCGCGAAGCCTGGCTTGAGCGGGTACATCCTGAGGACCGGGAGCGGCTTGTTTTCGAAACCGATCAACAAAATTCAGGCGAGCGTCGCCAGAACTCGTTTGAATATCGGGAGCGCCATCGCGATGGGCATTACATCTGGGTTCTGAGCCGCGGCAAGCCTGTCGAGTGGGAAGGAGACGGCAGGGTCGCCCGCATCATCGGCACTGACACCGACATCAGCAGTATCAAACGTGCCGAGGCCAAGGCTGCCAAAGACAAAGAACTGGCCTATCGCCGGCATTTGGCCGCGCTCGAAAAAGCACATGCAGCCACCGAAGCAGCGCATCGGTTGGCCGAATCCCTGGCGCGGCACGACGCTTTGACCGGTTTGCCGAACAGGCGGGTGTTCGCGGAAACGCTCGCGGGGGCTGTGACGCGCGCAACCGTCGATGCGGCGCGTTCAGCCGTTCTGATTGTCGATCTTGATCATTTCAAACCTGTCAATGACATTCACGGCCATGCGGCAGGCGACCTGGTGCTGCGCGAGATTGCCAGCCGCCTCAAGTCCGCGGTTGGTCCGGGCAGTACGGTCGCCCGTCTGGGTGGCGACGAATTCGGTGTCGTCATTGACTGTGATATGGCCGAGCCCCCCGCGCAGGCTGCGTCCCGTCTGGCCGGCCGGATTGCCGAGATCATCAGGCAACCCATTGGCATCGGTGAGCAAACTGTTGAAGTGGGTGCAAGCGTCGGGATAGCGCTCTGTCCCGATGATGGCACTGAGTCCGATACCTTGTTGCGCGCTGCCGACATGGCGATGTATCAAGCCAAGTCCGAAGGCCGCGGCGCCTTCCGGCTCTTTACCCAGGGTATGGAAAGCGTCCTTCGTGATCGTATGGCCCTTGAGCAGGATGTAAGGGCCGCAATTGCCAATCATGAAATCGAACCGCACTACCAACCGCTTATGCTGCTGTCGGAAAAAAAGTTGGTGGGTTTTGAGATACTGGCGCGCTGGCGCCATGCGACGCGCGGGGAGATCGGTCCCAATACCTTTATCCCGATCGTTGAAAAGCTCGGACTGATCGCCGAGTTCACCTATGACCTGTTGCGGCGCGCCTTCAGGGACGCCCGGAACTGGCCCTCGGATCTCACGCTTTCGGTTAATGTCTCGCCGCTTCATCTGAACGACCCCCTATTGCCCATCAAGCTCCTGGCCATTCTTTCGGAGGCCGATTTTCCGCCCAATCGGCTCGAGATTGAAGTGACCGAGACTGCGCTGGTCGCCGATCTCGACACCACCCGGGCCTCAATTGCGGCACTTCAGGAGATCGGAATAAGGGTGTCTCTGGACGATTTTGGAACGGGCTATTCGAACCTGTGCAACCTGCGGGAGCTGAAATTCGACAAGATCAAGATCGACCGCTCTTTCATCGCATCCATGCGAGCGGATTCAGACAGCGCCAAGATCGTTGACTCGGTTATCGATCTGGCAAGAAAGCTCGGTCTGCCGGTTACTGCCGAGGGCATCGAACATCGACAGGCGGCCGAGGATATAAAGAGCCGCGGAGCCCAATATGGCCAGGGCTATTTTTTCGGCAAGGCCATGCCGGCAGCGCAAGCCCTGATCCTGGCGCAGCGGACCTGCGGCAACCGGTTGCGCGCCTGAACGAGGCTTTTTGTCTTCTGGTACGATCTTGCGGTGCTGAGTGCCTTGTGCCGGCAAACGCGGTCGCCTTGGCATGCCTGGTCCAGCGCTCCACGCTGATCTGCAAGCATGCGCCCGCCCGGTCGCCCCGGACATCGGCTTGCGGCTCGGGAAATTTATAGATGGCGCCGGGGAACCTTTTCACCCGTTCTGGCTTTCACTGATGTCAGGTGGAGGATACCATGCGCGCAATCAACATCGTTACTCTGCTTCTCTTGATCGTTGGTGGGTTGAACTGGGGTCTGGTTGGTGCGTTTCAATTCGACCTCGTTGCCGCAATTTTTGGCGGCCAGGACTCTGTTCTCTCGCGGATAGTATATATTCTCGTCGGGCTGAGCGCGCTATGGCAGCTCATTCCACTTTTCCGGTCCTTCTCTGAGGGCGAGAGACTTGCGCAGCGCTAAGACCCAGGCGCCTCGCACAAGGGGTCGCCGCACCCCCAGCCACGACCCCACCCCCGCGTGGGCCCGCCAATTCGTTGGCGGGCCCTCTTCGTGTTTGCGTTATTTCTGGATGTTGCCTGCGGCTGCAGGCGTTTGAACACCGCATCCCCGGGGGACACCTGCCTGCCTTCAATTTGCCCCCGCCCAGGCGCGAGGGGCATGTGCCCGCCTTGACGCAGCGCTCCGATCCGGGACCCGATGGCGACGCGCCAATCAGGAGCGTCATTCCGTCGCTTGACTTGCGCTGATGAGCCAGTAATTTCCCAAACCATGATCCTCCGAGCGGCCCTGACATTGCTGCGAACGCTAAAGGGACAGCCAGTAACGGGACTGTAGCCCGGAGCTCGGCCCTGCGCGCCTCCCGAGCTTCGGGACGCGCGTAGCGATCCACTCCACGATCCAAGCGCTAAAGGTGCATCGTTCTTCTCTTTGGGACCCGGCGTTCTGCCGGGGTGGGATCGTGCGCAACAACTGCTACAAACAATGCAAATCACTACCCTCGCTGATTGTCGGCGCGGACGACCATCAGCGTCTGTTGACCATGGCCGAACGTCTCCCGGGACCAGCGGCCCGGCTGGGCGATCAATTGCTCGCCGAACTTGGCCGGGCCAGGGTGGTTGGCCAGGACCAGCTGCCTGAACATGTCGTGCGCATGGGCTCGACGGTCTCGTTTTCCACCCCTGACGGTTTCAACCGGAGCTTTCGGCTCGTTTATCCGGGACAAACCGATATTTCTCGGGGAAGGGTCTCTATCTTCACCCCGATCGGCACGGCCCTCATAGGGCTATCGGAGGGGCAATCCATGCCTTGGACGGCTCGCGATGGGCGGGAAGTCCCACTAACGGTTCAGAGGGTTGATCAAAAAGCGTGACGCTCCCGGTCGCACACTGGCTGCAAATCGGCCAGACGCGGCCAGGTTTGGTTGCGCTGGGCATGTCGATTGGCGGGCCGGCGAGCGTCACCTCCATTGGCACCGCCCTGTGGCGGGCCAGGCGCATATGTCTACCAGAAGTTCATTTTCAAGAAGGCAAACAATAGCATGAGTGCAATAGACGATGTCCTTGGCCCGGTTTATGGGGAAGTTCTTCGGCGTAATCCAGGCGAGGCCGAGTTCCATCAGGCTGTGCGCGAGGTGCTGGACAGCCTTGGCAGGGTTATCGGCAAGCATCCGCGCTATGCCGAAGGGGGGCTGATCGAAAGGCTGTGCGAGCCAGAGCGGCAAATCATCTTCCGGGTGCCATGGATCGATGATGCCGGGAACGTCCAAATCAATCGCGGTTTTCGTGTGCAGTTCAATTCGGCCCTTGGTCCATATAAGGGCGGGCTGCGCTTCCATCCCAGCGTGAACCTGGGCATTGTCAAATTCCTCGGTTTTGAGCAGGTGTTCAAGAACGCGCTGACCGGCATGCCGATCGGCGGCGGCAAGGGCGGATCCGATTTCGATCCCAAAGGCCGTTCTGACATGGAAATCATGCGCTTCTGTCAATCCTACATGACCGAGTTGAGCCGCCATATCGGCGAATATACCGACGTGCCGGCCGGCGATATCGGGGTTGGCCAACGCGAAATCGGCTATATGTTCGGCCAGTACAAGCGCATCACCAACAGGTATGAATCGGGCGTTCTGACGGGAAAGGGGCTGGCCTGGGGCGGCTCGCGCGTCCGCCGAGAGGCGACGGGCTATGGGGCTGTCTATTTTATCGCCGAGATGCTGAGGACCCGTCGGCAGGACTTCGCCGGTCGTCGGGTCGTTGTCTCGGGATCGGGGAATGTGGCGATATACACTATCGAAAAGGTTCAGGAACTTGGCGGGAAAGTCGTGGCCTGTTCGGATTCGGATGGTTACATCGTGGATGAAGGCGGGGTTGATCTTGATCTGGTCAAGGAGATCAAGGAAAGCCGCAGAGGGCGGATCGCAAAATATGTCGAGCTCAAAGGCAATGGTGCCTATTACAGCGAGCAAGGTGCAATCTGGGAAGTTCCTTGTGATATAGCCGTTCCTGCAGCCACCCAGAACGAGCTCACCGGCCGCGACGCCCGGCTGCTGGTGGAAAACGGCGTGATCGCGGTGGGTGAAGGGGCCAACATGCCCTGCACGCCCGAGGCGGTCCGGCTTTTTGAGCAGGCCGGCGTGTTGTTTGGGCCGGGCAAGGCTACCAATGCGGGCGGGGTTGCGACAAGCGCATTGGAAATGCAGCAAAACGCCTCACGCGATTCCTGGTCGTTTGAACAGACCGAGGATCGTCTTGCCGAGATCATGAGGGACATCCATGACCGCTGCGCGGGCACAGCTGACGAATACGGATTGCCGGGCAACTACGTTGCTGGCGCAAATATTGCCGGTTTCGTACGCGTGGCGGATGCAATGACGGCGCTGGGGGTAATCTAGCCGAGTTGGATCGAAAAACTGCCCCATGTACTTGCGACGACGTGCGAGCTGTCCCCGCTATGGCCGTGGGTTGCGCCGAAGCCGGAGGTTTAACCATTTGCGCAACCCATATCGGGTATGATGCCTCCTGCCGGCCCAGCGGCTCGCTGGGCGACCCCTGGATGGCATGATGAGGATCGCGAGGCTTGTATGCTAGCGGCGTCAGCGTCGTTGAGTGGGTAGGCCGGGCATGGCGTTGGCCTCATCAAGTGGGGACAATGGGAAACGATGCTTATTCGAGAAGGCGAACAACGGACGGTCCGCGTTGATGTGGGGCTGGCAGCGGTTCTTGCCGCTGTTGCAGGCGCGATAAATGCAGCCGGTTTTGTCGCTGTTGGCTATTATTCGGCCAACATGACCGGCAACGTCTCATTTCTCTCGGAACATCTGGTTTCAGGCAAATTAGGCCTGGCCGGCATGTTCGTCTTGATCAATCATAGCAGCCTTCATGGCTGGCGCCTTTGCCGCAGGCTTGTTGATCAACGCCGGACGCCGCCGGAAAATCCGCTCGATCTATGCTGTGAGCGTGATCGTTGAAGGCGTGCTGGTGGGAGCACTGGGCACGGGTGTCCTCTTGCTTCCGGTATTTGGCCAAAGCGCTTCTCTGATTGTTGGACTGAGTTTTGCCATGGGCATTCAAAACGCGGCGACGACCCGGATATCGAACGCGCGGGTCAGAACGACCCATGTTTCGGGCATGGCAACAGATATCGGACTCGAACTCGCGGCAATTGTAGATGGCGTCAGGGGGCACCTGCCGCGGGAGGAGCTTATCAATAACGGAGCCAAGCTGGCCTTGCACGCCCTGACCATTATGGCCTTCCTTGCTGGTGGCGCTCTCGGGGTCCTTTTTTATGCCGGCGCCGGTGGGGCCATGTTGATCGGTGCCGGCCTTGCTCTTGTCACGGTCAGCCTGCCGGAGGTATTGAGAGCGCGTACAAGCTCGTTCCGTTAGCCGTGGCTGGATCTCTTTGCCGTTGGGGTCGTCCGCACCGGAGCCATGCTGGGCGCACATATGATTTCGCGTCACTGCCACTGACAGCTGACCGAAGTGAGCCGCCCTGCTGGCTTTGCGATGTTAGGCAAGAGTGGAAACGGTTTTGCGGGTTCGGACCCGCGACAAAACGAAGAGTGAGAACCAGGGATGCAATTCGATCAAATCCTGAACGGCTCTGAGATCTTGGTCTTGATGAGGCTCCTGGTCAGGATTGAACCACGCACCCGCGGTTCATCTGCTCACCTGGAACGGCATGTCGAGCCGTGGCTATGAGACATCGGTGCCTTGTGCGCTGCGCCTTTCGACGTCACTAGCCTGCCTTCTGACGATACTGATGTCGCCGTCAGCCTCAAGGACTGCGGTTTCTACCTCAGCAAAGCTCGTTATGCCCTGGTTACGCAGGACTGCCTTGATTTCTTCCTCTGTGACGAGTTCGCGCCGCATGTTGCTGCGCAAGAGCCTGCCCTGGCGCATCAGCAGACTCTGCTTGTGCCGCATCATGCGGCGGAACAGGGGAACGTGGTATTCGAGATAGTCGAGGCCAAACCCCAGAACCAGGACGATCGCCACCATGAGAAGCAGATCGCCAATCGAATGGGATCCGCCCGTGACTGCATCGGCCCCAATTGACCCGACCACGATCAAGATGAGCATGTCGTTGGGCGATATGTGGCCGGCATTGCGCTTGGGCACGATCCGGATCAGCACCACCAGCGCGATGAAGCCGATAACACTGCGAAGGAGGATCTCGTCCAGCGGCTGGGTTAAACCGTGCATCCCAAAAGCGTCCGACATTGCGTTCACATAAATTAGACTTGGGCCTCACCAGTGAACGTGAAAGGGCGGGGCGGCGTTCCGCCTCCGCTGGCTGTTGCCATGTCAGGCCGGTACCCGCGATTTTCGCCTAGCAGGGCGAAGCTAGCCCAGTTTCAACAATGCCCCAAGTAGATCGTTGCGATAAAGGACGCCCACCAGCCGGCTCCCTTCCAGTACGGGCAGTGCCCGATGCGGCTCGTTGAGGAAGCGTTGTGCGGCTGCAACGAGGTCCGTCCACGCATCGATCGTCTTGACGGGGCTGGTCATCTGCTCGCCCACTATGCCCTGCCACTGGCGATAATAGCTCGCGTGCAGGGCGGGACCGAAGCAGTCCTTCGGCGTCAGGATTCCAATCACTGAACCAGAGGCGTCAACAACAAGGGCAGCCTCCTGACTGCTTTCGTGTAGGAGGCCGGCAGCCTGGCGGATCGGCATCTCTGCGTCGAGGGTCAGGATGTCCCGGCGCATGACCGTTGAAACTCGATCTGTCATTGCGTGGAATCCCTGCGTTGGGGGCAGCCGGCGCACCGGGCCTGGTCAGGCAGGCACGCCATGCCGCTGCAGGACGAGCGAAGCGGTTGCCCGCGCAGAACAAGTCCCAGACCCATTCCGGCTGCGACCAGCATTACGATGAGGAGAGCCAACAGGAGTTCCACACCCTTTACTCCTCAGGCCAGATGATCATCGAAGCGATTGGTGGTGCGGATGCGGAAGTCCGACCCCTCGCGTAGCAGAAACAGAGCGTCCAGCCCGGCTTTGCGGGCGATCTCTGGTCCTCGAGCACCTGCGGCCATGAGGGCCGTGGCCCAACCGTCCGCAATCATGGCGCTCTTGCTGAGAACCGAAACAGAGGCGATCGCGGCCGAGACCGGCTCATCGGTCTCAGGATCTATTATGTGGCTGTGGCGGCGGGTACCCAGCATGAAGCTGTTGTGGCGGTCGCCGGAGGTGGCAATGGCAAGGGTCCCGAGCGTCACGATTTCGGCAGCACCGTCGCGGCCCGGACGCGGGTCTTCAATTGCGATCCGCCAGGGGCGGCCCTCTGGATGATTCCCCCTGGCTGCAACCTCACCACCCAGGTCCAAAACAAAATGCTCGATGCTGCGCTCAAGCAAGTCGCGAACCAGCGCGTCAACCGCATAGCCCTTTGCGATACCGCACAGATCGAGCGTCAGATCAGGATGCTCTTTGCGGAGCACGTTGTCTGCCACCGAAAAGCGCGGTCTCCCCTCGGGAATTGTGCCGGCGATGGGGCCAAAGCCCCATTGTGCGACCAGCGGCCCGACCGAAGGATCAAAGGCGCCCGCGCTGGCTTGGGAAAGAGCGATGGCGGCGCCGGCCACGGCGGCCGTTTCCTTGTCGATGCGCTGGAAGTCCGTGCTTTCGCTGCGATTGAATTGGCTTATGACGCTATCGAACCGCCAGGGCGACATAGCGCGGTCGATGCGCATGATGGTTTGTTCCAACACGGGGCGCAGCGCCTCGGGGTCGGTGCCAAAGGGCGCGGTGAGGCTCCAGAATGTCCCAAAGGCGGGTCCAGTGATGGTCGTGGTAGCCGCTGCCGCGCGGAGGACGGCTGGCGCAGCCAATGTGGCCATTGCGGCCAGGCCCCCTGCAAGCGCGTGACGGCGGGTAAAGCGAAGCGTCATATCCTCAGCTCCCGAAATCGTCGTTGAAGATCGAATGGGGTTCCACCCCGAGATCATCGAGCGTGGCCAGGACCGCTGAGATCATGACCGGCGGCCCGCACAGATAATATTCGCAGTCTTCCGGGGCTGGATCATCCTTCATCGCCTGGCGGAGAATCTCGTGGATGAACCCTGTCTTGCCGCGCCAGCGGTCGCCCGGCGCAGGATCGGAGAGAGCAACGGTCCAGGAGAAGTTGTCGTGGTCGCGCACCAGCTGCTCAAACTCCTCGACATAAAAAAGATCGGCCAGGGAACGGGCACCGTAATAATACGATATTCGACGTTTGGTGCCCAACCCAAGCTGCTCATGGATCATGGACCGCAGCGGCGCCATACCGACGCCGCCCCCGATAAAAACCATGTCTTTGTCGGTGGGCTGGACGTGAAACTCTCCGAAGGGGCCGGCCACCTCGATCCTGTCGCCGGGCTTTAACCCGAAGAGATATGAAGAAACGATGCCAGGGGGGATGTCTGCTTCGCGCCCTGCCGGCGGCACTGCGAGCCTGATATTGTGGACGAGAAAGCCGTGATCTTGGGGTCGGTTGGCGATCGAATAGGCGCGGCTAACCTGCTTTGTCACCTGCGAGTGCAGCTCCGTCCAACCCGAAACCCGCCAGGTCAGCTGATGGTTGGCATCAACCTCGATCTGGGAAAAAATCCGCTCATGGGGGGGCGCTGTCAACAGCATGAAACTGCCGGCTCGGAACTCGACGTTGGTGTCGGCTGGCAGTGCCAGCACCAGTTCCCGGATCAGGGGCGCAAGCATTCTGTTGCTGACGACCGGGCATGTGAACGTCTCAGCAGACAGGGTTTCGGCGGGCACTGTGACCGCAACCGGGCCCCTCAGGCTGACCTGGCAGGCAAGCCGGACATGGTCGTGGCGCTCTCGGGCCGAAAGCAGCCCGCGTTCGGTGGACCTCAACTCGCCAGCCCCTTCGCCCTGGGCTATGACGCGGCATTGGCCGCATGTGCCGCTGCCGCCGCAGGCTGCCGGAATCGGGATGCCGGCCCGGTGCAGAACCTCGAGCAGCTTCTGCCCCCGCTTGCTCTCGATGGTCTGGTTTGAATTCACCGTCACCTTCAGCACCGTGTCTGGCACCAGTCTTGAGCGGGCGGCAAGAAGGCCGGCAGCCAACGCCATGATCAGCAGGATGATCAAAAGACTGCCCAGCGCAACTTCCATCATGGCAGCGCCACCTGAGCGAAACTGGAAAAAGCCAATGACATCATTCCGGTGAGAATGAAGGCAATACCTAATCCCTGCAGACCCTGGGGCATGTCGGCATGGACGAGACGGCGGCGAATGGCTGAGAGCATGATGACGGCCAAGGCAAAGCCCGTTCCTGCGCCAAGCCCGAACACCGCGCTTTGCGCCAGGTCGTAGCTTCTGTCGGCCATGAACAGGCTGCCGCCCAGGATGGCGCAATGCACCGCCAGCAATGAAAGAAACACGCCGAACGTTGCGAACAGCGCTGGCATTGTGCGGTCCATAATCATCTCGACCAGCTGTACGGCAGCGGAAACCACCCCGATGAAGGTCAGCAGCCTGAGATAGCTGAGGTCCAGATCCGGAAGACCGGCCCACGCCCAGGCGCCCGGGCTGAGCACGTACTGGTAGATCAGATGGTTGAGCGGCACGGTCACGCCCATCACCGCTATGACTGCGATGCCCAGCCCTACCGCGGTTCCAGGTCGTCGCGAGAGCGCAAGAAAGGTGCAGAGCCCCAAAAACAGGGTTAGTGGCATGTTTTCCACAAAGGCAGAGCTTATAAAGAGCGTGACGAGATCGTTCATCCCCGCTGTTCCTCGACCGGTGCCAGCTCGTATTCAAGCTTTTCCACCTGCTCGGTTCGCCAGCTGCGGATCGCCCAGACGAGGCCACCGAGCAGAAAGAAGGCGCTTGGCGCGAGCAGCATGAGGTTCATTGGCTCGAACCAGCCGCCCTGTTCGATGGTCGGGAGAACCGGCACGTCCATGAGCGTCCCGCGTCCGAAAAGCTCGCGGATAGACCCCAGCACAATCAGCACGGCCGAATAGCCAAGGCCGTTACCGAGCGCATCGGCCATGGCAGGTACCGGCCGGTTATGCAGGGCAAAGGACTCTGTGCGGCCAAGCACCACGCAATTGGTGGCAATCAGGCTCACGAAAACCGATAGCCGCTGGCTCATCTCATAGAAAAAGGCCTGCAGGAACTGGTCGACCACGATCACCAGCGAAGCCACGATGATGATCTGCACGATCAGCCGGATCGACGAGGGCAAATGATTGCGGATCAGGCTGATAATGGCTGATGCCGCAATGATTACTGCCGTGAGGGCGGCCGCCATGGTGAGTGCTGCGGCCAACGTCGTTGTTACCGCCAGCGCCGAGCAGATCCCCAATATTTGCAGCGTGACCGGGTTCTGGTGCAGGATAGGGTCGGTAACATGTCCCCAAAGCCGCATCAAAACTCTCCCCGGCTTATGGCGTCGAGCAGCGGACCATAGCCGTTCCGCCCCAACCAGAATTGCAACATACGAGTCATGGCATTGTTGGTGCGGGTCGCACCGGTGATCGCATCGACCTCATACTCGGTCGTCGCTCCTCCACGTGCGACCGCCAGTTGCACGTTGCCTGAGCCGTCGCGGATGGACTTATCGACGAACTGGCGTCGCCAGGCGGGCTCGCTTATGCGCCCGCCCAGCCCCGGCGTTTCATTGTGCGAGAGTATGGTCAGGCCGGCCACAGTGCCCGGCTCCACATTGATTGCGATCATCGCCTCGATGGGACCGCCATAGCCGGTGCCGCTGACCGGGAGCACCACCAGTTCGACCTCTTGGCTCGATCCGCGAAGCAGGTAGATTTGCCGCAAGTCCGCACGGCTGCCCAGATTGGCGATGTCCTCCTGCGGCGTCAGCGGCGTCCAGTTTCGCGAATCCGCCAGAGCGCTCTCAAGGGTCTCTGGCGTCACCTCGCTTGATGCCTGCGCGCGACGCAGATCGACAACGACAGTGGAGAGCGTGCTTTCTTCGGAAGCGGCCATCATCTCCGTCAGCCCGGGGATCTCCGAAAGCAGAGCCTGAAGGCTCGCCTGCTGCTCCATGGCGCGGTTGTGCGCCTGTATGGGCCGCAGAACCACGGTCGCTGCCGTCACCATGACGGCACAGAGAGCGGAGACGATAAAGGCGACGGCAAGGGTCTTGGCGCGGTTCTCGTTGGGAAGCGCAAGCAGATTGCGCCACAGGCGCAAAGGGTGGAGGTCAGCCATGACGATACCTCCGAAATGCAAGCCATGCCGATGTTGCGATCTCCTCAAGGAGCGGTGCGCCGAGCGAGGTCAACAGCGCCGCAGAAACGGCGATCTGTACAGGTGAAGTGTCCCAGCTTGCCCAAAAAAGGGCCACCAATCCCCCGAACAGGGCACCATGCAGCCAGCGTGCCAGTGCCATGGTAGGGGCGGTCGTCGGGTCACAGACGAAAAACACCAGGGCAAAGCCAACAGACGCTGTCAGCAGGTCCAGGCCGAAAACCTTGGCTGCCAGCAACACGACCAAAGCGCCGGCCAGCACCCGCCAGGGCAGAACGCCGAAGAACAAAAGCAGCGCGGCGGCTGGGATCACGGCCCAACCCACCTGGACCGCGAGCGGTGGCCATTCAGCGCTAGGAAAGGCGAAACCAAGGAACATGGCGGCGACCACTGCGGGGTTGAGTACGCTGCGCCCCCAGCCGCCAAAAATCAGCTCGCCGAAGACGAAACCGAAACTGATGCCCAGGACTAGCTGCAACGGCCCGACCTCGGGTACCACCATCGCAATAGCCAATGCTGATACCAGACCTGCAAGGCTCGGAGCCTGCGCCCGCAAGACCGTAAAGAGCGCCTGCCAACACCCGCCGATGGCAAGGGCAGCGAACAGGCGTCCCGCGCCCGGCATGCCCTCGGCCAAGAGCCAGGTGAGCGCGACCGGAATGGCGGCAGCCAAGAGCAATAACGAGACGGTCTCGCGGGTCCAGATTCCGCGCATTAGAGATTTTCCTCAATTCGATTTAAAGCGGCCCTCAGCAGAAGGGAATGAGAGGGGCTGGCGGCGGTCGCGTAGTCGGCCAGAGCAAGATCCTCCTCGAGCAGCGAGAGCCCGCCGAGGTCCATTACGGTTTCGTCGTCACCAACCGATAGGGCCCGCAGCAGCGGCAGGGCGGGAGCGTAGTCGCCCATGGCCTGCTCGAGGGCCGCCGTTGGGATAATGGGTTCAGGACGTGATGCGCGCGCCAGAGCTGCTCGGAGCCAGTGGCGCCTGGCCGAAGGCTCAACCTCATCAAGTACCGTAACCTGGCGGTCGCGCATGCCCAGCCAGCGCGATTCGCGCCCATCCAGCACTGAGCCCGAGAGGATCCGTTTCTGGCCTGGCAGCATGTCGGGGTAACAAAGGTCGCGCAGATCTGCCCCTGGTTGGCAATGCACGAGACGAGGCTCGCGCAGCCCCGGCCCGCCGAGCGACACAAGGCGCGTGGCCGGCAGCATGCCCTCGGCCAGCAGGCACCCGATCGCGATGACGTCCTCAAGATTGACTTCCCAGACCCTGCGGTCCGGGCGCGCCGGCGTGACCCGGTGGATGCAAAATCCTGCAAGACCGGCCGGATGCACACCCTTTACCTTTTCGATTCTTACCCGGCCGACCGGCTCGACAATGTCGGGGCCACGGTCCTGGCAGACATGGACCGGGCCATGGGTGAGAATGCTCAGTGCGCGCAGCCCAAGCTCGAGCCGTGTCTTGCCGCTGTTGTCGAGAAGCAGGCGAGGATCGGGAGCCAGCGGCCGCGTATCGATCGCCATGACGAAGATCGCAGCCGGTTCGGCCTGTGCATCGGGAACATGGCCGAAAGGCCGGCTGCGAAACCTCATCCACAGTCCCGCCGCTTGCAGCAGGGTTCGAAGCCCGTCCGCCGACCCGCCGGCGTTTACCTCTCTGTTGGCCGAGGCGGTTTGATAGCGGTGTCGCGCGATCTTCTCTCCCCCATAAATCGTCAAGCTTTCAAGTCGCCGCCCTGCGCCGAGCTGGAGGTCCGCGACTTCCCCTGCCATTGGCGCCGTTATCACACAGTGGGGTCGGCGGCGGTCGCGCAGGATGGGCTGGCCCTGCTCGACCTGTTCGCCCGGGTTCACGAGCGGTTCTGCCCGCAAATCGAGCAGCGGATCTGGGGCCAGGCCTGCTTCGGCAGTGAGAATCGTTGTTGCGGCCTGGGGCAACCGAGCTGAACCGAATAAGGATTGGGCCAGACTGCTTCCAATAGAGCCGACTATGGGAATACCCTCCACCAAGGGACCGTTCGGGACAGCACCTGCGCTTGACAAGACCAATCTCAGCATAGAGCCTTTGCCATGTCGAGCCAACCAAGAGATGTCCCGATGCGCATTCCCGCTCTGGTCCTAGGGGCCGCATTACCCGCAGTGTTCATCGTAGCCGGCGCGATCGGACAGTCTCCTGAGCGTGAACCCGACATTGAAGAAATAACGGCTTGGGCCCGTTCGGGACATGCCAATTTTCACTCGCAGTCTTTTTCCTACTGGAACGAGGCGGGCTCGATCCCTCCGGTTTGCTCGACTTGTCACTCCGGAG
>CAYSBF010000047.1:0-19145 GCA_964429025.1 uncultured Pelagibacterium sp.
CGGGGGTGAGGGGGGGCGGTGCCAGCCGCCCTGTTCTGAACCCCGCCGATCATCGCGATGTCGTCGGACATGTCATCGAGCCTGGGATTGAAGACATTCCCGCCATCATGGAGCGGGCGGCCGCTGCCGCCCCCGGCTGGGCGGCCATTGCGCCAGGGGAGCGGGCGGCGGTGCTGGCGAGGGCGGCTGATCTTATGGAGGCGCGCACCGCCACATTCATGGGAATGGCGATGCGTGAGGCGGGGAAGACGGCGGCCAATGCGGTGGCCGAGGTGCGCGAGGCGGTGGATTTCCTGCGCTATTACGGCCAGCAGGTCGCAGAAAGCTTCGACAACTCGACCGATGCACCGCTGGGGCCGGTGGTGTGCATTTCGCCCTGGAATTTTCCGCTGGCGATTTTCACCGGGCAGGTTGCGGCGGCTCTGGCGGCGGGCAATGTGGTGGTTGCAAAGCCTGCCGAGGAAACGCCGCTTATTGCGCAGGAAGCGGTGAGGTTGCTGCATGAGGCGGGGATTCCAGAGGACGCACTGCAGTTCGCGCCGGGTGCCGGAGAAACCGGTGCGGCGCTGGTGGGGCATCCCGCAACCTGCGGGGTGATGTTTACCGGCTCGACCGAGGTGGCGCGGCTGATCCAGAAGCAATTGGCGGACCGGACGTTGCCGGACGGCTCGCCCGTGCCGCTGATCGCAGAGACCGGTGGGCAAAATGCGCTGGTGGTGGACAGTTCCGCGCTAACCGAACAGGTCGTACTCGATGTGCTGGCCTCTGCCTTCGACAGCGCCGGCCAGCGATGTTCGGCGCTGCGCGTCCTGTGCCTGCAGGAGGAATGCGCGGACCGCACGCTCGAAATGCTCAAGGGCGCGATGGGCGAATTGGCCGTGGGCAATCCCGATATGCTTTCGACCGATGTCGGGCCGGTGATTACCGCAGAGGCCCGAGACGGGATCAATGCGCATATCGCGGCGATGCGCGAGAAGGGGCACCGCATAACGCAAGCCGCGCTGCCGGACGAGACGCGGCACGGCACCTACGTGCCACCGACCATTATCGAGATCGGCGATATTTCAGAACTCGGGCGCGAGGTGTTCGGGCCAGTGCTGCATGTGGTGAGGTTCCGGCGCAAGGCGCTGGGTGCGCTGATCGAAAATATCAATGCGCTGGGCTATGGCCTCACCTTTGGGCTGCATACGCGGATCGACACGACGATCGCCGAAGTGACCAGCCGGATCGGGGCGGGCAATGTCTATATCAACCGCAACCAGATCGGCGCGGTGGTGGGCGTGCAGCCCTTCGGCGGGCATGGGCTTTCCGGCACGGGACCCAAGGCGGGCGGGCCGCTTTACCTCAGGCGGCTGGTCTCGACGGTGCGGCGCAACGCCTGGGGGCTGCCCCCGCGCCAGCCGGGGCCGACGCTGATGGCGTTCGGCGACTGGGTGCGTGGCAAGGGCTATGACGATCTTGCCGAACAGGCGGTTGCATATGGCACAAGCGCGGCAATCAATGCCTTCTGCGAACTCGATGGCCCGGTGGGAGAGCGCAATACCTATGCAACCCGCGCCAAGGGCACGGTGCTGGTCGTGCCGCAAACCATCGCCGGGCTGGTGCATGGTTTGGCGGCAGCGCTGGCAGCGGGCAGTGATGTCGTGGTCGAGGCCAACCCGCTACTCGGCGCGGTATTGTCCGACCTTCCGGCGGAATTCCGCCCCCGCGTCGAGATCGTGCGACGGCCGGTGGACGGCGGCGCTGCAAGCGCCGTCCTCGCCGAGGGCGACGCAGGGACCATCATCGCCATCCAGCAGCGCGTTGCCGGATGGGACGGGCCGATCGTGCTGGTGCAGGGGACTTCCACCGAGAGGCTGGCGCGGGGGATGGCCGTCTATTCGGTCGATCTGCTGGTCGATGAAGTATCCGTGAGCACCAATACGGCGGCGGCGGGGGGCAATGCGACGCTTATGGCATTGGGTTGATGTGGTCGGAGGCGCTCGTCGGAAATTATGTGCCCGCCACGAGCGTTTCCATGAACCGGATCGGCTGGCCCTGTGCTGGCGTAACCAGCTCGCCTTCCCACATCACGGTATTGCCGCGGACGATCGTTCCCAACGGCCAGCCCTTGACGGTGACGCCGTCATAGGGGGTCCAGCCGGGTTTTGAGGCGATCCAGTCATTGGTGATGGTTTCGGTGCGGTTCATGTCGACGATGGTGAGGTCGGCATCATAGCCAACGGCGATGCGGCCCTTGCCGGCGAGGTTGAACAGGCGGTTGGGGCCGTGGCTGGTCATGTCGACCAAACGCTGCAGGCTCATGCGGCCGGCGTTGACGTGGTCGAGCATGATGGGGATGAGGGTCTGGACACCCGTCATGCCGGAATGGCTTTCGGGATAGGGGTGGTCCTTTTCCTCGCGGGTATGGGGCGCGTGGTCCGAGCCGAGGATATCGGCGACGCCGTTGGCGACGCCGGCCCAGATACCCTCGCGATGGGCGGCGTCGCGGACGGGCGGGTTCATTTGCACATAAGTGCCGAGACGGTCATAGGCGGTTTCGTCGAGGGTGAGGTGGTGGGGCGTCACCTCGACGCTTGCGACGTCCTTGTGGCCGGCGAGGAATTCCATTTCGTCCTTTGTCGAGATGTGGAGGATATGGATGCGCTTGCCGGTCTTGTGCGCGAGCGCCACGAGACGTTTCGTGCAGCTGAGCGCCACTTCCGGCGAGCGCCAGACGGGGTGGCTCGAGGGATCGCCTGGCACGCGCAGGTTCTTGCGCTGCTCGAGCATGAATTCATCTTCCGAATGGAAGGCGGCGCGGCGGGAAATCGCGCGGAGGATGGCTTCGACGCCATCGTCATCAGCGACCAAAAGCGAGCCGGTGGAGGAACCCATGAAGACCTTCACCCCCGCACAGCCGGGAAGGCGCTCGAGCTCGGGGAGTTCGGCGACGTTTTCGTGCGTGCCGCCGATATAGAAGGCGAAGTCGCAGTGCATGCGGTTGGTCGCGCGGGCGATCTTGTCCTCGAACGTCGCGCGGGTCGTGGTTGGGGGATTGGTGTTCGGCATTTCGAAGACGCCGGTGACACCGCCCATAACGGCAGCCAGTGAGCCTGATTGCAAATCTTCCTTGTGCTCGAGACCGGGCTCACGGAAATGAACCTGTGTGTCGATGACGCCGGGGAGAATGGTGAGGCCGGTGCAATCGACGGTAATTTCAGCCGTTTCGGTGGCGAGAGAACCGATGGCGGCGATGCGCCCCTTGATGACGCCGATATCGGCGCTACCTATGCCATCATGATTGACCAGCGTGCCGCCCGCAAAGATCGTGTCAAAGTGGCGACTCATGGCATAGCTCCCGGCAGGCATTTGCAAAGGTGTGGCCGGTGTAGCGGAGTGCGGAGCCGCAACGCAAGGGATTGGGGCAGATGAGCATTGAAATTCGTTCCGATCGTGTGGCCTTCCGGTTCTCCGGCGAGGATGCGACGCGGCTGCTCCATGATGTGCTGACCCCGCCGGTGCGCGAGATCGAGGGCGAGGCGCGCTGGTTCGCGCTGCTTTCGCCACAGGGCAAGATTCTGGCCGAAGGGCTGATTGGGTGGGCCGAGGGCGCCTATTGGCTGGACGTGCACAAGGACGTGGCGGAGAATTTTTTAAAGCGCATGAAGCTGTACCGGCTACGCGCGAAGATGGATATCGAGATGCTCGATGAGAGCCACCGCGTCGGCTGGAGCGCCGAAATGCCTAGCGGCGGTACCGCGCACGCAGACAGTCGCGCCGAGGGATTGGGATATCGCGTGATCGCGCCGATTGCCGATGCCGGGGGCTGGATCACCGGCGACGGGCAGGCCAGGACGCGCATCGCGCAGGGCATTGCCGAAATGGGATCGGATTTCGATGCCGACGACGTATTCCCGCACGATATCGGCATGGACCATCTGGGCGGGGTGGATTTCAAGAAGGGCTGCTATGTCGGGCAGGAAGTCGTCTCGCGCATGCAGCATCGTGGCACGGCGCGACGGCGGCCGGTGATCGTTTCGAGCGTTATTGGCGGGCGGGGCGAGCCGGTGACGGTCAACGGCCGGAACGCCGGAACGCTCGGAACGCCGGTCGATGGCAAGGCCGTCGCCATCGTGCGCATCGACAAGGTGGGCGCCGACGGCGCGGCGGAGGCCGGGGGGAAGCCCGTGACGCTTGCCCTGCCCTCCTGGGCCAGCTACCGTTTTTCGGAATCGGGCGGCGATTCCGGGGACGACTGAGCAGGATCGGGGGCAGATTGACGCGCACACAATCTCGTGCATGGCAGCGTATGCTGTCGGGCCGCAGGCTGGACCTGCTGGACCCCTCCCCGCTCGATGTCGAATTGTCGGACATTGCGCACGGGCTGGCGCGCGTGGCGCGGTGGAACGGGCAGACGCGAGGGGACTATGCTTTCTCGGTGGCCCAGCACTCGGTGCTGGTGCTCGAGATCGCTTCGGCGCTCGATCCCGAGCTTGACGACCGGGGCCGGCTCTACGCCCTGCTCCACGACGCGCCCGAATATGTGATGGGTGACATCATTTCTCCCTTCAAGGCGGCGATGGGGGGGAACTACAAAGAGGTCGAGACCCGGCTGCTTGGCGCCATCCATGTCCGTTTCGGGCTGGCGGCGCAAAGGCCGGCAGCCTTGACCAGACTCATCAAGCGCGCTGACAGGGAATCCGCCTTTATCGAGGCTGTGAACCTTGCCGGATTCGCGCCCGAAGAAGCCCGCAAATATTTCGGTGAGCCCAGCCTGGCCGGGTTCGATCTCCCCGGCTTCGAGAGGTTGATCCGCCCTTGGCCGACACAGCAGGCGCATGACCGGTTCGTTGAAGTGTTCGAGAGCCTGGCGCTGCCGGGCTGAAAACATTCGCGCCTCCCTTCGTTTCTCCTTTCCTCCTTCGCTTCCCCGGCCCCCGCTTTCGCGGGGTGAGCTCCAGCCGGCCCATGCTCCGACACCCCAATCGGTGGAGGGTGCGCCATGGGTCCCGGGACAGAGAATGAGGAAAGGGTGCGGCGGGTCTAACCTCCTGTAATACATAAATTTTTATTCAAATTTTACCATTAACCCTATCGGGCAAAGGGCTTTGCGTTAAGGGGGCGTTAAGGTTGATAACTGGTGAAAATCAACGCCCGGAGTCCATGATTCCATGCCCACGAGTTTCGCCAGAAAGCGCAAGAAGGTGCCGTTTTCGCCTATCAGGGCGGTGCTGGCGGTGGGCTTTCTGCTCACGGCGCTGCTGGCTGCGGGCGCGAGCTACGCAGATTCGCCTGCCGGATCGGATTCGGGGCCGCTGTCGACACTCGTCAAATTCGGTGAGCGGGACTACGAGGTTACGACTGCGGACTGGGTGTCACTCGACCCAATCTCCTCGGCGACGGTACGCAAGATCGGCTATGGTCGGGTCAGCGAGGTCACGATCGCCACGACCGCGACCGGCACCTATTCAAGCGATGGCATGGTTTCGCCCTATATCCGCTATCCGGGAGTTACGGTTCGGCCCCTACCGGTTGCCACTGGCGATAGTGGCCGGTGGGAGCGCGTGCCCGGCACCTATATCTACACCTTCGGGCGCGGCCCGTCGGGAAATCGCGTGTTCAACGCACTGACCCCGCGCGGCTCGACCATGTGCATGAGCATTGCGGGCGGCGGGGTCTGCACCGTCCGCTGAGCTTTTTCGCAATTACCCGAACTGCCAGCCGGGCCGGAACCGGTAAAAGACGTGCAACCCGATCTGGGTGAGGCGGGTCATGTTGCGGGCCCAATGGGGGCGGACATAGGTGGCGTGATAGTGGGTCGCGTTGGCAACCTCGGGGAGATAGATCTCCTCGTTCAGCACCTTGGCCGTGATCTCCTGCGCCTGTGCCCAGGCGGCGATTTCAGGTGTGCGGTTGACGTTGGTCTTGCCATCGCAGGCAAAGGAGAACTGGCACGCATTGCGCCGGTGCTGGTTCTGATAGACCACGCCACAGATCGTGTCGGGATAGGATTCGTGCTCGACGCGGTTCATGATGACCTGGGCCACCGCAACCTGCCCGCGATAGTTCTCGCCGCGCGCCTCGAAATAGATACCCGTCGCCATGCACCACTGCTCGCGCTCGGACCAGTTGTGCTTGGGTGTGAAATCGGTAGCAGGCGTGTTGGCGCGGCCATAGGCCAGGGTCGCGGGAATTTCGACGGGACGGGGGACAGTGGGGTCCAGACCGGGATCAGCGAGTTCTTCGATGGCGCGCAGGCCGTCGGAGGTTATGCGCGCCGCGTCGACCGAGGCGACTGACATGCGCGGACCGGCGTCCTCAGCCTCGCTGGCGTCCGCGAGCATGATGTCCGACTGCCGGTTGGCCCCGGCACTATCGGCAGCACGCGCCTCGGCAACGGCCAGGCGGATGGATTCAAAGCTCTGCGCGAAGGCCATGACATCGGGTTCAGCGGCAACTCGGTCGGTCTTTTCCGTCCGGTTGGGACCGACAAAGACAGAATTTTCAAAAAGCGGTGCAACCGAACCGGTGATGACGGGTTTATCGTCTTCGTAAGACAGCGCCGCCACGGCCATGGGCGGCAGTTCGCTCGCCGCGTCGACCTCTCGGTGCCCGCCGGTTCCGAAGGCTGACGCGCCATAGAGCACTACGCTCAGTGACAGCGCGGCGATTCCGCGCGTCATGACGGTCAGTGCGCGGGTCCTTGCGGCCCGCACCGGGTGCTTCCGGTACGCCATACTATCGTCTACGCCCTAACTCTACTCCGCCGGCGGTACTCGGACCGATCGACACCCAAGATACGCGAGGTGCGGGACCGGTCTCCCCTGGCGATCTTACGGGTGATGCGCAGGCGCAACATCCGATAGATCAAATGCCGACGGAATGAATGATCGGTTATTAAGGTTAGGAAGGTGTAAATAGAACCGATGTGGCGCGGGATTGGCCCGTTTCCGGCAAGCTAAAGGTGTTTTAAAGGCGAGAAGTTGCTGCTTTGTGGCGAGCCGGGGATCAGCCGTCCGATTGCGCCAGAACCAGCCGCGCCACAGGCACCCTGTAGGGCGAGCAGCTCACATAATCGATGTTGAGGGTCGAGAAAAAGCGGAGCGAATTGGGTTCGCCCGCGTGCTCGCCACAGATCCCCACCTTCAAATGCGGATTGACCGCCTTGCCGCGCTCGATCGCGATCTGGATCAATTCACCCACACCGCGCTGGTCGATCGTGACGAACGGGTCAACGTCATAAAGCCCCTTGCGGTGATAGGAGGCGAGGAAGGCCGGGGCATCGTCGCGCGAGATGCCATAGGTCGTCTGGGTGAGATCGTTGGTGCCAAAGGAGATGAAATCCACTTCCCTTGCGATATCCCCTGCCCTGAGGCAGGCGCGCGGCAACTCGATCATGGTGCCGAAGGAAAAGCTCGCACCGCGCTGGAAGACTTCTGCATTGCCTATGTGATCGAGGATGCGGGATTTCACCCAGGCTACCTCGCGTGCTGAAGTCACGAAGGGCACCATGATCTCGAGAGCGACGGGCATGTCCTGATTTTCCATCGCCGTCTCAACGCCAGCGACGAGAGCCCGGACCTGCATGGCGAGAATTTCAGGATAGGTGATGACGAGGCGGCAGCCGCGATGGCCCAGCATCGGATTGACCTCGACCAGCCGCTGCAGGCGCGCCCGCAAGGCCTTGACCGACAGCCCGAGCGATGCGGCGGTGTCCTCGATGTCATCGCTCGATCGCGGCAGGAATTCGTGCAGCGGAGGATCGAAAAGGCGCACGGTCACGGGCTTGCCCTGCATGGTGGCAAAGAGCGCCGCATAGTCGCCCGCCTGGTAATCGACCAGTCCCTCGAGCGCGGCCTCGCGATCATCCTCGTTTTCCGAAAGGATCAGGCGGCGCAGAGCCACCATGCGCTCGCCGGAAAAGAACATGTGTTCGGACCGCGCAAGACCGACCCCCTCAGCCCCGAAGGTCAGAGCCGTGCGAGCGGCTTCTATCGTTTCAGCATTGGTGCGCACAGAAATCGCGCGGCTGTCATCCGCCCAGTCGAGCAGGCGCGAGAGCGCACCGCCGATATGGGGCCGGGAGAGCGGGAGGGCATCGGCGTAGATATTGCCCTCATTGCCGTCAATGGTGATGCGGTCACCGGCCGAAAAGCTGCGATCACCGATGCGGCAGGTGCCGTTTTCGGTGTCGATGGTCAGGCTGCGCAGGCCGGCCACGCAGGGCTTGCCGGTGATGCGGGCAACGACCGCCGCGTGGCTGGTCATGCCGCCGCGGGCGGTGACGAAGCCGGTCGCTGCCTTCATGCCCTCAATGTCGCCAGGGCCTGTTTCGATGACGACCAGAATGCAGTGCCGGCCCCGCGCCCGGCAGCGAGCAGCATCATCGGGCGTAAAAACGATCTCACCTGAAGCGGCGCCGGGCGAAACACCAAGTCCCGAGGCCACGGGTCTTGCGCCCTCGGGCGCTGCGAGCCGGGGATGCAGGAGCTGGGACAGCTGGCTGGGGTTGAAGCGCCGGACAGCGTCGGCAGGCATCCAGACCTTGCGGTCGACGCGATCGACCGCCGCTTCGAGTTGAGCGCCGGCGCTCACCTGCACGGGCCGGGCCGAGAGCAGCTGTGCCACCCCGGTTTCGATCGAGACGAGCAGCGCCATGTGCTGGCCCGAGGCCGCGTCGATCCGGGCGATCAGCTCACCCACATTGGCTGGCAGTTTAGGGAGAGACTTGCCGGGGACAGGCACCGGTCCGAGCGCTCCGGTGGATGTATTGCGGGTTATGAACTGCTCGATACGGCCCGTGGCGAGCGCCTGAACGATCACGATTTCGTTGGCGCGGGCTTCGAGTTCGGCTTCCGTTGCCCAACCAGGAGCAGGCGGGCCGTAGGACCCGAAGGCGGCGTTGATGGCGCGGCCGAAGGGACCGGTTGGATTGACCGCCTCGTGCTCATCGGCCGGGGCGGCAAGTCCCACACGTGCGGCCAGCAGCCCGGGGATATGGCGCGCGGCCGAAGTACGCACGACGAGTTCGGGCGGGCGCAGACCGGGACGAACAAGCTTGAAGAGCGTCGCGACCCACACCTTGCGAAGCGTGTCACCGCCCGACTGGCGCTCGGCTTCCAGCGCCTCCCAGGCGGAGCGTGTGATGGCAATCGTGGGAACGACGGGCAATCCCGCATCGGCAGCCGTATAGAGCCAAAGCGCCTTGCCCTTGAGCAGACGTATCTGGTTCTTGCTCAGCGAGGGTCTTCCCTGCGCTGGCGCTACGGCGAACATATGCTGGGATGGTGCCACCAGGATTTTCCCATACGATTCAAGCAGCATAATGCCCATGCGCAGGATATCGGGCAACAGGCGTTATCCGGGCCTTTGGTCACAGCCTGCTTGCGGTTTCTCAAATACCCACAGGAGTGAGACTTTATCTTGTCAGGGCGATCGTTCGGGCACGCGGCTTGACTTGGTGTGAGCGAACACGCATGTGATGGCGCATGCTCGAAAAGCCCAAACTCGACATATTGCTGTGCGCGCCGCGCGGATTTTGCGCGGGCGTCGACCGCGCCATTCAGATCGTCGATCTGGCGCTCAAGAAGTATGGTGCGCCGGTCTATGTCCGGCACGAGATCGTTCACAACAAATATGTCGTGGACGGCCTCAAGGCCAAGGGTGCGGTGTTTGTCGAGGAACTCGAAGAAATCCCGCAGGGCACCACCGCTCCGGTGATCTTTTCCGCGCATGGCGTGGCCAAGGCGGTGCCGGCGGAAGCAAAATCGCGCAACATGTTCTATCTGGACGCGACCTGCCCTCTGGTCACCAAAGTCCATGTCGAGGCCCAGCGGCATGCCGAGGAAGGGCGGGATATCGTTCTCATCGGCCATAGGGGGCACCCCGAAGTCATCGGCACGATGGGGCAGTTGCCGCCAGGCCGCATTGCGCTGATCGAGACCGTGGAGGATGCGGAGAATTTCGCGCCGCGCGACGCGGACAATCTGGCGCTGGTGACGCAAACAACGCTTTCGGTGGACGATACCAGCGCCATCGTCATGGTGCTCAAGAGCCGGTTCCCCAATATCGCAGTCCCGCACAAGGAAGACATCTGTTACGCCACCACCAACCGTCAGGAGGCGGTAAAGGCCGTCGCGCCTAAGGTGGACGCCATGATCGTCGTGGGTGCTCCAAACTCGTCGAACTCCATGCGGCTTGTCGAAGTGGGCGAGCGAGCGGGTTGCCGCGTCTCGGTGCTTGTACAGCGGGCTCAGGACATCAACTGGGGTCAGTTCGAGGGCATTTCTTCTCTCGGGATCACGGCCGGCGCCTCGGCGCCCGAAACGCTGGTCGAAGAGGTGATCGACGCTTTTGCCGAGCGGTTCGCGATCAATGTCGAAGTCGCCGCGACAGCGGAAGAGAACATCGCCTTTAATATCCCGCGCGTGCTGCGTCAGCTCGAAGAGGCGAGCGGGCGGTGACTGACACGGTCATCATACATACGGACGGGGCCTGTTCGGGCAATCCCGGGCCGGGCGGCTGGGGTGCGGTGTTGCAATACAATGGGCACATCAAGGAATTGAAGGGCGGCGCGGCGGAAACCACCAATAACAAGATGGAACTGACCGCCGCCATCGAAGCGCTGAACGCACTCAAGCGCCCCTGCAAGGTCGATCTCTATACCGACAGCCAATATGTCAGGAACGGCATCAGCGGCTGGCTTTTCGGCTGGAAGAAGAATGGCTGGCGCACGGCCGACAAGAAGCCGGTCAAGAATATCGAGCTATGGCAGGCGCTCGATGACGCCGTGCAGCGGCACGAGATCACCTGGCATTGGGTCAAGGGTCACGCCGGCGACGAGCTCAACGAGCGCGCGGACCGGCTTGCCAATGAAGGCATGGCGCCGTTCAAGAAAAAGCCCACCGGAGCGGCCCAAAAGGGCTAGGCCCTGATCAGCCGCGGTTTCCGACCACAAAAGTGGAATCAACCATTGCTGGAAGCGCTCTAATGTGCGCTTTTCTGCTTGCGGAACATTCCGATGAACGGCGCCACGGCAAACTGGATCACCGGGATGAGCAGGAGTCCCAGGACCAGCCCAACGACTCCCGACAGTGCGGCAGTGGTGAACCAGCCGGCGATTTCCGGAATGGAAGGAACGGCTTCGGCCACGGCATGGGAAACGTCCTCGACCCAATGCTCGGGCGCGTCAAAGCCCAAACCAGCAAGGCCGTGGAGAATGATGCCACCGCCGACCCAGACCATGGCCGCCGTTCCCACGATCGAAAGCAGTTTCATGAAGCCCGGCATGGCCTTGACGATGCCCCGCCCGAAGGCGCGGCCCAGGCCGGTCATGCCATTGGTCGCAAGGTGAAGGCCGAAATCGTCGGCTTTGACGATGAGCGCGACACCCCCATAGACGATGACCGTTATGCCAATGGCGACGACCAGGAGCACGAGCGCCTGATTGACGACGTTGCCCACGGGTATTGCCGCCAGCGCGATGGTCATGATTTCGGCAGAGAGGATGAAGTCAGTCTTGATGGCGCCTGCGACCTTTTCCTTTTCGAGAAGCTGGGGGCTGAGCACGGCCGGTTCGACCACCGCCTCATGCGCGTGCGCATGGTGGGGAAAGAGCATGGCGAAAACCTTTTCGGCGCCCTCATAGCAAAGATAGGCGCCGCCGAGCATCAGCAGCGGATTGATAAGCCAGGGCAGGAAAGCGCTGAGCAGCAGCGCGGCCGGCAGGAGGATGATGAGCTTGTTGCGGATCGAGCCCAGCGCGATCTTGCCCACGATAGGCAGTTCGCGTTCGGCCGAAAAACCGTGGAGATAGCGCGGGGTGACGGCGGCATCGTCGATCACCGCACCGGCGGCCTTTGCTCCCGCTTTCATCGCCTGACCCGCGATATCATCGAGCGAAGCTGCCGCAACCTTGGCGAGAGCAGCCACGTCATCGAGTAGGGCCAACAGGCCAACGCTCATAGTCGCCTCCACAAGCAGACCGCCGCGCGGGCGGCGCGGCGGCCCTCATGACCTACAATGAGCATCAATGCAAGGCGGTTGCGCCTTCGCTACCTTCGCGTCAGGTCAGCTTTTCGACGATGAATTTTTCCATCCGGTCATAGCTCATGTTCATGCCATCGGTCATGCCCGAGGCAAGGGCACCATCGCGGATGTTGGAGTTTGCAAAGCGTATGGTGGAGGTGAGCGTGGTCTTTCCGTCGCGCTCGACAAGGCTCAACGTGCACAGCGACTCGCCTTCGGGGCCTTCCACTTCGCCGGGAAAGCCGTACATCCTCTCGGTGTTGACGATGTATTCGGGCGCCTTGATTTCGCGATAGGTGCCGCGGGCGCCGAACTGGTTGTCCTTGCCGTTCTCGCGCCAGACATAGTGATAGCCTCCGCCGACCTTGAGATCGATCTCGCATACGGGCATGTGCCATCCGTCCGGCCCAAGCAGCCATTGCTGCACATATTCGGGCACGGTGTGACATTTGAAGATGAGATCGGCCGGCGCCGAAAAGATTCGCGTGACGACGATGTCGCGGTCGTTGGGGGTTTCGACTTTCACGGTGGCGTTCATGGCATGGCTCCGTTTGTATAACCATTTTGTTCTGTAACACTATGGTTATATAATGGACCACGACTTGTCAAGTCTCCGATTGAGGGATCGGCAGGGACGCGTTCTCGTTGCGCTGTTCGGCTGCCCTACCCCGCCACCTTCCCGAAATCGGCCACCAGATGCATGGTGTCGCGCAGGCGGGCGAGGAGGTTGAGGCGATTGGTGCGGACCGCCGGATCGGGGTCGTTGACCAGCACCTTGTCAAAGAAGGCATCGACAGGTTCGCGCAGGGTGGCGAGCGAGGCGATCGCGCCGGCATAGTCGTCGGCGCCTAGCCTGCCGGTGACGTCGGTGCGGGCAAGATCGATGGCGGCCGAGAGCACGGATTCCTCAGAGGCCGAGAGAGCAGTGTCATCCAGAGCGCCAGCGTATTTCCGCCCGTCCTTTTTTTCCTCGGCGACAAGAATATTCACCGCGCGCTTGTAACCGGCAAGCAGCGCCTTGCCGCCGTCGCTGTCGAGCAGGGAGCCCAGAGCCTTCACGCGATTGACGATCTGGAGAATGTCGTCGCTATCCGCAGCGATAACGGCGTCCACGAGGTCGTGGCGCGCTCCCGCGTCGCGGAGCGAAACTTTCAGGCGGTCATGGAAGAAAGACAGGAGGTCGTCATCGCTTACAAAGCGGCCCAGCGGCAGGCGCAGCCCGTTCTCGGAGATGATGCGGATCACCCCAAGGGCCGCGCGGCGCAGGGCAAAGGGATCCTTGCTGCCCGTGGGCTTTTCGTCAATCGCCCAGAACCCTGTCAAAATATCGAGCTTGTCGGCCAGCGCGACGGCGATGGAAACCGGATCGACGGGAACGCGGTCCGAAGGCCCCAACGGCTTGTAGTGGTCCTCGATGGCGGCGGCGACTTCGGGTTTTTCGCCCTGCGCCAGCGCGTAATAGCGGCCCATCAGGCCCTGCAATTCGGGGAACTCGCCGACCATGCCGGTTGGCAGATCGGCCTTGGCGAGACGGGCGGCGCGCTTGGCGTCCTCGACATTGGCGCCAACCAGCGGGGCGATTTCTGCGGCGAGCTTCTCTAGGCGCTCGATCCGCTCATATTGCGTGCCCAGCTTTGCGTGAAATACCACGTCTTTCAGTTTCGGCAGATTGTCCGAGAGCGGGGTGGCCAAATCCTGCTCGTAAAAGAACTTGGCGTCCGAGAGCCGCGCGCGGATGACGCGCTCATTGCCCGCGACGATCGTTGCGCCATTATCCTCGGCAATGAGGTTCGAGGTGAGGATGAATTTGTTGGCCAGCTTGCCGGTGGCGCTGTCGCGCAGGCAGAAGCACTTCTGGTTGGCGCGGATGGTCGCGATGATGACTTCCTCGGGGACGGCGAGGAACGCCTCCTCGAACGACCCCATCATCACGACGGGCCATTCCACGAGACCCGCAACCTCTTCGAGCAGGCCCTCATCCTCGATCAGTTCGAGCCCTTGGGCGAAAGCGAGTTGCTGGGCGTCAGAACGGATGATGTCCTTGCGGCGGTCGATGTCGAGCACGACCTTCGCCTTTTCGAGTGCCTGAACATAGTCGTCGAACCGCCGCACCTTGATGGCCTCAGGCGCCATGAAGCGGTGGCCATAGGTGATATTGGACGCTTGGAGACCTTCGAGCGCGAATGGCACGATCTGAGGGTCTTCGCCTTCCGGCCCGAAGGTGGCGGTAACGGCGCGCAGCGGACGCACCCATTCAAGACGCCCTGCCCCCCAGCGCATCGGCTTGCCCCAGGGAAACGACCTCACCGCGCCCGGCAGAATATCCTTGAGTATATCTATGGCCGGGGCGCCCTTTTTCTCGATCACCGCGACGTAGAAATTACCCTTTTTGGGGTCTGACTGTACCTTGGCCTGATCGATACTCGCGAGCCCGGCAGCACGCAGGAAACCGTCGATGGCCTGCTGGGGCGCGTCGGTCTTGGGACCCTTGCGCTCTTCCCTTGTGTCGGGCGATGCGGCGGGGAGGCCCGTGACCGTAAGCGCGAGTCGCCGGGGCGTAGCAAAGGCGCCCGCACTCTCATAAACCAGACCGTTCTCGACCAGCGCATTGGTGACGGCCTTTTTCAGATCCTCGGCGGCGCGGCGTTGCAGGCGTGCGGGGATTTCCTCGGAAAAGAGCTCAAGCAGCAATTCGGGCATGGTCTGTCGTGCCTTGAAAGCGGGAGTTTACGCGGGCCGAACGGTTATCAGGGGGAGCACGGGATGTCTATCGGCTGATCCACGCGTTCCGGCTTCGCTACGGAAGGGCCAGGTCGTCTCTCAATAGGCCCGCTGCGTACAGAACTCGGGGACATCGAACAGGATGTCGCGCTCGAGCGAGGCTGGAAGTTCGGCCAGTGCCGCCCGGGCAGCGTCGGCGTGACGCTCGGCCTTGGACATGGTCTTGGCAAGCGTTCCATGGCGATTGAAAATCGCGACCACCGCCTCGAGATCGGCCTCGCCCGCTTCGGGATTGCCAAGCGCGGCGGCAATGACCGATTTTTCCTCGGCCGTACCTGCGGCGAGCGCCAGGATGACGGGCAGTGTCATCTTGCCTTCGCGCAGATCGTCGCCGGTATTCTTGCCCAGGCTGCCTCGTGCGCCGCCATAATCGAGCACGTCGTCGACAAGCTGGAAGGCCATGCCGAGTTCGCGGCCATATTCGGCCAGCGCCCTGCGAGCAGCTGGATCGGCACCGCCCGCCATCGCCCCGACTTCGGTCGCCGCCTCGAAAAGGGTCGCGGTCTTTGCGTGAATGATCTTCTCGTAGTCTTGGGCGGTCGTTTCCAGATCGCCAGCCTTGGCGAGTTGGAAGACTTCGCCCTCGGCGATGACCGATGCCGCCTTTGCCAGGACGCCCAAGGCTTCGAGGTCATTGCTTTCGACCATCATCAGGAAGGCCTGGCCGAGCAGAAAATCTCCGACGAGAACGGAGGCCTGGTTGCCCCAGATGGTGCGCGCGGCAGGCCGCCCGCGGCGCATGGTGCTTTCGTCCACCACGTCGTCGTGAAGGAGCGTAGCGTTGTGCATGAACTCCACGGCGGCGGCGAAGCGGACTTCGTTGCCCCCTGCCCTGCCGAAGGCCTGCGCGGAGGCAATGGTGAGCATGGGGCGCAGGCGCTTGCCCCCCGAGTCGAGCAGGTGGTTGGCGACTTCGGGCACCATGTCGACCGGTGATTCCGAGCGCGACAGGATGAGGCGGTTGACCGCCTCCATGCCCTCGCGGGTCGCTGCAATGAGGTGGTCAATCGCTTGCGTGGCGTCGGCCGAAGGCTTTTGCGCCAAAGTTTCAACCGCCATCGGCTGTGCTCTCCTTCGAACGGGCTGGCTAGGCCGTCCGGTAGGGTTGGTCTATGCTTGCAGGGATCTTTCCCGGGAAAAAGCCCCACTTGGATATGTCGGTAAACCAGCCGCCCGAATTTGTAAAACCTCAAGCGCTGACAAAGGATGCCTTTTTGGGTGGCAAATTGTCCGTTTGGCAGACCGCTCAGGGGTTTCGTGCGGGGCTCGATTCCGTTTTGCTTGGCACCAGCGTGCCCGACACGGCAGGCAAACTTCTCGACCTCGGCGCGGGCGTGGGCGTCGCGGCTCTTTGCGCGTTAACGCAGAACGAGCAGATCGAGGCGGTGCTTGCCGAGATCGACCCGGATATGGCGGAACTCGCACAGCGAAACATCGACGACAATGGCTACGCGGAC
Organism: uncultured Pelagibacterium sp.; assembly: GCA_964429025.1. Lineage (GTDB taxonomy): Bacteria > Pseudomonadota > Alphaproteobacteria > Rhizobiales > Devosiaceae > Pelagibacterium. The sequence continues at coordinate 16,248 of CAYSBF010000047.1, forward strand.
CGCGCGAAGGTTCTGACCCTCGACATTCTCGCGCCGGGCAGCGAGCGGAAGGCAGCAGGCCTTGCAACGGACATGTTCGATGTGGTGATCGCCAATCCCCCCTATTTCACAGCCGGGACACCGGCGCCTAACGCCGTTCGTGCCGGCGCGCGGCACATGTCTGGCGAGGTTCTTGACGGGTGGGTGAAAACGGCAGCCTCCAGCGCGCATGCGCAGGGCATCGTCATCTTCATTCATACGGCCGGGGCGTTGCCGCAGCTTCTGTCCTCGTTTTCTGCGCGGATGGGCGGGCTGACCGTACTGCCCATTGCGTCGCGACCCGGAATGGCGGCCAGCCGGGTATTGATAAAGGGGCACAAGGGCTCCCGCGCGCCGCTGACGCTATTGCCGCCGGTCGCGCTGCACGGCGCGGATGGCAACGGCTTTACGCCGGCAATCGACGCTGTCTTCCGCGGGCAAACCCGCCTTGACTGGCATCTGCGTCCATCGGCACCTATATCGGGCCCAACCACGTGAACGACAGGCTGCCGATGACCGATAGCGACAAATCCCTACCCTGGTACCGCAAGCTTTTCGGCGGCGGCACCACCATTCCGGTTGTGCGCCTACAAGGCGTAATCGCTGCCGATCAGCGGCCGGGACGGCTCAACATCGCTTCGGTTGCACCGCTGCTCGAAAAGGCTTTTGCGTTCAAGAAGGCGCCTGCGGTTGCCATTATCGTCAATTCTCCCGGCGGATCGCCGGTGCAGTCGCGGCTAATCGCAGAGCATATCCGACTTCTTGCTACGGAAAAGAACAAGCAGGTCCTGGTCTTCGTCGAGGACGCAGCAGCATCGGGCGGCTATTTCATCGCAAGCGCGGGAGACGAGATCATTGCCGATCCTTCTTCGATCGTGGGATCGATCGGGGTGATATTTGCCGGCTTTGGGTTCGTCGAGGCCATCGCAAAGCTCGGGATCACGCGGCGGCTCCACACGGCGGGCAAGAACAAGTCGACCCTCGACCCCTTCCTGCCCGAAAAGGAAGAGGACGTCGCGCGCATCAAGCAGATGGAGCTCGATATCCACGAGGTCTTTATCGACTATGTGAAGGCGCGGCGCGGCGACCGGCTCAAGGCACCGGACGACGAGCTCTTCACCGGCGAATTTTGGACAGCCAGGCGGGGACTGGAGAAGGGTCTTGTCGACGCGCTGGGGGACGTCAGTTCCACACTCAAGGCGCGGTTCGGCGACGAGGTGAAGCTTAAGCTCATCGCGCCGAAAAAGGGGTTCTTCCAGCTTCCGACCTTTGGACTTTCCCGCGCTGGGAGCGGCGGTGATGTGGCCGGCGAGGCGCTGGCGCGGATCGAGGACCGGTTGTTCTGGTCGCGGCTGGGCCTTTAGCCATGGGGTCGACAGTCGTTTTCGTCGTCATCGGCGTCATCGTCTATATAGGGCTGCGCACCATCATGCGCGATTGGCGCAAACAGTTCGCGGCCGAAGACAGGGAGAAGGCCGAAAAGCACCGGCAGGTTCTGGAACGCAACCGCAAGGAAGCCAAAAAACCGGGCGTCGTGACGCTCAAGCGCGGGGATGACGGGGTATACCGGCCCGGGGAGGAGTGAGGTTCAGTAGTGGAAGCGGAGCTGCGCGATTTCCAGCGCGTGCGCCGCTCCTGAACCGGAAACGCGATAAACGAGCCTATGCTCACGCGTGATCCGGCGCGACCACCATCCGGACAAGTCTCCCTTAAGCGGCTCCGGCTTGCCCCGGCCCTTGAAGGGATGGCGCCGGCATTCGACGAGCAATCCATTGATGCGCGCGAGCGTTTCGGCATCGTTCTGTTGCCAGAACAGGTAGTCCTCCCAGGCCTGGCTGGAAAAGATGAGCCTCAAGGCTCGATCAATGCCCGCTCGGCACCATTCCCGGCATCGAGTTCGGCAATCGAGCGGCGCAAGCGTTCCGCATTTGCAGGGGTCGACAGGAGGTGCAGCGTCTCATTGATCGATGACCAATCTTCGAGCGAAACCACAACCACCGCCTCGCCCTTGCGGCGTGTAACGACAACATGCTCATGGTCATTGATGGCGCGATCCATGACATCTTTGAAGTTCGCGCGGGCATCGGTGTATGTGAAGATGGTCATGGGATATATCTCCTGAACGCAACCCAATATGTACCATTTTCTGTACAAATCAAGCGTTGCTATTCCGGCATGACCGGCGCCATGGCGCGACATTGGGATCATCCATCGCAACACCTGTGCGCCAAGACGTTACAAGCCGCACAGGCTGCGCTTGACCTCGTTCCGGCGCGCAACTAGGGTCGCGCCGCCTTCAACTTCCGCCCGGATCGTCACGCGATGAGCGACGCTTACAAGTCTCACATGGACCCCAGGAACTCGTTTCAGGGGCTCATCCTGACCCTGCAGAATTTCTGGGCGGACCAGGGCTGCGTCATCCTGCAGCCTTATGACATGCAGATGGGCGCCGGCACCTTCCACACGGCGACGACATTACGCGCGCTGGGCCCCAGGCCCTGGAAGGCTGCCTATGTGCAGCCCTCGCGCCGGCCAACGGACGGACGCTATGGTGAGAATCCCAATCGGCTCCAGCACTATTACCAGTTTCAGGTGATCCTGAAGCCCTCTCCTGCCGACATCCAGGACCTCTATCTGCAATCGCTCGCCGCCATTGGGCTCGACGCGAAGGTGCATGACATTCGATTTGTGGAGGACGATTGGGAAAGCCCCACGCTCGGCGCTTGGGGCTTGGGTTGGGAGTGCTGGTGCGACGGCATGGAGGTGAGCCAGTTCACCTATTTCCAGCAGGTCGCCGGGTTCGAGACCATGCCGGTGACGGGCGAGATCACCTACGGCCTCGAGCGGCTCGCCATGTATGTGCAGGGCGTCGAGAACGTT
>CAYSBF010000048.1:0-19106 GCA_964429025.1 uncultured Pelagibacterium sp.
CTGGATCTCGTTGTCGAAATGCCCGATATTGCACACGATCGCCATGTTCTTGACGCGCCGCATATGGTCGAGCGTGAGGATGTCCTTGTTGCCCGTTGCGGTGACGATGATGTCGGCGCGCTCGATGTCATCGTCGAGCGTCACGACCTCATAGCCATCCATCGCCGCCTGCAGCGCGCAGATCGGATCGATCTCGGTGACCAGCACCCGCGCACCGGCGCCGCGCAGCGATTCGGCCGAGCCCTTGCCCACATCGCCATAGCCGCAGACGATCGCGACCTTGCCGGCCATCATGACATCGGTGCCGCGCCTGATGGCGTCGACCAGGCTCTCCCGGCAGCCATATTTGTTGTCGAACTTGGATTTGGTTACGCTGTCATTGACATTGATCGCCGGGAAGGGGAGTTCGCCCCGCTCCTGAAGCTGGTAGAGCCGCATCACGCCCGTGGTGGTCTCTTCCGATACGCCTTTGATCGCCGCGCGGATCCTTGAATAAAAGCCCGGATGGGTTTCGAGCCGCTTCCTGATGGTGGCGAAAAGGATTTCCTCTTCCTCATTGCCCGGATTGGCAAGGACCGAAGGGTCGGTCTCGGCCTTGGCGCCGATAAGGACCAGCATGGTGGCGTCCCCGCCATCATCGAGGATCATGTTGGGCGTGCCGCCATCGCCCCATTCCATCATGCGGTCGGTGCAGGCCCAGTATTCCTCGAGCGTCTCGCCCTTATGGGCAAAGACGGGAATGCCGGCCGCCGCGATCGCCGCGGCCGCGTGATCCTGGGTCGAAAAGATGTTGCAACTCACCCAGCGCACCTCGGCGCCCAGAGCCACCAGCGTCTCGATGAGCACGGCGGTCTGGATGGTCATGTGGAGCGAACCGGCAATGCGGGCACCCTTGAGGGGCTGGCTCGCCGCGTATTCGGCGCGGATGGCCATCAGGCCCGGCATTTCGATCTCGGCCATCTCGATTTCCTTGCGGCCGTAATCGGCGAGCGAGATGTCCTTGACGGCATAGTCGTTGAAGCTGGCGCTCATGGGTGGCGCTCTCCTTGCGATGACGAGAGTTGAATTTGCCTGCGTGTATACGCGGTCACACGGAAGGTGACAACCAAGGATATAAAGAAAGATTTATGTCTCTTCCAGCGGGGCGCCAAGCCGCCATATTCGGGTTGGCGCTTGCAAATCCGGGCGCAATGGCCCATATGGAGCCCATTGCTGCCGCGCAACATTGCGGCAGACGGACTTCTCTTCTCTTGTCCCACAGGCGGTGAGCGGCGAAGTCGGCCCGGCATACAATGCATCCGGGTTGAGCCAGCACCCGCGCGATTTTCCCTTTTTTCAAGTCAAAGGCGGTCGCACGATTGCCCCTCTTTGCCCGCCGGCGCAGCTTTGCGCCTGGCAGGGTCTCCACGCGCCATGCGGCGCAGAAAGCATTCATAAATTGACCGATTTTCAGTCTCTGGGCCTTCCGGCCTCTCTCACCGACAGCCTCAGGGCGTCGGGCTTTACCCAACCCACAAAAATCCAGTTCCAATCGATCCCGAAGCTCCTTGAGGGGCGCGACATGATGGGCATCGCCCAGACCGGCTCGGGCAAGACGGCGGCCTTCGGCCTGCCCATCCTTGCCGGAATCATGACCATGGCCGGCCGTCCGCGGCCAATGACGACGCGTGCGCTCATCCTTGCCCCCACCCGCGAACTCGCCGTCCAGATCGATGAGAGCCTGCGCAAATTCGCGGGCTCTGCCATGAAGCTCGAAACCGTCCTGCTCTTGGGCGGCATGTCGCGATTCCATCAGGTCAAGCGCCTCGAGCGGGGCGTCGATGTCACCGTCGCCACGCCCGGCCGGCTCAAGGATCTGATCGATGACGGCAAGATCAGGCTGACCGAAACCCGGTTCCTGGTCCTCGACGAGGCCGACCGCATGCTCGACATGGGCTTCATCGTCCCGGTCCGCCAGATCGCCAAGGCGATCGGGCCAAAACGGCAGACCATGATGTTCTCGGCCACCATGGCCCCCAATGTCGCCGAGCTGGCAAAGAGCCTGCTCAACGATCCCTTAAGGGTCGATGCCTCGGTCGCCGGCTCGACCGTCACAAAGATCGACCAGCGCGTCATCCTTGCGGGCACCAAGGCCAAGCGCGGCGTGCTCAACGGGCTGCTCGCAAGCGAGCAGGAGAATATGGAGCGCGTGATCGTTTTCTCGCGCACCAAGCATGGCGCCGACCGCGTCGCCAGGAACCTTGCCGTCGACGGGCACAAGGCCGCCGCCATCCACGGCAACAAGAGCCAGAACGCCCGCCAGGCCGCGCTCAAGGGCTTTGCCAATGGCACGGTGCGCATCCTTGTCGCCACCGACATCGCGGCGCGCGGCATCGACGTGCCCGGCATCACCCATGTCGTCAATTATGAATTGCCCGACGATCCGGAAAACTATGTCCACCGCATCGGGCGCACGGGCCGCAATGGCGCTGCGGGGATCGCGATCACGCTTTGCGATGCGACCGAAAGGGGCAAGCTGCGCGATGTTGAAAGGCTGATCCGCCTGACATTGCCGGTGAGCGGGGATCTCCACACCGCCAATGAAACCGGCGTCAACACCGCCGCGCCCGCATCGGCCCATGTCCGCCCCGCCTCGAGCCGTCCGCCCGCGCGCCATGGCGCAAAGCCCAAAAAGCCTCGTTCGGGCCGGCGCCAGGGGGCCGAGGGCGGCTCGTTTTCCGAACTCGCCAACGCACTTGGCGGCAAGGGCGCGGGCCGGGACGGCCAGTCTCGCTCCCGCCGCGGCAGCGCCGCCGCACGGCAAAAGGGCCAGCGCGCCGCCAATTGGGCGTAAGCCATTCTCAGCTACTGGTGCAGGCGGATCCTGGTCCGCCTGCGCCGCCAGCGAAAGGGCGCCGCAACCGCCGTCCAGAGGCTCCAGACCATGCCATAGCCGAGCCCCAGCCCGACCGCTGCATGGGCAAGGCCTTCGGTGGTGATCGGCAGTGCGGGCTTAAAGTCCTCCAGCGTTGCCGCCCCCACATCGGTGTCGAAATAGCGCGTCATGGCGCTGACGCGCTCGACCGCGGAGGCATTGGCGAGCGCCGACCGCTGGGCGCGGAGCTGCTCGTAACGCGCGAACACCGCCTGGATCGAAACGCCCCGGTCGACAAGGAACGGGTCGGGGCTCAGCGAATACCGCGCGATTCCCTCCTCGCGCGTGAGCCCGCTCGCGGCGGCATCGGCATCGAACCGCTCGATCACCGCGCCAAGCTCGTCGATCGCCCCGCCCAGGCGCTGGGCGTATTGCTGGGCATATTCGGGAACCTGGGAAACCCCCGCCGCCCCGAGCACCGCCCCCATAAGGCAGATCAGTCTTTTCATCCCACCGCACCCTGCCTTGTCTTTCGTGCGGCCTAGCATGCGATCTGGGCCGCAATCGGACAAGACGCCGGCGAGCGCTGTCAGGCCCGGAACCCGGTATAATTCTCGGCCAGCGATTGCTGGGCGATGCGCGAGGCCCTCAGATAATCGAACTCGGCCCTCTGGATGCGCCGCCCGAATTCCCCGCCATCGTCAAACGTGTGGAGCAATTGGGTCATCTGGGCGGAGAAGCGCTCGGTGCGCCAGGTGTTTTCCAGCACCCGCGCCGAATAGGCATCGATCCCGGCCGCCGATTTTTCCTCGTAATGCTCAATGAGCGCCGAAGCGAGGACCGAGACGTCGTGGATCGCCATGTTGAGCCCCTTGGCCCCGGTCGGAGGCACGATATGGGCCGCGTCCCCGGCAAGGAACATCGTGCCGAAGCGCAGCGGCTCGGCGACAAAGGCCCTAAGGGGCGCGATCGATTTCTCGATCGGCGTGCCGGTTTCAAGCCGCTCGGCAATCTCGGGTTTCAGGCGCCGGCGCAACTCGTCCCAGAAGCGCTCATCGGACCAGTTGCCCACCTCTTCGCCCGAAGGCACCTGCACGTAATAGCGCGAGCGGGTGGGCGAACGCATCGAGCAGAGCGCAAAGCCGCGCTCGTGATGGGCGTAGATCAGCTCATGGGCGACCGGCGGCTTGTCGACCAGAACACCGAGCCAGCCGAAGGGATAGACCCGCTCGAAGGTCTTGACCGCCCCTTGCGGCACGCTGGCGCGGGTAACGCCATGGAACCCGTCGCACCCGGCGATGAAATCGCAGGCGATCTCGTGGGACACCCCGTCCTTGGTGTAGGTGACGCGCGGATTGGCACCATCGAAATCGTGAACGGCGACATTTTGCGCTTCATAAACCGAAACCGCGCCCGATTGCGCCCGCGCATCCATCAGATCGCGTGTGACCTCGGTCTGCCCATAGACCGTGACGCGCCGCCCGACCAGTTCATGAAAATCTATGCGCAGCATCTCGCCGTCAAAGCCGAGCTCGACCCCGTCATGGGGCAGGCCTTCCGCATCGAGCCGCGCCCCGACCCCGATCTCGCGCAGCAGATCGACCGAGCCCTGTTCGAGCACGCCCGCCCTTATGCGCCCGAGCACATAATCGGCGCTGCGCTGCTCGATGATGACCGCGTCGATCCCGGCGCGCTCGAGCAGCCGTCCCAGCGTCAGCCCGGCCGGTCCGGCCCCGATGATTGCAACCTGCGTGCGCATGGGCGTCTCCTCCGTCCCGGCTGTTCCTGGCCATGAATTTAGCCGCCGCGCCGCGCTGCGGCCAATGGACAGGGCGGACAAAGTGTTGGACTATTCCAACATGAGTTCCATCCCCACCTATGCGCTTTATGGCGAAGAGCAGGCGAGCGCCGAGCACTGGCTGCACTGGGAGACCATCACCTCCCGCTCGCGGCTCTACGGCTTCCGTATCGGCCCGCACCGGCACGAGGCGCTTTACCAGCTTCTCTATGTCGCGGGCGGCCGCGCCCAGGTGATGCTCGATGGAGAAAGCTTTGAACTCGCCCCGCCCGCTATCATCGTCCTGCCCCCGCTCGCCGTGCACGGCTTTTCCTTTTCGCCCGATATCGAGGGGCTGGTGTTGACCTTTTTCGCCCGCGACGTGCGCGCGGCGATCGCCGATATCGGGGAGAGGGCCGAGGCGCTGATGCGCCCTTGCGTGCTGAGGCCCCGCGAGGGCGTGGTCGAGCCCGGCCATCTCGACCGGCTGGTGCGGCTCTTGATCGAGGAGGCCGACCGCGCCGCGCCCGGCCAGGAGGCGGCGCTGCGGGCACGGCTCACCCTGCTGCTGGTCGCGCTGATGCGGCTCGACATGGCCGCAATGCGCAATGCCCATGAAAAGGCCGATGCCGCCGCCCGCCACGCCCGCGCCTTTGTGGCGCTGGTCGACCGGCATTATCGCGATACCCGCAAGATCGGCTTTTACGCCGCCCGGCTCGGCATTACTCCCACCCATCTCAACCGCGTCTGCCACAGGGTTCTGGGCAGCTCCGCCCTGGGCGTCATCGAGCGCCGCATTCTTCTCGAAGCCCGCCGTTACCTCCAGTTCTCCGCCCTCCCCATCAAGCAGATCGCGATTGTTCTCGGCTATCCCGACCCGGCCTATTTCTCCCGCCTGTTCACGAGACGGGTGGGGCAGAGCCCGCAGGCCGTAAGGGAGTCTATCGGATCGCGCTGAGGCGGGGACAACAAGACGGTGGTCCATCCGGCGCCTTCGTTTCCGTCTCCCGGCATGCGATCTGCCTGCATTGGGGGACGCGCTCGAACAGCCGCGCCAAGGCGCCGGCCGTCATTGGACGCCGGTTGATGAGCAGCGCAGGGCGAAGATCGCTTCCGTACGGCTTGTTTTCTGGTGCGCGAGCGGTCTTCGCCCTGCGATCCGGGTGCTTTCGGCCTCGGCGTCTGCATCTGGCTGGGGCCAATCCCCGCCCTCTTTCGAGGGTACGACGCCGGGTGGTTACGGCGAACGGCTCACGTGACGCTCTGGGCCGGCCTGGGGCAAACAGCCCAAGGCCACCCGGATTCGCCGCACAAGGAAGGCGCATGCATCCTCGCTCGATGGCGGCGACGGGGAAGATCATAGCAAGGGCCAAGGGCGCGGGGATAAGGTTTTGGGGCGCCACACTTCCCGGCCCCGGCCAATCACGTCTCACCCATAACTGAACGAATTGAACGATTTGCGTATAATTCGTTCAACGTTTTTTTTTGCCCCGCCATTCTGTGCGTCATCTTCCATGTGCGGCGACAGGGGCTGACAGATGCGCAAAAGCCCCCGGACGCATAGGCTTCCGGAGACCGGTGGTGGCTGGAGGGACCAGAGACCTTGCACCTTTGGCCAGGCAGATTCTCCCGACATTTCGCGGGTCGGTGATTGAAAAAGAAGATGTCCGTCTATTCCCGGATCGCATTCCCAGGGCCTGCTTTCGGCGCGGGGCTGTGAAGGCAGTATCGCACCGGTTGGAGGGGTGGGGATAAACGGGGCATTCGGAGGGGTGCCTGGCGCGTTGGGTCGGTCACGCGAGGCAGCTATGCAATGTCCGATTTGCGTCAGGGCTTTCCGTTCTTAAGGGCTTGCGGCGTCGGCGCGAGGGATGAAACGCCTGCGGTTGGCGCATATCCTCATGGGCCCTCGAGTCGAGCCCTCGTCACCCTCGGGCTTGACCCGAGGGTCTGCATTGCAGCCGCAGGTAAAGGGAGTAGCGATTGACTCAGTTCCACTCCGTCAGCCTAATCCCGGGATGGGCGGCTATACTTACATCATGGCGAACCGGCGGCGCGGAGCCACCTATATCGGCGTTACAAACGACCTCATTCGCCGCGTCAGCGAGCACCGGACCAAAGCGGGCAGGGGCGGTGGCCACACGAAACGCTACAACATTGGCCGATTGGTCTATTACGAAATCCATGACGACATCGCCATGGCCATTCAGCGGGAGAGGAACCTCAAGCATTGGAGGCAGGCGTGGAAGTGGGCGCTGATCGAAAACGTCAATCCGCGCTGGGACGATCTTTGGGATGAGATCGTCAGGTGGCCGCACTGAACGCCGCCGCTTGTTCTCCCTTATCGGGGTGATGGATTGCGGATTCTCGGGTCAAGCCCGAGAATGACGGCGGTGGTGTGGGGGGATTGGTGTTTCTGCTCTGAGGGAGCGGACCCAGGTGAGGTTCCGTCTCCTCCTCACCATTAAACCGGGTCCGAAGCAGACGAATGCAACGAATGCAAAAGAACCGGTCAGCATGAGGCCCGGTGCATGTGCCGGACCTCACTTGCACGCGTTCACCGCTTTTTGGTATCGCCGTGCCCGGGCTTGGGCATCCGCGCAACCACGGCCGTCTCTGGACGGCTCTTGGTCTCTGCCACTGGTATGAGGCGGCCAGTTTTGGAATCTCTGTCTACGTCGAAGGTCTTTCTTCCCCACATTTGATCAAGTTCTCCCTTGCGATCGGCACGATTGCCTATCAACAGGCAAAAGGATGTACCGTTTAGAGTAAGAACAAAACAAATGTCAGCAGAACTGGCCTATCTCATTCTAATGCGCCGCTTCCCAGTTTTCGGCTGCTTTCGCATCCACCTGTAGCGGTACGGTGAGCCGGACGGCGGGTTCGGCGGCGTTTTCCATGACCTTGCGGATCAGCGGGATCGCCGCTTCGGCCTTGCCGGCGGGGGCCTCGAAGATCAGCTCGTCATGGACCTGCAAGAGCATGTCGGCCTCGACCTTCTCCCGGGCCAGCGCATTTTCCATGCGGATCATGGCGCGGCGGATGATGTCGGCGGCGCTGCCCTGGATGGGCGCATTGATCGAGGCGCGCTCGATGAAGGCGCGCTCGGAGGGGTTCTTGGTGTTGGCGTTTTCGAACGGGATCTTCCGCCCGAAAATGGTCGACACATAGCCCTGCGCTTTGACCAGCCGCCTCTGGTGCTCCATATAGTCCTGGATGCCGGGGAAGCGCTTGAAATAGGTCTTGATATATTCGCCTGCCTCCGAACGCGGGATACCGAGCTGGTTGGCGAGCCCGAAGGCCGAAATCCCGTAAATGATGCCGAAATTGATCGCCTTGGCGCGGCGGCGGATCATGGGATCCATGCCCGCGATCGGCACACCGAACATCTCGCTCGCCGTCATGGCGTGAATGTCGAGCCCTTCCTCGAACGCATCGCGCAGCGCCTGGATGTCGGCGATATGGGCTAGGATACGCAATTCGATCTGCGAATAGTCGGCCGAAATCAGCAGATTGCCCGGCGCGGCAATGAAAGCGGTCCGGATCTTGCGCCCGTCCTCGGTGCGGATGGGAATGTTCTGGAGGTTCGGGTCGGTCGATGACAGCCGCCCGGTCGCGACCGAGGCCTGGTTGTAGCAGGTATGCACCCGCCCGGTGCGCGGGTTCATATAGCCGGGCAGGGCATCGGTATAGGTTGATTTGAGCTTGGTGACCCCGCGCCAGTCGAGAATGGTCTGGGCCAGCGGCACGCCCTGCGCGGCCAGATCGTCGAGCACCGAGGCGCCGGTTGCCCAGGCGCCGGTCTTGGTCTTTGTGCCGCCTTCGAGCCCCATACGGCCAAAAAGGATATCACCGAGCTGCTTGGGCGAGCCCAGATTGAACCGCTCCCCGGCAAGCTCATAGGCCTGTTCCTCGAGCGCTGCGGCGCGCTGGGCGAAATCGCCCGAAAGGCGCGAGAGAATCTGCCGGTCGACCGAAATGCCGCGCGCTTCCATCCGCGCCAGCACCGGGGAAAGCGGGCGGTCGAGCGTTTCGTAGACACTCGTCACCCCTTGCGCGACGAGCCGGGGCTTGAGGATATGCCAGAGCCGCAGGGTGATGTCGGCATCCTCGGCCGCATAGCTGGCCGCCGTCTCGATCGAGAGCTTGTCGAAGCTGAGCTGGTTCTTGCCCGTGCCCGCAATGTCGGTGAACTTTATGCAGGTATGGTTGAGCCAGCGCTCGGCCAGCGCGTCCATGCCATTGTTGCGCGCGCCATCGAGCGCATAGCTCATGAGCATGGTGTCATCGATGGGCTGGAGGGTGATCCCGTAGCGATAAAATATGCCCAGATCGTATTTGATGTTCTGCCCGATCTTGAGGATGGCGGGGTCCTCGAGGACCGGCTTGAGCATTTCGAGCGCGACCCTCAATTCCATCTGGCCCTCGGCCAGCCCGCCCCCGAACATGTCGCCATTGCCCGTCACATGACCAAGCGGGACATAGCAGGCAAGGCCGGGCTCGGTCGCAAGGCAGATGCCGACGAGATCGGCCTGCTGGTTGTCGAGCCCGGTGGTTTCGGTATCGATCGCGACATAGCCCTTTTCGATGATCCTTTCGATCCAGCCGGCCAGCTCATGGGCGTTGCGCACGATGGTGTAGTCCTCGTGCCGGCAGGGAATGGCGCGGATCTTTTCGAGCACCGCCTCGGCATGGGCGTCCGGCCCGTGATCGGTGGCGTGCGAGGCGGCGGTATGGGCCGAGGTGGTGCCCGAGACGCCGGGCACCGCCCCCTTGGCGGCAAGTTCGGGATCGGGCGCGAAATCGTCCGGGTCGATCTCGAGCAGGCTCGCAAGCCGCCTCGTGATCGAGTTGAACTCCATGGCCTTGAGGAACGGGATCAGCGTTGCAGGCTCGAGCGGCTGGCGCACGAGATCGTCGAGCGGGGTCTCGACGGGCGTGTTGCAATCGAGCGCGACGAGCTTTTTGGAGATGCGCGCGAGCTCGGCATTCTCGATGATCGATTCGCGGCGCTTTTGCTGCTTGATCTCGGCGGCCCGGGCGAGAAGGGTCTCGAGGTCGCCATATTCGTTGATGAGCAGGGCGGCGGTCTTGACCCCGATGCCGGGAATGCCGGGGACGTTGTCGACCGGGTCCCCGCACAGCGCCTGGACGTCCACCACCTTGTCGGGGGTCACCCCGAACTTGCTCATCACCTCATCGGGCCCGATCCAGCGCAGGGGCGGCTGGCCGGGGCGCGCAATGGTGTCGAGCATGCACACATTGCCATCGACAAGCTGCATCAGATCCTTGTCCGAGGAGACGATGGTCACCTTCCCGCCCGCATCGCGCATCTGGCAGGCATAGGTCGCGATGATGTCGTCGGCCTCATAGCCCTCCTGCTCGATCGAGGGCAGGCAGAAGGCGCGGGTGGCGGCGCGGGTCAGGGGAAATTGCGGCACGAGGTCCTCGGGCGCCTCGGGCCGGTGGGCCTTGTACTGGTCATAGAGATCGTTGCGGAAGCTCTTGCCCGAATGATCGAAAATGACCGCCATATGGGTCGGGGTCTTCTCGCCCTTCAAATCCTCAAAGAGCTTGTAGATCATGTTGCAGAAGCCCGAGACCGCGCCCACCGGCAGCCCGTCCGACTTGCGGGTCAGAGGCGGGAGCGCGTGATAGGCCCTGAAGATGAAGGACGAGCCGTCAACGAGAACGAGATGCATGAAAAAGGTCCGGGAGGCGGTGATCTGGTCGTGCGCACCTTGGCGCGTTCTGCCGTCCCGGGCAAGGCCCGAGGCGCCCAGCAACTGGACAGGGATTGTTAATCAGCTCGGCCGTAATATCGCTGGGGGTGAGGAGGAGGTGGAGCAGCAAATGCTCGACCGGTGCGCGGCGATCCATATGGCGCCGGACCGCGACTGGAGCGCGCGGTGCGGCGCGTTGATGCGCGATGCAGGGATGGGGGAGGCCTATCCCTTTCTGGGGGTGGACGATATCGCCCGGCGCGTGCGCAAGACCCACATCCAGTTCCTCATCGTCCATTACAGGACCCGGACCGCCGAACTTGCCGCAACGCTGGGCCAGCTGCGCCATCATCGCGAGGCCGGGGTGCGGTTCATGCCGGTCATCGTCTTCACCCGCGATTCGGGCGCAAGCACGGCGCTCGATTTCCTCAAGATGGGGTGCGACGACATCATCACCTTCCCCTGCACCCGCAATTATCTCGCCGAAAGGCTCACCCACCAGATCGGGCGCAAGATCGATTACGTGCATGCGGGCAGCTATTTCGGTCTCGACCGCCCCAGCCTGCGCGAGGACGAGCCGGGCGAGCCGTCAGAATGTTTCACCATCCATCGCGATCCGGTACACGGGATCAAGGTCACAGCCCAGAAAAAGAGCCCGGCGCGCGGCGCAGGCTGATCAGGCGGCCATGTCGGGCGAGCGCACGCCCATGATCAGCGCCCAATAGGTGCCATAGGTGTTGAAGGTGGTCGAAGGCCCGCGTTTGACCGATATGCCGAACTGCACATAGTCGGGATTGACCATCACCTTGCGATGGGCGGGCGATTTCATCCAGCCCTGGATTGCGGTGGCAAGATTAGGCGGCCCGCCGGCGAGGTTTTCGCCCGCCCCGCCCCAGAACCCCGCGCGCCTGAGCCGCTCGATAAAGGGCTGCCCCTCTTCGGCGGTGTGGGCGATTTTCGCGCTGCGCGCCATGATCGCGGCCTGCTCCTCGGCGACCGCCTGGAGCATGGCGTTGTGGGTCAGGGGGGCAAGTCCGTTCTCTTGCCGCACCGCGTTGAGCGCCGCCTGGGCCTCGGCAATCGAGACCGAGGAAACCGGCGCCGCCCGCTCGGTGGTCATGATGACCGGCGAGGCGGTGCAGGCGGAAAGGGCAAGGACACCGCCGGTGGCGGCAAGACCGATGAGAATCTGACGGCGGGCGAGAAACGACATGGCCGGTCTTTTACCAGATCAGCAGCCGCCCGGTAGATGCAAAAACGCCGCCCCGTTTGGAGCGGCGTTCTTTTCTCATGCCCAGGCGAGGGCCGTTTACTTGCGCGTACGCCAGCTGTCGGCGTAGTTCTCGCGGGCTTCACGCGCATAGGGCGTGGGCGAGACGCGGACGCGGATCTCGGCCTGCTTGTGCTTCTCGGTCGAGGTCTTGGCGGTGGGCTCGGGTTCGCCCCAGAGCATGGTGAGCACATCGCCCTCCTGAACGTCGGCATCAACGACACCGAGCGAGAGGACGCACCGCTCGTTGAACGAATAGCCGTTGAACATCGACATGCCGACCATCTTGCCGTCCTTCATGACCATGTCGGCCGAGGAGGAGGCGTAGTTGGGCTGCGGGAAGTCGATCCACTTGTAGGGCGTGCCGTCTTCGAAGGCCGAGGCGATGACCTTGAGCACATCGTCACGGTTCCACTCGAAGGTCACCTTCTTGCGGTTCTTCTGGCCCTTCATCTTCTCGAGCGCGGCCTTGCCGATGAAGTCGTCCTTCTTCCAGCCGATATAGAAATCATAGCCGAGCTCGAACGGATTGACGTAATAATCCTCGATATTGTCCGAGACAAAGCTGCCCCCGATCGTGCCCGAGGCTTCGTAGCTGTCAACGCCGAGCCATTCGCGATAGGCCGCGAGCATGCCGTCGCCGGTGTAGATGCCGGGGAGCGGGGAGGGGATCCAGCCCGATTCCAGCGTATTGGTCGAATAGGCGCGGCTGCCGCAGCGGGTCAGTTCGACACCGGCTTCCTTTGCCGCTTCCATGATGCAGGCAAGGATGTAGTTCTTGTCTTCATAAGGGCCCCAGATCTCGAGGCCGGGGGCGCCGGACATGCCGTGACGCAGGGCCTGGACCTTTTTCGAGCCGATATTGATCCAGTCGACATGGAAGAACTTGATCTCCGGGATCGGACCGCGGTTCATCTTCTCGAAGATCTTGTAGGCTTCCGGACCCTGGATCTGGTAGCGGTAATGGGTGCGCAGGACGCGCTCGCCCTCGGGGCGCGACGGCGACCGCGGGTCGTGCTTGATGCGCACATTCCACTTGCCATAGGACGCGCAGAACAGGAGCCAGTTCGAGGTCGGCGCGCGGCCCACCAGAACGAATTTGTCTTCACGCTCGCGGAAGATGATGTGGTCGCCGATGACATGGCCGGCTGGCGTCACGGGCACATAGTGCTTGGCGCGGTTGAGGTCGAAATTGGCGAACGAGTTGATGCCGTGATAGGCGAGGAATTTTTCCGCATCCGGACCCTCGACGATCACTTCGTCCATGTGGTGGCTCTGGTCGAACAGCACGGCCGAATTGCGCCATGCCCACTGCTCGGTGCGCCAGTTGGAAAATTCCGGAGCCACGACCGGGTATACATACATACCGATCTGGGAATTGCGGAGCCGACCCACAATGTCCGGATTTTCTCTCATAATATCGGCAAGACTGGTGTGCGCCATGGCCACCCCTCCCTTGAGTTTCGTTTCGGATGTATACATATGCGCCGGATCGGAGTCGAAAAGCAAGCCTCTTTCGACGCCGAAATGCGTCCCAGCGGATAAATTCACGCAAGCCGCAACAGGCGGAACGGGCCGGAAACCGCCAGCGCGGCGCGGCTCAGCGGTGAATCAGCGCCAGGCCCGGGATTTTCTGGAGCAATTCGGGGTCCTGGCTGAAAATGTATTCAAGATTGCCCCGTGCGGTGCGCGCATGCTCGCGCGCCACGAACTCGGCACGTGCCCCCTCGCGGGCGGCGATGGCGCTCAGGATCGCATGGTGCTGGTCCTGGGCCGAGCGCAGGGAGCGCTTGAAGGCCGCGATGTCGAGCTTGTTGGGCAGAAAGGCCGAGGGTGAGGCGAAGGGAAGCGCGGCGGCTCGCTCGACCTCGCGACGCACGACCTCGCTCCCCGATAGGCCAGCCAGCTCGTTGTGGAACTGCTCGTTGAGATCGGCATAGGTCTCGAAATCGACATCGTCCTCATGGGGCCCAAAGCAGGTGTCGAGTTTCTGAACGATTGCCTTCATGCGCGCCATCGCCTCGGGCGCCGCGCCGCGCTCGGCGGCCAGCCGGGCCGCCGTGCCCTCGAGCACGCCCCGCAATTCGATGGAATCGATCACATCGGCATAGCCGAAGCGCCGGACGACGAAGCCCCCGCTCGGCAGCCTGTCGAGCAGGCCCTCCTCGGCCAGGCGCGAAAGCGCTTCGCGCACCGGCGTGCGGGAAATCTCGAGCGTCTCGGCCAGCGAGACCTCGAAAAGGCGCATGCCGCCGGGCAATTCGCCATTGATGATCTTCTCGCGCAGCTCGATGACGGCGCGCCGGCCATGCGTTGCAACTTCGCTGCTCTTCATCACCACCCCCTTTTCTCCCCGCGCGATTCTAGAACCAAGGTTTTGATTGAATCAGATACTCGGCTCCAGCTGTTTGTTCTGTCGCGTGTCCGAACAGCAAAACCGTTTTTCACTTTTGCTGGACACGCTCTATAGCACCGGGACGTGTCGCTAGGCGAGAGAGCAAGGCTTGAGAGGGGTTTTCGTCCCCGGCGGCGTGCTCGGCCATGCGCGACCTATTTGGTGAAGACCACCGTCTTGTTCTTGTTGATCAGAACCCGGTCCTCGAGATGCCAGGCAACCGCGCGCGCCAGAACACGGCGCTCGATGTCGCGGCCCTTGCCCACCAGATCCTCGGGGGTATCGGCATGGCTGACGGGCTCGACGTCCTGGCAGATGATCGGACCCTCGTCGAGATCGGCGGTCACGTAATGGGCGGTGGCCCCGATCATCTTGACGCCGCGCTCATGAGCCTGGTGATAGGGCTTGGCGCCCTTGAACCCGGGCAGGAAGGAGTGATGGATATTGATGCAGCGCCCGGCCAGATAGGCGGACATGTCGTCCGAGAGAATCTGCATGTAGCGGGCAAGCACGACAAGCTCGGCGCCGGTCTGTTCGACGATCGCCTTGATCTGCGCTTCCTGCTGGGGCTTGGTGTCCTTGGAAATCGGCAGGTAATGGTAGGGTATGCCCTCCATCAGCGTCAGATTGAGCGCTTCGCGCGGGTGGTTCGAGACGATCCCCACCGGCTCGATATTGAGCTCCCCGATCCGGTTGCGATAGAGCAGGTCGCCCAGGCAGTGGTCGAATTTCGAGACCAGGAACAGGACCTTGCGCCGGGCGCGCGCGGGGCGCAGGGTGATCTCAAGACCGAAGGTTTTGACCTCCTCCTCGATACCGGCGCGGAATTCGGCTTCTTCGCCCGGCATGGAGAAGGCCACGCGCATGAAGAACATGCCGGTGGTCGCATCGTCGAATTGCTGGGCTTCGAAAATGTCGCCCCCGTGCTTGGCGATGCGCGTTGCGACGGCCGCGACGATCCCGCTGCGATTGGCGCAGCTCAGCGTGAGAATAAAGTCGGTCACTCGATTGCCTCCATTGCGGCGCAGTTTTGGCCGCGCCTTGTCATCCAGTGCATTTCAGATCGCATCCCCCGTTCGCTTCCCCGGCCAATGCCGGGGCCCGCATCGGCGCCGGGCGCTTGTGGCGGCGTGGGTCCCGGCCTTCGCCGGGACAGCCAAGAATGCGTTCGGGGGGTGCCCCGATCTATACGTCCTTTAAGTCTGACCCTAATCCCTCTTCACGGGCGGCGTGCCGTGGGTGTGGAAGGTTTCGATGGTCTTGAGGCCCCAGGCCTGACCCTTTTTGCGCTCGCTCTCTGTCCAGGTGACCGGCTCCCAGTCGGGCGCAAGGATCAGCCTGGCGCCGGCATTGGCGAGCTCGACCCGGTTACCCGCCGGCTCCCAGACATAAAGAAAGAATGTCCCCTGGATGGCGTGCTTGTGGGGCCCGGTCTCGATATGGACCCCGTTCTCCAAAAAGATGTCGGCGGCGCGCAGAATGTCCTCGCGCTGGTCGGTCGCATAGGTCAAATGGTGGAAGCGGGCATGCCCGCCGCCATGCTCCTCGGTGCAGGCAAGGTCGTAGGTCTTGTTGTTGACCGTGAACCAGCAGCCCCCGAGCCGGCCATTGTCGAGCCTGATCTGCTCGGTGACGCGCGAGCCCAGGCAGGTGATCATGAAATCGCGGAACTGGGTGACGTCGCTGGCCAGCAGGTTGAGATGGTCGAGCCGCCGCGGGCTGGCGCCCTGGCCGTGATAGCGGCTGGCAAGGTTCTTGAGCGCCGGACGGTCCTTTTCGTCCGGCACATAACGGTTGGTGTCCCAGTAAATCTCGAACACATGGCCGAAAGGATCCTCGAACCGGAAGGCTTTTCCGTGGCCGGAATCGCCATCGACCCAGCCGATCACCTTGTATGGAGAAGCTTCGATCGCCTTGACGCGGCGCTCGAGCGCTTCGGGGGACGAGACGCGATAGCCGATATGGCCCACACCGGTCGTTGTGTGCCTTGTGAGCTTGAGCGAATGAAATTCGTAATCGTCCCAAGCGCGCAGATAGGCCGAATCCCCCTCGAGCGCGGAGAGCTTGAGGCCATAGACACGGGTGAAGAAATCGAGGCTCTCCTCGAATTTGTCTGTATAGACCTCGACATGTCCCAGATGGGCGACGTCAAAAATAGGCTCGGTCAATCCTATATCCTCCCGCTGGTGCGCGGCGCACATTAGGGCCACATTTTCGGCCGGTCCAGTGCAAATTTGTATGCATTATGCTCAATCTGTCAAAGCCGCGCAACGGCATGGCCGCAGAAATCTCGCGGATTTTTGGCGCTCTGGCCGGTTTGGCTTGATTCTGTGGCGCCAAATGATGTATACATACACCGAGAAAGAGGAGGCCCGCTATGGCATTGTTCAATTTCGGCGCACGGCAGGCGGAATCCGCACCGGCAAATGCGGGCCTTTCCGCCATGATCGAGGGCTTTTCGATCGAGGTGATGCCGCGCACCGCCGCCAAGGTCGAGGACTTCCGCGCCATTCTGCCCGCCGGGACCCGCGTCTATATCGCCCATATCGACGGCACGCCCATCGAGGACATGCTCACCACCGCGGCCCGGCTCCATGCCGAGGGCTTCCCGGTGATGCCGCATTTCCCCGCGCGCACCATACCTGACAAGGCAACGCTCGAGGACTGGATCAAGCGCTACCAGGATGCCGCCGACATCAGGCAGGCCCTGCTGCTGGGCGGCGGCATCGCGACGCCCCGGGGCGATTTCGACAGCTCCATCCAGCTCATCGAGACCGGGCTTTTCGACAAATACGGTTTTGAGCGCCTCCATGTCGCCGGCCACCCCGAGGGTAACCGCGACATCGACAAGGATGGCGGCAGCGCGATCGTCGATTCCGCTTTGCAATATAAGCAGGACTATGCGAGCCGCACCGATGCGGACATGGCCATCGCCACCCAGTTCGCCTTCGACGCCAAGGCGGTGATCGCCTGGGCCGAACGCATCCGCGGGCTCGGCGTGACCCTGCCCATTCATGCCGGCATTGCCGGTCCCGCCAAGCTCCAGACGCTGATCCAGTTCGCGCTCTCCTGCGGCGTCGGCCCCTCGATCGGGGTCCTCCAGAAGCGCGCCCGGGACATCTCCAAGCTGCTCGTGCCCTATGAGCCGGCCGAGGTCGTTGCCGGGCTTGCCGCGCACAAGGCGGAAAATCCCGACAGCCTCATCAGCCAGCTTCACGTCTTCCCGCTCGGCGGCATCAAGACGGCCGCCAACTGGATGACCGAGCATGGCGGGGAAGCCGTGAAGGCCGCTGTGGCGGGCTGAGCGCCCGTCAATTCGTGCGATTCGAAACGCAACCGGACCGGCCGGGCAGGCAAGGCTTGCCCGGAGCGGGCAAGCTTGTGTAGATGGGCATCGACCATGCCCCTGGCATCCCACCGAGGAGAATTCAATGTCCGTCAAGCCACCGCCCTATCGCGCCGATCACGTCGGCTCGCTCCTGCGCCCCCAGAGCGTCAAGAAGGCCCGCCACCAGTTCTATGACGAAAAATCCATCGGCCGCGAGGAACTGACGGCGGTCGAGGATCAGGCGATTCTCGAGGTCATCAGGCTCCAGGAGAATGTGGGCCTGCCGGTGGTGACCGATGGCGAATTGCGCCGCTCCTTCTGGCACTACGACTTCATGGAGGCACTCGAGGGCTTCAAATTCGTCCAGCGCGACGTGGCGACGGGTCACAATTTCAAGGGCGCCAACACAAGGCCCATCTTCCCCACCATCACCGGCCCGGTCGATTTCCCCGACCATCACCCGATGATCGAGCACTATAAATTCGTCGCCGAAAACACCAAGGTGATGCCCAAGATCTCGATCCCCGGCCCGTCCTGCTGCCATTTCCGCGTGGCCAAAGCCGATATCGGGCACAAGCCCTATGCCGACGATCTCGAGCTTTTGTTCGCCGATCTCGCCAAGGCCTACAAGAAGGCCGTCAAGGCATTCTATGATGCCGGCTGCCGCTATCTGCAGATGGACGACATCTTCTTTGCCTATCTGTGCGACCCCAAGATCCGCGCCGAAAAGCAAGCCGAGGGGCTCGATCCGGACTGGCTGATCGACCAATACGCCAAGATGATGCATGACGCGATCGAGGACCGGCCCTCGGACATGGTGATCGGCATGCATATGTGCCGTGGCAATTTCAAATCGACCTGGATCGCCGAGGGCGCCTATGATCCGGCGGCCGATGCGGTGTTCAACAAGACCGGCGTCGACATCTATTTCATGGAATACGATACCGACCGCGCCGGCGGGCTCGAACCCCTGCGCCTCCTGCCCAAGGGCAACAAGCGCGTCCTGCCCGGTTTCATCACCACCAAGACCGGGGATCTGGAATCGATCGACGATCTGCGCCGCAAGTTCGACGAGGTCGCCAAATATGCCGATCTCGACCAGTTCGGAATCGCCCCCCAATGCGGCTTCTCCTCGACCGAGGAAGGCAATGCGATCACCGAGGACGACCAGAAGCGCAAGCTCGAACTGGTGGTGAAAACGGCAGAGGCGATCTGGGGCGAGGTCTGAGGACTTCGGCCACGCACCGAGACGAGAAAAGCCCGGCCATCGCGCGCCGGGCTTTTTGGTTCCTCCCCTCGCTGTCCCGGCGAAAGCCGGGACCCAGAGCATGACTTCCGCCCGCTGTAGAGGTGGAAGCGTGGACCCCGGCTTTCGCCGGGGCAGCGAAGGGGTTGACTACCCGTCCCCGAGCTTCAAGCCCAGATAGCGCTCGAGCGTGTCGCGGTCCTTTAATAGCCCGGCCGAGGGCGCGCGGTGGGCGATCTGGCCGCGTTCGATGATGATCGCATCCTGGGTCAGCCCCAGAGCAACCTCGGCATGCTGCTCGACCAGAACAAGGGCAATGCCCTCATCCTGAGCCATTTTAGCGACCGCCGCCGTCAGCTCCTCGATGATGATCGGGGCCAGCCCCTCGAAGGGCTCGTCGAGCAGGAGCAGTTTGGGATTGGTCATGAGCGTGCGGGCAATGGTCAGCATCTGCTGCTCGCCACCCGAAAGCTGATTGCCCATATTGGCGCGGCGTTCCTTGAGGCGCGGGAA
>CAYSBF010000049.1:0-18677 GCA_964429025.1 uncultured Pelagibacterium sp.
GCTGCGCCATCGCCTCGAAGTCCCACGAGGGGAGAGGGGGGCTCGTATGGCTGCCGCACGGCTCCCCTTCTCCCCTCGTGGGAGAAGGGGGATCGCCCGAAAGGGCGAGACGGATGAGGGGGCGCGATGCCGGCCACAAAACGATATCCAATGAGGTGAAGAAGCCATGCGCATAGCCGTCATCTCCGATATCCACGGCAATGCACTCGCGCTTGAAGCCGTGCTTGCCGATATCGCGCGGCACAGCCCCGACGCGGTTCTCAATCTCGGCGATCACTTTCTCGGCCCGCTCGATCCCCGGCGCACCGCGGAGATGCTGGCCGGTGTCGACGCGATCTCGATCCGCGGCAACACGGACCGCTACATTGTCGAAGCCAATGCTGATGAGATCGGACCGGGCGAGCGCCGCGTTCTCGACGCGCTTCCCCCTGAGGCAATGGATTGGCTGCGCGCCCTCCCCGCCACCGCGCAATTCGAGGATCAGATATTGATGAGTCACGGCGCACCGGCCTCGGATGAAATCTACTGGCTCGACCGCTCCGCCGGAAAGGGCTTCCGCACCGCGACCCTCGAGGAGATCGAAGCGGAACTGCCCGAGGCCCAATTCCCGCTCTATTGCTGCGGCCACACCCATATCGCCCGCACCGTTACGCTTCCCGATGGGCGGATCGTCTTCAATCCCGGCAGCGTCGGCCGGCCCTCCTTCAATATGAACGACCCGGTCTCCGCCGCCCGCGCTGCGCCCCATGCCGCCTATGCGCTCGTTGTCCGGAACGGGGGTGAATGGTCGGTCGATCTGCGCCAGATCCCCTATGACCACGAAGCCGCCGCTGCCCTGGCGCGGGCCAACGGCAATGAAAGCTGGGCACGTGATCTGCTCTCCGGAAGACGGCGTTGAGGGCTGTTAATTCCCTGTTCACGAATCGCATCCGTTAACACCCCGTTAACCATGCGAAACCGATCATCCACAGATAGAATCTGTGTATTGGGTCCGCGTATTTGGGCCCAGATGACCGGAGCGGTGTAGGTTCGTCCCCAAGCGACGATTCGTACATCGGAATCCCGGTCAGGCCGGTTCGGTTGTGCCGCGTAGGGCCCACAGCATCCGGCTGGGGGCTGACAAGAAGAATTGCTCAAGCGTGCGGAGCCGCCATGTCTCTCCTCGAACTGGAACTGGATAGAAATATCCACCCCGTCGACATCATCGAGCATATTGCCGCGATCAATGACTGGTCGTTCGAACGGCAGGATGCGGACGAGATTTCCATTTCGGTCAAAGGCGGCTGGAGCGATTACCATGTCTCCTTCAACTGGATGGAGGAAATGGAGTCCCTGCACCTTGCCTGCGCCTTCGATCTCAAGGTGCCCGAGGCGCGCCGGGGCGAGGTCAAGCAGCTCATCGCGCTCATCAACGAGCAGCTCTGGATCGGGCATTTCGACATCTGGAGCAAGGAAGGCGTCGTGCTGTTCCGCAATTCCCACCTGCTCTCGGGCGGCGCCGACGTCTCGCCGCAGCAATGCGAGGCGCTGCTGCGCTCCGCCACCGAAAGCTGCGACCTTTACTACCAGGCCTTCCAGTTCGTCGTCTGGGCCGGCAAATCCGCCGCCGACGCGCTTTCGGAAGTGATGTTCGAAACGGTCGGTGAAGCATGAGCCTTGAAAATGCGGGGCCCGTCCTGCTGATTGGCGCCGGCAAGATGGGCACTGCCATGGCGGCGGGCTGGCTTCGTGCCGGCCTGCCCGGGTCTTCGCTGATCCTGGTCGATCCGGCGCCCCATGAATCGGTGGTCGAATTTGCCGCGACGTCCGGGGCCACGCTGCGCCGCGATCTGCCGTCCGAACCGCCACGCGTCCTGGTCCTCGCGGTCAAGCCGCAGGTGATGGATGCAGTGCTCGCCACGGCCCGGCATGTCGTGGGACCGCAAACGCTCGTCCTGTCCATCGCTGCAGGCATTTCAATCGCCCGGTTCCGGCAGGGCCTGGGTGCGGACAGGATCGTGCGCACCATGCCCAATACGCCCGCGCAACTGGGCAAAGGCATAACCGGCGCGGTCGCCACCGATGCCGTGACCGGCGAAGACCGCGAGCTGGCCCAGTCCCTGCTCGCAGCCGCAGGTGAAGTCGTCTGGCTCGACGACGAAACCCAGATCGACGCGCTGACCGCCGTGTCGGGCTCGGGTCCGGCCTATGTTTTCAACCTCGTGGAGGCACTGGCGGCGGCAGGAGAAAAGCAGGGGCTGGATGCTGAACAGGCGATGCGCCTGGCGCGGCAGACAATCATCGGTGCGGCGGCATTGCTTGAAACCGACCCTGCATCCGCAGCCCAATTGCGCATCAACGTGACCTCGCCAAACGGCGTAACGCAGGCCGCTCTCGAAATATTGATGGCAGAGGACGGGCTGGGCGCACTGATGCATCGCGCCGTGGATGCCGCCCGCAGGCGCAGCGAAGAACTGGGAAAATGAGCACCATATCCTTCGACGACTTTCTCAAGGTCGACATCCGCACCGGCACCATCATCGAGGCAAAGGACTTCCCGCAAGCGCGCAAGCCGGCCATCATTCTGATGATCGATTTCGGCCCGGAAATCGGCATCAAAAAGTCATCCGCCCAGATTACGGTTCACTACAAACCGCAGGATCTGGTCGGCCGCCAGGTCATGGCGGTCGTCAACTTCCCGCCGCGCCAGATCGGCCCGATAAAGTCCGAGGTGCTGACCCTGGGCTTTGAGGATGAAGATGGCGCGATCGTGTTGGCTGCGACCGATAAACCTGTGCCCAATGGCCGGAAACTGATGTAGACTGCCAGCTAGGTCCTGACCTAGTTTAACCAAACAGCAGAAGCGTGCGACGCCATTGACCGAGCCTGGACAAACGCCCCCCCGCGAACCGCGACTTCTTGGTTTGACCAACTCCTCGCGCGGCGCGCTGATGCCGCCGATCTTTGCGGCGCGGGGCCTGATCATCCTGATCCTGCTCGCAAGCGTCTATTTCTTCCACGGCTTCCTCGTGCCGGTGCTCGCGGCACTCATCATCGGGTTTGCAAGCTGGCCGGTTTACCGGCGCGTGCTCGACTGGTGCGGCGGCAACCGGACGCTGGCCGCCAGCATGATGATCGTCGTCATCGTGCTCTTCATTCTCGTGCCCATATTCATGGCGCTGACCTATGCACTGGGCGAAGCGCGCGAACTGATAGGCTGGGTGATCCGGACCAATTCCGAGGGCGCTGCCGCCCCTGAGTGGTTCGCGACCCTGCCCATGATCGGCGAATGGGCAATAGAGCAGTGGGACACCTATGTCGGTCGGCCCGGCGCGCTCGGGCAATATGTGGCCGTCTTTGGCGGCGCCAACATCCTCAATATCTACAACACGATCATCGCGGCTGGTGGCGGCGCGCTCAACCTCGCGCTCAACCTGCTGTTCATGATCATCGCGCTGCTCTTTGTCTACCGTGACGGGGCCGGCTTTGCGGCCCAGCTCGACAAATTCGGTGAACGTATCCTGCCGGTGCGCTGGAACCGGCTCTCGCGCGTGGTTCCGGCGACCATCAGCTCGACCGTCACGGGCATGACCATCATCGCCATCGGCGAGGGCATCGTGCTCGGTATCGCCTACTGGCTGGCCGGCGCCCCCTCCCCTGTCCTGCTCGGCGTCATCACCGGCGTTGCGGCGATGATCCCCGGCGGCGCGCCGCTCTCCTTCACGCTTGTGTCGGTCTATCTCGTGGCCTCAGGGTCGGTGATCGAGGGCATTGCGCTTTTTGTCTGGGGCTCGGTCGAGCTCTTCATCGTCGACAAGACGCTGCGCCCCAAGCTGGTCGGCGGCCCGATCAAGCTGCCTTTCCTGCCCACATTCTTCGGGCTCGTGGGCGGTGTGAAGACCATGGGTTTTGTCGGCCTTTTTGTCGGACCGGTGCTGATGGCGCTACTCGTGTCGCTCTGGCGCGAATGGGTCCGCGATCTCGATGTGCCCGAGCCCGAAAAGGGCGGCGGCGGGCTCGCGACACCCGAGGCGCCACCCGCCGAACCGCCTCAAAAGCGGCTAAAGAAGCCCGGCGTAAACAAGCCCGAGAAGCAGCCCGCCTAAGACCACCCGGTAGATGACGAATGGCGTATAGCTCTGACGCTTGAGCCATTCCATCAACAGCGCGATGGCGCCCCAGGCGGCAAAGAAAGCGAGAACGCCGCCCAGCAGCGCGGTGCCTGTGACCTCGGCATTGCCGCCCTTGTAGAGGTCATAGCCTGCCAGCAACCCCGCTCCCAGGATGGTCGGGATCGAAAGCAACATGGCAAGCCGCGCGGACAAGGGACGGTCCAGCCCGATCAAGCGTCCGGCCGTCATGCATATCCCCGAGCGCGAAACCCCTGGTATGATCGCGAGGCACTGGGCAAGGCCCACGACCACCGCGTCGCGGAAAGAGAGGGTTTCGATATCGCCTTTCGACTGGTCGCGCCGGTCCGCCAGCCAGAGGAAGATCCCGAAAATGAGCGTCGTCCAGGCAATGATCATGACCGAACGTCCGCTATTGGTCACGAAGTCCTTGGCCAGCACGGCAGCAACGACGATCGGCAGCGACGCCACGATGACGACCAGCAGCAGCCGGAAACGCGTGCCGCCCTTGCCGGCGAGGCCGTCCGCCAGCCCATGGAGCAAGAGCACAATGTCGCGCCAGAAATAAAGAATGACCGCCCCGAGCGAGCCCACATGCAGCGCGATATCGAGCGCCAGTTCTTCGGCGGGCGTAAGGCTCGCGACATTGAGACCCAGCGCAGTGAGCAGCGTTCGGCCCAGGATGAGATGGGCCGAGGAACTGATCGGCAGGAACTCGGTGATGCCTTGCACAAGGGCAAGGAACAGGGTGTTGATCAGGTCCATGAAGGAGATGCCTTAGAAATTATTGTGGTGAAATCGCCTTCGTCCTCCTTCGCTGTCCCGGCGAAAGCCGGGACCCACGCTGCCACGACCGATGATGTTGCGGCATGGACCCCGGTTCTCACCGGGGAAGCGAAGGGAGAGCTTGAGGCCGCTTCCGTGTAAATTTGAATGAACTCAGGAAGAGGTGTGATCATCGAGCCGGAGCGTCTTGAGCAGGTGCCGGTCGCTCGCTTCGGTCATTTCGATAAAGAAGGTCTTGACCGCCTCGCGCGTGCTTTCGGGCAGGGCGGCGAAGGCGGCCTCGATGCGCCGGGCCTGCGTGGCGCTCAGCACCTCGAAGAAGTCCCGTCCCTTCTCGGTAGGATAGAGCAGCCTTTGGCGCCGGTCGGTCTCCCCGTGTTTTTGGGCGACATAGCCATTGTCGATCAATTGCCGCAATACGCGGGCAAGGCTCTGCTTTGTGATGCGCAGGATGTCGAGCAGGTCCGCGACCGTCATGCCCGGCCGGAGGTTGACGAAATAGATCACCCGGTGGTGCGCCCGGCCGAACCCCTGCATCTCGAGAAGTGCGTCCGCATCGCGGACGAAGTCGCGATAGGCAAAAAAGAACAGCCCCATCACATCGATCGGCATCTCGGGGAAATCGTAGATAGCCGAATTTATGTCAGCCATGTTGACATTTATCGAATGTGCTGGCATCGTCCATCCACACGCTTTGCCGAAGAGTGACTTATTCCAGAGCCACTTTGGTTTGCCAAGTGCTGTGAGAATGCGGCAATATCGGCACCATGTGCACCGTCGGCGTGCAAGTTTACACAAGTGAATGACCGGGAGAAAAAAATGGCCACCGTGCCAATGGATCAGCGAGAAGGTTGGATCTGGTACAACGGGAAAATGGTCCCTTGGCAGGATGCCAAGATCCACGTCCTGACCCACGGCCTGCATTATGGAAGCTGCGTGTTCGAAGGACAGAGGGCCTATGGGGGAGAGGTCTTCAAGCTCCGCGAGCACACCGACCGGCTGATCGCCTCTGGCCGCACGCTCGATTTCGAGATTCCCTACTCTGCCGACGAGATCGACGAAGCCTGCCGCCAGGTGCTGGCAAAGAACAATCTTGTCGATGCCTATATGCGCCCGGTCGCATGGCGCGGCTCCGAGACCATCTCGGTGCCGGCGCGCGACAACAAGGTGCACCTTGCGATCGCCGCCTGGGTCTGGCCGAGCTATTTCTCGACCGAAGAGCGCTTGAAGGGCATCCGCCTCAACTGGGCGCCCTGGAAGCGCCCGTCGCCTGAAACCATCCCCTGCAAGGCCAAGGCTGCCGGCCTTTACATGATCTGCACGCTCTCCAAGCACGCGGCGATGGACGCGGGCTATGCCGATGCGCTGATGCTCGATTATCGCGGCTATGTCGCCGAAGCGACCGGCGCCAACGTCTTCTTCGTCAAGGGCAAGGAAATCACCACCCCTACCCCCGATTGCTTCCTCGACGGCATCACCCGCCGCACCGTGATCGCGCTGGCCAAGGCCAACGGCTTCACGGTCACCGAGCGGCACATCAAGCCCGAAGAACTGGGCGATTTCGACGAATGCTTCCTCACCGGCACGGCCGCCGAGGTGACCCCGGTTTCCGAAGTGGGCGAATATAAATTCACCCCCGCCGATGCCTGCCGCACGCTGGTCGAAGCCTATATGGCCGAAGTCCAGCCCAAACGGGCGGCGGCAGAATAAGGACACAGAGGCCGGGGCAAATCCCCGGCCTTTCAGTTTGCGAGATAGTCGGCGAGAAGCGGGTTGAGCCGTTCGGCGAACGGATTGACAACCGTCAGGCCCGCCCAGGTGAACCCGTCCTGCATGTCCTCGGACAGCAAGAGGCGGCACCCCGCCTGCGCCGAAGCAACGAGGATCACGGCATCCCAGATGCTGAGGGCATGGTCGGCGCTGAGGTCGATGGCCGCCAGAGTCGTATCTCGATGAGTATCGATAAAGACATGGCTATCTTGCCACATGAGAATTGAGCGCTTCGCCTCATAGGGCGGCCTGCCAAACTTGCGGGTCAGAACGTTGTACAGCTCTCCGATCACCTGGACTGGGATCATACCCTGTACGCCTACGTTCGACAGATCGCTGAGAATTCCACGTATTTTCAGCTTTCTCTCAAGATCGTTGGCGCCCTCCGCGTAAACCAGGACGTTTGTATCGAGCGCAATCCGCATGACTTAGTCGTCGTACAACTCATCGCGGGTCCACTTGCCGATATTGACCACCGGCTGGGAATCCAGACGCTTCAACAACCGCTGTAGCGCCGCTTTCCTGCGTTCCTTGTCCGCGTCGCTGGCGTCAATCGGCTTGATTTCGGCGATCGGCTTTCCGTGGCTGGTGATGACAAAGCTTTCACCCTTCCCGACCCGCTGCAGGATCTGGGAGAACTGCCTGTTGGCGTCAGACGCCTTGATGTGCTCGTTCATGGCGCACCTCCAGAAAAGTAGTGAATATCACTACTTTGGCAAAATTTCAATCAAACCACCGCGCTGCGGCCTCGTCGTCGGCCGTTCTTGCCTCGACCCAGGCCTCGCCATCGGCGCGCTTTTCCTTTTTCCAGAAGGGAGCACTGGTCTTGAGCGTGTCCATGATGAAGCTGGCGCCATCGAAGGCGGACTGCCGGTGCGGCGCGAGGGTCATGACCTGGACGATCGGCTCGTTGGGATAAAGCGTTCCGAACCGGTGGATAATCTCGGCGTCGAGCAATGCGAAGCGGTCAATGGCATCGCTCGCCAGCGCTTCAAGCTGGCGCTGGGCCAGCGCGGGATAGTGCTCGAGTGTCATGGAATGGATCGGTTCATCCGCCGTCGAGCGGACAAGCCCGGTGAAAGTCACCGCCGCCCCGGCTCCGTCCGCGCGTTCAAGAAACGCATTGGTCTCTGCGCCGGGGTCGAACACCTCCGATTGCAGGCGGATACGCATGGTCAGCCGCCCGTCATCGGCGGGAAAAACGCGACCGTTTTCGCGCCCGCGACCGGCGCGTCGTGCCCGACCAGTTCCTCATCGACCGCGGCACGGATGAGGGCGCGGTTCCGGGTGGCGAGAGCGAAGCCCTCGTCCCTGTCGGCAAGGTGATCCATGAGATCGGCCACCGTCGCAACGCCGTCCGGGAGCTCGATCTCGTCGCTGTCCCGGTCAAGACGCTCGCGCAGCCATGCGAAATAGAGGATCTTCATTGCTTGGCCTTTAGATGGGCCGTAACGCCCGACCAGTATTGCCAGCCGGTGATCGCCGTCAGGATCGCCGCGAGCCAGAGCGCGATGTCGGAAACCTCCCGCATGCCCGGCACGATCGGCTCGGCAATGACGAAGCCCAGCGCGAGGAGTTGCACAGTGGTTTTGTACTTGGCGAGCTTTGACACCGGGACGACGATCTTTTCCGTGCCCATGAACTCCCGGAGCCCCGGAACGAAGATCTCGCGCAGAAGGATCACCGTCGCCGGGATAAGATCCCAAACGCCGAAGGAACCGTCAAAACAGAAGACCAGCAGCAAGGCGCCGACCAGCAACTTGTCGGCAATCGGGTCAAGCATGCGCCCGATGGCGGACACCGACCCGAATTTGCGCGCCAGATAGCCGTCGAAATAGTCGGTGACCGCGGCAGCGATGTAGAGGAACAGGGCGATCGAGCGCAGCGCCGGATGCCCGGCGAGCAGCAGGACCATGATGACCGGAATGGCCGCGATGCGCGCCCATGTCAGCCAGTTGGGCAGTTTGGCCATATCGAAGCGGAGGGGGGTCATATGGCAAGCTCCTGTGCGTGTGGCTCCACCCCTCCCCAACCCTCCCCATCAAGGGGAGGGTGTGTTCGTCGCGTGGCAGTCTCCAAACGCACAAGGCCAGCACCTCCCCACTTGTAGGGGAGGCCGGGAGGGGGGGCTGCGATGACAGCAGGGACGCTCCGCATTCGGTCGGTCAACTCCTGTTGAAATGATCGTAGATCAGCTGTGCCATGGCCGTCGAGATGCCGGGGATGGCGGCGAGGTCGGAGACGGCGGCGCGGGAGACCGCTTTTGCGGACCCGAAATGGTTGAGCAGCGCGCGCTTGCGCGTGGGGCCGATGCCTTCGATCTCGTCGAGCGGGTTTTTGACCATCTCTTTTTTCCGCCGCGCACGGTGGGTGCCGATGGCGAAGCGGTGGGCCTCGTCGCGCAGGCGTTGAACGTAGTAGAGCACGGGGTCGCGCGCCGGAAGCATGAAGGGCTCGCGGCCTTCCATGAAGAAAGTCTCGCGCCCGGCATTGCGTTCCTCGCCCTTGGCAATGCCGATTACGGTAACTTCGCGCGGCAGGTTCATCTCCGCCAGCACCGCCTGGACCGCATTGGTCTGCCCTGCCCCGCCGTCGATCAGCAGGACATCGGGCCAATCAGGCATTCCGGTCGCCTCGTCCTCGGCATCGACCTCGCTCTCGGCGGCAAGGCGGGTGAACCGGCGCGTCAGCACTTCGCGCATCATGCCGAAATCATCGCCGGGCGTGAGGTCCTTGGATTTGATGTTGAAGGTGCGGTAGTGCTTCTTGGAGAACCCCTCCATCCCCGCCACCACCATCGCGCCGACCGCATTGGTGCCCTGGATGTGGGAGTTGTCGTAAACCTCTATGCGCCGGGGCGTCTCCTCGAGCCCGAAGGTCTCGGCCATCGCCTCGAGCAGCTTGCGCTGGCTCGCCGAATCCGAAAGGTGCCGCCCGAGCGCCTCGCGGGCATTGGTCAGCGCCTGCTCGACCAGCGCACGCTTCTCGCCGCGCTTTGGCGTTTCGATCTTCACCGACCGGTCTGCGCGTACCGAAAGCGCCTCGCGCAGCACTTCCGCTTCGGCCAATTCCTCCGAGAGCAACACAAGCGCCGGCGGGGTGCGGTTTTCATAGAACTGGGCGATAAAGGCTTCGAGAACCTCCGGTGGCGAGAGGTTTTCGTCCGCGCGGGGGTAGAAGGCATAATTGCCCCAGTTCTGGTGCGCCCGGTAAAAAAAGACCTGCACGCAGAAATTGCCCGCTTCCTGATGAATGGCAAAGACGTCCGCCTCGGCCACGGTCTGCGCATGAACGCCGCCACCGCTCTGGATGAGCGCCAGCGCCCCGAGCCTGTCGCGCAGCATGGCGGCGCGTTCGAAATCGAGCGCCTCGGCGGCAGCGTTCATCTCCTGCTGCAGATGATCCTGCACCGCCTTGGACTTGCCCGAAAGGAAGTCGCGCGCCTCGGCCACGAGCTCCTGATAATCGGGAATGGAAATGACCCCGGTGCACGGCGCCGAGCAACGCTTGATCTGATGCTGCAGGCAGGGCCGCGTGCGGGAGGCATAAAAACTGTCCGAGCAGTTGCGCAGAAGAAAGGCCTTCTGCAGCGCCGCAATCGTGCGATTGACCGCCACCGCAGAGGCGAAGGGCCCGAAATAATGCCCCTTGCGCCGCCGCGCCCCGCGATGCTTGGCAAGCTCTGGCGCCTCGTGGTCGGTGGCGATGAGGATATAAGGAAAGCTCTTGTCGTCGCGCAAAAGCACGTTGAAGCGCGGCTTGAGACGCTTGATAAGGTTGGCTTCGAGCAGGAGGGCGGCCGCCTCGGTCTCGGTGCGCACGAACTCCATCGAGCGCGTTGCCGAGATCATCCGGTTGATGCGGACCGAATTGCCTTCATAGCGGGTATAATTGGTGACCCGCGCGCGCAGATTGCGCGCCTTGCCCACATAGATGACGTTCCCGTCCTCATCGAGCATGCGATAGACGCCCGGCCCGGTGGGGAGAGTCCGGACAAAACGCCTGATGAGGTCAGGCCCGGTCTGGGTGAAATCGCCTGTCATTGACGTCGTGGCGTCGGCCCGTCATGCGGGCTCCATTGAAGATGCTCGCCCCCATCGAGCGCGATGATCTGGCCGGTCATCGACCCGAACGACAGAATCGCCAACACGCCTTCCGCGATCTCCTCGGGCGTCGCGCCATCACCGAGCGGGAGACGTTGCTGGGAGGCCCTGAACTCCTCCTCGGACTGGCGCGCATTGGCAAGGGTCGGTCCCGGACCGATGGCGTTGACCCGGATGCGCGGCGCAAGCGATTGGGCGAGCGTCCGCGTTGCGGTCCAGAGCAGGGATTTTGAAAGCGTATAGGAAAAGAAGTCGGGCGAGAGCCGCAGCACCCGCTCGTCGATGATGTTGACGATGTTGCCACGCGCGCCCTCGGGCAATTGGGCTGCGAAATCACGCGCAAGGAAAACAGGGGCTTCGCCATGGATCCCCATATGGAGGTCCCAAAGGTCCTCATGGAGCGTATCGACACTATCCGGCTCGAAGGCCGATGCGTTGTTGACCAGAACGGTGAGCGGCCCGAAGGGCTTGGTGGCGGCAGCGATGAGGCCCATGCGGTCGGCGCGATTGACAAGATCGGCCCTTACGATCTCGGCGCGCCCGCCATCGGATGCGATCGCCTCGGCCAATTGTTGCGCCTTTTCACCCGATGACCGGTAGTGAATGACGACGCCATAGCCCTCGGCCGCGAGCCGCGCGGCAATTGCTGCGCCGATCCTGTCTGCCGCTCCGGTGACCAGGGCCGCGCCCTTCATGACTTTCTCCTGCCAGAAAACCTGTGCGCCCGAGATAGGTGCGAATCGTGAACTCCGCAACGAGTCTATTGCGCGCGGGCGGCCGCGTCTCTGCCCAATGACGATATCGCTGCGCCCGGAAGTGCGGCGATCGAATGGCTGGGGCGCGGGCTTATTTGGCGGCCCGGTG
Organism: uncultured Pelagibacterium sp.; assembly: GCA_964429025.1. Classification (GTDB taxonomy): domain Bacteria; phylum Pseudomonadota; class Alphaproteobacteria; order Rhizobiales; family Devosiaceae; genus Pelagibacterium. The sequence goes on from CAYSBF010000049.1 coordinate 11,633, forward strand.
TCTAGCGGAAATCACCACTTATAACGAATCAAACAAAGGCGTACCCTCCTCCTTGTAACCGCAGGCACGATGCATGCGGTCATCTCTGAGTGGGGAAGAGAATATGGAAGCAATACTGCCCATTATCATCCAGCTTATTGCCGGCGCAATCGGCGGCAATGGAATCGGTGCTGCGGCGAAGAACCTTAGCCTCGGCACCACATGGAACACCGTCGCGGGGGCCGTTGGCGGCGTCGGGCTCACCTGGATTGCCGGTCTGGTCCCCGGGCTAGCGAACTTCGTTGCAGGTTCGGGTGCCGGCATCGATGCCACTGCGTTGGTCGGACAGGGCGTATCGGGGCTTGTGGGGGGCGGCGTGCTCACCGCGATCGCCGCGCTCATCAAGAACAAAGCTGTGGCCAATTAACACCGCGCGGGTTATCGGAAGTTGCGGTCCGGGCAGAATCTGCCCGGATCTTCTGTTTGCGCCGGTCGAGAGCCGGCGCCCCTCTCTGGGCCATAGTCATGACCACCGTTACCCAACACGCCGAAGCCAGTATCGGTAAAGGCGTCGCGCTTCTGCTGGCCGCCACCGTCGTCTTCGGCATCCAGGACGTACTGACCAAAATTCTCGTCCAGAACTATTCGGTCTTCCAGGTGGTGATGATCCGCTACTGGGCTTTCGCCCTGTTCTCGATCTGGCTCGTGATGCGGCGCGGCCCGCTCCGCAACGCATTTACCTCGGCAGCGCCATTCTGGCAAATCGCGCGGGGCGTATTGCTGGTCCTCGATATCTGGCTCTTCACCGAAGCCTTGCGCACCGTGCCGCTGGGGGATCTGAGCGCAATCATCATGACCTACCCGCTGATGGTGACCCTGTTCGCGATTCCGGTCCTGGGAGAGCGGGTGGGGCTGTTCCGGGCCGGAGCGGTGATCCTGGGCTTCATCGGCGCGCTGATCATCCTGCGTCCGGGCTTTGCGAGCATCGAGGTCGGTGTCGTCATTGGGTTGCTGAGTTCGGCCGCCTTTGCGCTTTATCTCACCTTCACCCGCAAGGTGGCGACCCTCGATTCAACAACGACCTCGATCTTCTATGTCGGCATTGTCGGTGTCGTGATGACGACCGCGGTCGGCGTCTTTCACTGGCAGCCCATGCGGACCGAGGATGTGCTGATCGTTGCCGGGCTGTGCGTCACCATGTGCATCGCGCATGGTTTTGTAATGGCCTCGATGCGCTATGCGCCGGCAAGCGTGCTGCAACCCTTCAATTATTTCTCTCTGCCCTGGGCCATCACGCTCGGCTTTTTCGTCTTCGGCACGATGATCGAAGGCTTTGCGCTCATCGGCGCTCTCATCATCGTCGCTGCCGGGCTGGCGGTGATGTGGCGCGAGCGCAGGCTGGCGATCAAGGCAAGGCTCAACGCCGTCTCACCAACGCGACCATCCACATAGCCGCGCCGACGAGAAAGCAGACGACGCCGAGCGGGGCCACGGTGAGACTGAGGAGCACCGGCAGCATGGCGTCCGATCCCGGCGCAACGGCCATCATGACAATGGCCGGCAGAAGACCGATCGCCACAAGCAGCCCGCCGAGCTGGAGGAAGGCATAGCTCCAGCGTCTGAGTGTCATCTTTCCTCACTCCTCATATCGGTTACGATAGCAGCAACACGCCCTTTGGCGCCATCCCGTAGCGGGTCGCGCACCCCCGGTGCTTGAATGTCGCGCCGAAACTGCGCATCTGGAAAAAGCAAGAAAAGCGGAGGCATCCCGGAGTGATCATCCTTCTCTATGCGGCCATCGTTCTGGCGGCCATCACCGTGATCGGCAATCTGATGCTGCACAAATGGAACGCCGCGCGGCTCGAAAAACGCATGGAGGACCGCGTCGGCGCCTATCTGACCTCGCTGGAGCGGGAGGGTTTTCCGGCACCCCTCGAGGCCATGGCCGGTGACGAGCGCCGCGAGGTGCTTGTCTCGGCGGCGCGGGAGGTAAAGGCGGAAAGCGACAAGCGTTTCTATATCGCCACCATCGGCAGCATCATCACCTTTTTTGTCGCACTCGGCTTTGCCATTGAGGGTGCCGGAACGCGTGACTTCGTGATCACCCTCGCCATCGGTGCTGCCGCGCTCTACGGCATCAACACCGTGCTCTATCGGAATCTCAAGGGCCGGCTCGCCGCCCGGGGCATCGATATCGAGCGCATCGCGACCTCATGAGCAAAGGCCGGAGCGGTTGGCTCCGGCCCTTTCCTTCCTGCATCAGTTCCCGATGCAGAAGTAGCCATTGGGTCCGTTAAAGCACACCTGGCTATTGCCGGGATGGTGCGGCGGACGGGGGTGACCCCAGTGCGGAGGCCGCGGCGGATTGGGGTTCCAGTGCGGCGGACGCGGCGGATGGGGGTTCCAGTGCGGAGGCCGCGGCGGATTGGGGTTCCAGTGCGGCGGGCGCTGCGGTCCGGCCTGGCGCAGATAATTGGCCGAGACCCATCCATTGGGGCCATAGCGGCCCTGATCCACAAAGCACCAGCTTCCGCGGCAGTACTCGACCTCGACCGGCTGGCCGCGTTGCAGCACGTCAACGACCCGGAACTGGGTCCCCGGACCCGAACGGACGTTGACCGATGTGGTCGCGGTGGCCGACCAGGCATAGGCGCCGACGGTCATCACCATCATCATCAGGGCGGCCAGACCGCCCCTGAGCATATTCTTCCTGAGAGCCATCTCGCATCTCCCTGTTCGTGTGTTGCCGACATCGGTTCTGCGATGTCTTGTGCCCATATAACGCTCTGGCAACTGAACCGGGGCTGAACGGGCCGTTCAATCTTTTGTCGGGGCAAAGCGACCGCGCATTTGTGCAACAGGGCAAGCTCCCGTTCATCTTTCATGCAAAAGTCATATTGCCCACCAAAAGCCGAGCCGCTAAAGGTGCCGGCAAACAAGCCGGGGTGTTGGGCAACGCCGGCAATAGGGCGAGACAGAGGCGGACCATGAAACTGGTGACGGGCAACTCAAACCTCACCGTGGCCAAGGCCGTATCGGACTACCTCGAAATCCCCCTGACCGACGCCTCGGTCAAACGTTTCGCCGACAAGGAAATATTCGTCGAAATCCACGAAAACGTGCGGGGTGAGGACGTTTTCGTCCTCCAATCGCCGTCCTACCCTGCGAACGATCACCTGATGGAACTGCTGATCCTGATTGATGCGCTGCGCCGTTCTTCGGCGCGCCGGATCACTGCCGTCCTCCCCTATTACGGCTATGCCCGGCAGGACCGCAAATCGGCTCCGCGCACCCCGATCTCGGCCAAGCTGGTGGCCAATCTCATCACCCATGCCGGCGCCAACCGCATATTGACCCTGGATTTGCACGCACCGCAGATCCAGGGTTTTTTCGACATTCCGACGGACAATCTCTACGCCGCGCCGGTATTAACCCGTGATATTGCCGAGAATTACGACACCTCCAAGGTGATGATCGTTTCGCCCGATGTCGGGGGTGTGCTGCGCGCGCGCAACGTCGCCAACCGCATCGGCGCCCAGCTTGCCATCGTCGACAAGCGCCGCCCGCGCGCGGGCGTGTCGGAAGTCATGAACATCATCGGCGATGTCGAGGGGCAGTCCTGCATCCTCATCGATGATATCGTGGATTCCGGCGGCACGCTGGTCAACGCTGCCGAAGCGCTGCTCAACGCGGGCGCGAGCGAGGTTTCCGCCTATATCACCCATGGCGTGCTCTCGGGCGAAGCGCCCCGCCGCATCGCCAGCTCGCGCCTCAAGGAATTGGTCACCACCGATTCCATCGAGATGACCGACGAGGTCCGCAAGGTCGACAAGATCCGTCACATCTCGATCGCCCATCTGCTTGGCGAAGCCATCGCCCGCACCGCCTCCGAGCAGTCAGTCTCGAGCCTTTTCGACTGATCCTTAACCAAAGGTTAGCGATCCGGTTGCGGCTTCCGCTGATACCGCAGGCCGGGCAAATCACGCATCCTTTTCCGGTCCGCGGCCGGCGCGGCAGGATGGCGGTTTTGACCTTTGACCACGACTCAGCCACAAACTCTCCGAGCCTGCGGAACTTGTGACCGTCTCCGGCATTTTCTCCTCGTCAGAATTGTCCGGTGGGCCATGCGGTCGCTAGCTGCGCGCGCTGCGTATGTGGAAGTATCAGTGATAAACACCCCTCCGAACGGGCGGCTCGTCCGTCCGCGCGCTGAAGCTCAGTCCGAGCTTCAGTCTCTTCTTGACGAAATCCCCCACTGGTCCGACGACATGCTGGTGCACATGCACAAGCGGTTCGGCGAGAGCCGGCTGTTTCGCGTTCATCATGCGCCCGATGGCGAGTTGACCGAACGCGCGAGGATTCTCCTTCAGGCCGCGCGTGCGGAAATGCTGGTGCGGGGATTGCGCGTCGAAGACGAGCAATGAGGCCTGCCCCAAATTCTCCGTTTGCCTGTGCCAGAGCCGTGCAGGAAAGGTATCGCCCCATGACCAGAACACTGTTGATGACCGGATTGGCCGCTCTCGTTCTCACCGGATGCACGGTCAGCGCGGAAGAACGCCGCCTGCTCGACGAACAGACATGCCGCGGCTATGGGTTCGTCGAGGGCAGCGAAGCGTTCGCCAACTGCATGATGGAACTCGATCTCGACCGGCGCGCCGCGCGCAGGGAAGCGCTCAACAGCGCGCCACCCCTGTTTCCGCCCACCGTCGTTGTGGTGCAGCAGGGGCAGAACCCCTAGATCCCGTCAGAACCTATGGGCCGCTGGTGCACTGGATCAGCTCCGCACCCCCTCACCCCCGTTCCCCTCTCCCACGGGGGAGAGGGGTGCCCCGATGAGGCGGATGAGGGGGCGGCGATGCCGGGCAAAGACTCCAAGCGCTGTTGGGGCTGAGGCTCTTGCCCTTCGGCCTCCCCTCCTATATAGACCGCGCGCATGAAGCGCCCATCACCCCTGGAGGATGGGCGCGCGTTCTTTGAAAAGAGCGCACCAACCCAATGGATGATTTCCATGAGCGTCGAGCTTAAGGCTTCGGTGCGGGATCGGGTGGGCAAGGGGGCCGCTCGTGAACTGCGCCGCAATGGTCTGGTTCCTGCCGTTATCTACGGCGACAAGAAGCCCCCCCTGGCGATTTCGGTGTCCTACAAGGACACGTTCCGCAAGATTCACGAAGGCGGTTTTCTCTCCCACGTCATCGAGATCGACGTGGACGGCGAAAAGCACCGCGTGATCCCCAAGGATTACCAGCTTGAACCGGTGCGCGACTTCCTCGTGCACGTGGATTTCCTGCGCGTGGGCAAGAATTCGGTCCTCGTCGTCGAAGTGCCCGTTCACTTCGAAAATCAGGAAAAGTCGCCGGGCCTCAAGAAGGGCGGCGTGCTCAACGTCGTGCGCCACACGGTCGAGTGCAACGTGCCGGCGGATTCGATCCCCGAATACCTGGTCGTCGATCTGGCCAAGGCAGAAGTGGGCGACTCGATCCACATCTCTGCGGTCGATCTGCCCAAGGGTGTCACCCCCACCATCACCGACCGCGACTTCACCATCGCCACCATCGCCGCTCCGTCGGCGCTGCGTTCCTCTGAGGGCGCAGCCGACGAAGGCGCCGAGGGCGAAGGCGAGGAATAAGATTGCGGGGAGCCCGGCGGCAATGCTGCCGGGCTTCCTGTCCTTTGCCAGCGGGGTCATGCGATGCACCTGATTGTAGGTCTCGGCAATCCCGGCGCCGAATATGCCGGCCACAGGCACAATATCGGCTTCATGGCGGTCGACGAGATCGCCCGCCAGCACAACTTCCCGCCCTTTCGCTCCAAGTTCTCCGCCCTTCTTGCCGAAGGCGTGATCGATGGCGAAAAGGTGCTGCTGCTCAAGCCCCAGACCTTCATGAACCGCTCGGGCGACGCCGTCGGCCAGGCGGCCAAATTCTACAAGCTCACCCCCGCCGACATCTCCGTCATTCATGACGAACTCGACCTTGCGCCCGGCAAGGCGCGCATCAAGACCGGTGGCGGCAATGGCGGGCATAATGGCCTCAAATCCATCGAGGCCCATATTGGCAAGGATTTCGTGCGCGTGCGCCTCGGCATCGGCCATCCGGGCCACAAGGACCGCGTCAACCCGCATGTGCTTTCGAACTTCCACAAGGCGGAGGGCGAGTGGCTGGAACCCCTGCTCGATGCACTTGCGAAGAACGCCGGCCTGCTGGCCAAGGGGGATGCGGCAGGACTGATGAACAAGCTCGCGCTGGCCGTGCCGCCGGGTGGCAAGGCGGAAGCTTCGCCTGCACCTGTCCCCAAGGCGCAAAGCCACATCCGCCAGGCGCGTCCCCAGCCCCAGGCAAAAATGCCCGAGAAGGGACCGATGGCGGCGATGCTCAAGAAGCTGTTCGGGGAGAAGGGCTGACACCTCAAGCATCAGTGCTTGTGGCTTCACCCCTCCCCAACCCTCCCCATCAAGGGGAGGGTGTATCCTTTGCGTGGCTATCTCCAAGCGCACAGGTCCAGCACCTCCCCCCTTGTGGGGGACTTGCAAGCGGTTCCGGCAACGCCGGAACGCATGGCTCCAGTGGAGCCATGCGAGCGCAGCAAGGGGAGGGGGGATCGGCGACAGCCGATCAACTGCTTCGGCAAGAATCCTACGAGCTGGCGTTCACTCAAAACCACACCCAGACTTGACTTCTCCCCCCACCTGCATGAGTTAGGGAACGAAGTTTCGGCGCCCATCCGGCGCAATCCTGAGGTATCCCCATGGGTTTCAAATGCGGAATCGTCGGCCTGCCCAATGTCGGCAAGTCGACGCTGTTCAACGCCCTGACGCAGACGGCGGCGGCGCAGGCGGCCAACTTTCCCTTCTGCACGATCGAGCCCAATGTGGGCGAGGTGTCGGTGCCCGATGAGCGGCTCGACAAACTCGCCAAGATCGGCAAGAGCCAAAACGTGATCCCTGCCCGCCTGTCCTTCGTGGACATCGCCGGGCTGGTGAAGGGTGCCTCGAAGGGCGAGGGCCTGGGCAATCAGTTCCTCGCCAATATCCGCGAATGCGACGCCATCGCCTATGTGCTGCGCTGCT
>CAYSBF010000050.1:0-18252 GCA_964429025.1 uncultured Pelagibacterium sp.
TCCATCGTCCTGATCTGGACCGGCGAGGTATGGGTGCGCAAAAGCTTGCGCGTCCCATCCGGGCCCGGGTTGAAGAAGAAGGTATCGTGCATTTCGCGCGCCGGATGCCCTTCGGGGAAATTGAGCGCGGTGAAATTGTAATAGTCGGTTTCGATGTCGGGCCCCTCGGCAATGGCAAAGCCCATGTCCGAAAAGATCGCGCTGATCTCGTCGATCACCTGACTAACCGGGTGGATGCGGCCCGTTGCCGTGGGGGCGGGGCGCAGGGGCAGGGTGATGTCGAGCTTTTCGGCGGCGAGCCGCCGTTCCAGCGCTTCGGCTTCGAGCGCCCTGCGACGTTCTTCGATGAGCGCGGAAATCTCTGCCTTGAGCCCGTTGATCGCGGGCCCCCTTTCCTTGCGTTCCTCGGGAGTCATCTGCCCCAGCGTGGCGAGCAGCGCAGAGATAGAGCCCTTCTTGCCGAGCGCGGATATGCGCACAGCTTCGAGCGCTGCCTCGTCGGCGGCGTTTGCGATCTCGCCTTTGAGCGAGGCGGACAGTTGGGCAAGGTCGGTCATCGGAACCTGAGATGTTTCTTGGGGCCTGTCGGATCGGTGCGAAGCGGTAACAAACGAAAAAGCCCCGCGCCACCCCTAAATCAAGGAGCGGCGCAAGGCTTTGATTTCCGGCCTCAGCTTTAAGCGGAGAGCGTTAAGCAGAAACCCGGTTGTGGGTCGTTGCTTCGATATCGCCAAGATAGGCGAGCGCGCCCTTGGCCTTGGCAACGAGCGCCTCGAAGGCGGCGGGCTCGTTGACGGCCAGATCGGCGAGAACCTTGCGGTCCACCGCGACCTCAGCCTTGCTGAGGCCGTCGATAAATCGCCCATAGGTCAGCCCGTGCTGGCGAACGGCGGCGTTGATGCGCTGGATCCAGAGCGCGCGGAAATTACGCTTCTTGGTCCGGCGGTCGCGATAGGCATATTGCGCTGCCTTTTCGACCGACTGAATGGCGGCGCGATAGGTCGTCGAGCGGCGGCCGTAATAGCCCTTGGCGGCCTTGATGACCTTCTTATGGCGGGCGTGGGCGGTAACGCCTCTTTTTACGCGTGACATGTCGTTATCTCCCTATCAGCGGTCGTAAGGCATGTACTTCTTCACCACCTTGGCGTCCTGGTCGGAAAGGACCGAGGTGCCGCGGTTGGAGCGGATGTACTTTGCGTTGTGGCTGATAAGGCGGTGACGCTTGCCGGCCGCGCCAGCGAGCACCTTGCCCGTGGCCGTGACCTTGAAACGCTTCTTGGCGCCCGATTTGGTCTTCATTTTCGGCATTTTGCTTTTCCTTGGTCTTGGAGCGGGGAGGAATTATCCGACCGCATTTTCGCATTCAGGAACCGCCTCGGCATGCCTTTTGGCCGGGCGGCCCGCAGAAGTTGGGGTATATACGGGGGAGGCGCAGTGCTGGCAAGGGTAAAAGCGCGGCCCGATGGCCGCACCTTCAAGGCGTGGACCGGCAGCAGTCCTCAGGAGGCGGCGCGTATGGCGATATCGCTGTCCGCAGCCAGTGTTTCCGAGCGATCGGCGCGATCGGCGCCACAGGCGACGGTGAAACCGGCCACGATAACATCGAGTTCGCCGGCCTGGGTTTCGGACTGGGCGATGGCGGCGTTGATCTCCTCGACCAGCGCCGCATTGTGCTGGGTCATCTCGTCAAGGATCCGCACCGAGCTCCCGACCTCGTTGATGGCGTCGGCCTGATCGCGGATGGCGCGCGAGATATCCTGCATCAGCGCGGCATTTTCCACGACGGCATCGCGGATTTCGCGAAGGGTCTGCGCGGCCTGTTCGACCAGCCTTGTGCCGCCATCGACCTCGCTCGTCGACTGCTCGATCAGGAGTTTGACCTCGGCGGAGGCCTGGGCTGCCGACTGGGCGAGGCGCCGCACCTCGATGGCCACCACGGCAAAACCCTTGCCTGCCTCCCCGGCACGCGCTGCTTCGACCGACGCGTTGAGCGCCAGAAGGTTGGTCTGAAAGGCTATATCGTCGATCATCTTGATGATATCGGAGACCTTGGCTGAGGAATTGGTGATCCGGGACATGGCTTCGGTCGTTTCGTCCATCACCGTGCCGCCCCTCTCGGCAAGCTCTGCCGCCGCGCGGGTTTTGCCATAGGCGTCGTCGGCCTTATGGGCGTTCTCGCTGACGGCGGCGGCCAGTTTCTCCATGGCGGCGGAGGTTTCCTCCACGATAGTCCATCCGGGCAACGCTCCAGATCAATTACTTTAACGTGGTATAAAAATGCCGCTTATTTTGGGTTGAGGCGCTTAAAGAACCGTTACGACTTCAAATAGGGAAAATATGCGGGTGGCCGTTAGGCCCGCCGCTGCGCAGGGAGATCGGACTCCGCACCGTCTTCGTCTTCCGCCCATGCCCGCATATCCATGGCATTTCCGGTGATGGTGAAGTCGGCGACAATCGCATCGAGCGCCCTTGCCTGCTCCTCGGTCTGCTCGATGGCGGCATTGGTCTCCTCGACCAGCGCCGCGTTGTGCTGGGTCATCTCGTCAAGATGGCGGACGGCGACCGAAACCTCGTCGATCGAAGAGGCCTGTTCGCGGCTGGCGCGCGATATGGCGTGCATGACCTCGGCGTTTTCCTTGACCGCCACGAGGATGGCCTGCAGCTTGCCGGCGGCTTCCGAGACGAGCCTGGTGCCGCCATCGACCTCGACGCTCGATTGCTCGATCAGCGCCTTGACTTCCGAGGACGCCTCGGCCGCCGATTGCGCCAGCCGCCGCACCTCGATTGCCACCACCGCAAAGCCCTTGCCGGCCTCCCCGGCGCGTGCCGCTTCCACGGATGCGTTGAGCGCGAGAAGGTTGGTCTGGAAGGCGATGTCGTCGATCAGCTTGATGATGTTGGAAATTTTCTCCGAAGACGAGGTGATGCGCTCCATGGCGTGGTTGGCATCATCCATGACCTTGCCGCCCTCGATGGCCATATTGGAGGCGTTTTCGGCCTTTTTGGCCACATCCTCGGCCTTGGCGGCATTCTCGTTGACGGTTGCCGAAAGCTGTTCCATGGCGGCAGCGGTCTCTTCGATCGTCGCGGCCTGACGCGTGGTGCGTTCGGAAAGATCATTGGCGCCGGCGAGAATTTCGCTGGTCGCGGTCTTGAGCGTGCGTGAGGTTTCGCGCAGGCGCCCGAGAACGTCTGCAAAGCGCTCGGCAACGGCATTGGTGTCGGATTTGAGTGCATCGAACGCGCCCTCATAGGCGCCGGTAACGCGCACCGAGAGGTCGTCCCGGGCCAAGGCGGAGAGCACGGAGCCGGTTTCTGTCAGGCCCCGATCCACGGTTTCGATCAGCGCATTGACCGAGCTGGCCATCTCGTCGAGTTCGGCATGGCCGAACTGCTTTTCGATGCGCACGGAGAAATCGCCCGACAGCGAGGCCGAGACGATTTGCCGGATCTCCTGCTGCAAGTCGAGGCGGAGGGCGTTTTCGGCCTGTTCGCGCTCGCGCGCTGCCTGTTGTTCGGCATCCATTTCGCGCATGGCCCGGCCATTGTCGCGGAAAACGGCGAGCGCTTCGACCATCTGGCCGATCTCGTGGCGCTGCTTGTCGTCGAGCGAAAGATCGAGATCGCCTTCGGCCAGAGCGCGCATATCGGCGGCCACCTTGCGGATCGTGCCCGAAAGGCGCGAGCCGATGAGGAGCGCAAGCCCTGCCCCAAGGACGAGTGCGAAGGCGGCGGCCGCCATGATGATGGTTCCGGTGGTCGCGCTCTGATCATTGGCGAGGGCGCCGAGCGTTGCCTGCTCGCCGCTGACAAGGGAGAGCATGTGGTGATAGTCGCCTTCCATCTCGAGGCCGAGCGGCTCAAGCTCGCCGACCATCACCGCGTTGCGCGCGTCAATTTCTGTCCGCAGCGCGTTCATGGCGTCGGCATAGGCCTCGAGACCGGACAGAATTCCCGCCACATTGGCCTTCTGGTCCTGGCTAAAGACCGCGACCTGCAGGCGCGTGAAGGTTTCATAGGCAGTCTGGCCATTGGCGAAGGCAGACTCGAACAGCGCCGGGTCATTGGTCAAAAGGAACCGCTCGACATCGAGCTGGGTCAGAAGAACCTCCTGCACCGCCTGGCCGGCGATCCCGGTTGCGTTGAAGTTCGCGCTGGCGCTGGCTGCCTGCACGGCCGCCCCCGCATTGGCGCGAAGCTCTGTTCCAAGCTGGCCGATCTCGACGATCAGCCGGTCGACCTCCTGCTGATGGGCGACCATGCGGTCAAACGCGTCCTTATAGAGCGCGACGTCCACGGCCAATTCCTCAAGCATGGCCTGCTTTTCCGCATCGCCCTCAAAGGCCGCCATGACATCGGAGCCGATGGCAAGGGCGTCGATGTCCTTGGCAAGCTCAGCGGCGGCCTCGGGCGAAGGATCGGCGCGGAACCGCTGGTCGGCAAGCCGGACGGCCGCTAGGGCCTCGACATAACCTGAGATGATCAGCGTCTGGTCGGTGCCCTTTTGATAATTGCCGAAGGTATCGGCGACGCGCCAGAGGCCCAATATGGCCGAGGCGCTGATGGCCGCAAGCAGGACGATCAGGATGGCAAAGGAGGAATAGATCTTTTGAGCAATGGAGAGGCGGGCGAACATGGTTCTGTTCCTGCATCAGGTCGCGAGCATGACGCGGGGAGCCTAGACCGCCCCGGGTTAAGGAAGATTCAAGAGTAAAAAATTTTCAGGTGCGCGGTCGGCCGACAAGCGAACGCCCATCCCCCGGTTTCATCCTGTGCCATAGGGCAGCCGATAGGCGCTTTCGGCGTCGGCATGCTGGGTGAGGACCGTAAAGACTGGCGGACCCTCTGGCATGGCGCGGTCGAGCCGCGCCATCGCCATGCGCAACTGGGATTGCGCGGTGGCTGCCCACTTGACCGCCATGACCACTGCCGTCGTGTGGCGCGCCAGATAGAGGCCATCGGCAATCGGCAGAACCGGTGGGGAATCGAGAACGACGATCTCGAAATTCTCTCTTGCCGCCTTCATCAGCTGTGCGAAACTCGCGCTGTCGATCAACTGGTCGGTGGGTGTCTCGGCCGGATGAGCGCCGACCAGTGCAGCCAGTCCCGTATCTGCGTCGTGAACGATCATCGCTGACGGCGCCCCGGCGCCGCAGCGGCCGGCAAGATAGTCGGAGAGGCCGATGCTTGGGCCGACGCCCAATTGGGTATGGACCGAAGGCCGTCTCAGATCGCAGTCGATGATCAGCGTGCGCTTGCCCGCGGCCGCATAGGCGCGGGCCAGTGCCAGCGCCAATCCGCTCTTGCCCTCAGCATTGACCGAAGATGAAACGAGGATAACACGGCCCGTCCCGTGATCCGCACATGCGCGGGCAGACAGGTGCCGGTCGAGCCCGGCTCGAACGCGTCTTACGGCTTCCGAAAAAGGGGAAAGCGGCGCTTCGACAAGAAGTGCGGCCACCGAAGCTGTCCCGGGGACCAGAGGCTCGAGCGGCACCGCACCCAGGCACGGCCGGCCCGTCACCGCCTCGAGCTGGGCTTCAGAGGCAATGCCGCCGACGAGGTTCTCGAAAAGGAATGCGAAAACGACGCCCGCTCCGGCGCCGAAAAATCCGGCGAGGACGAGCATGATCCCTGGCTGCGGAAAAGCGGGCTCAGATGGCGGCAGGGCCGCGGAGACGAGACGGCTGTCGGAAAGCTGCAGCTCGCTCTGCACCCGCAACTGGGCGCTGCGCGCCAGTAGCGTCCGATATTGCGATTGCGCCAGTTCGGCCGATTGCTGGAGTTCGAACAGGGAAGCGAGCTGATCGGGCGCCGGATCGGCGCTTGCTTGCTCTATTGGTGAGGACGCTACAAGGATCGGCCGGTTGTCGCGCGAAAACCGGTCGAGCCGGGCCTGCGCCTCGATGAGCGCTGCGCGGGCATGGGCAAGATTGGCTTCGACAGTACGGCTGGCCGCGCGCATATGGCCCGATTTGTCGCGCAGCTGATTGCCGATATAGACGCCGGCAATCGTATTGGCGATGCGCGCCGCCTTCTGGGCGCTTTCCGAGCGCGCCGAAACGGCAATGACATAGGTGAGGCCGCGCCGCTCGATCTTGACCGCCTTACGCAGCTCATCCAGGACGTGCTGTAGAGCTGCACCGTCATGAGGGGGTGCTCCCAGGCCCAGTGCGGCCCTTGCCCGGTCGAAGGGGCGGAAATCGGGGCTGAATTCGGGGTCGCTCACGAGGTCGAGCGCACCGATCACCTCGATCAGCACCGCATCGGACCGGAGAATTTCGACCTCACTGTCCACACGCGCGTTGTCGGAAACAAGGCTCGGGCTCTGGAGGTCGGGCGAGAGCAGGTCCTTGCCGGTCGTATCGACAAAGATCAGGGCCGAGGCCCGGTAGGCGGGTTTGACGAGGAGACAGACGAGACCGGCAAGCCCGACAAAACCGGCGAAAATAAAAAGGACGATCCGCATGCGGCGGCGCAGAACGGCCAGGACGGATCTTAGATCAATATCAGCTTCGCTCATGATAACGCTCGTAAAAAATAAAGTGGCTTCAAAAACAGGCGACACGAAAACCGCTCGCCAGCAGCCGGAAACAGAGATTTAAAAATCTGATGATGTGCAGATCAGGCAGTTCCGGTCAAGAACATGCGGTCTGGCGGCCCTCCAGCGAAAGGACATCCAATGCCAATGCGCGCAGTCGAAATTGCCGGTCCAGGCGGTCCCGAGGTCCTGCGGCTCGTTGAGCGGCCCGTGCCGGTTCCCGGGCCGGGCGAGGTCCAGATCGCGGTGGCTGCCGCCGGCATCAATGGCGCCGACCTCGCCCAGCGCCGCGGCACCTACCCGCCGCCCGACGGCGCCTCCGATCTTCCCGGGCTTGAAGTTGCTGGGACCATTTCCGCCCTTGGCGAAGGGGTCACCGGATTTGCCGTAGGCGAGCGGGTCTGTGCGCTTCTGACCGGAGGAGGATATGCCGAGATGTGTACCGCGCCCCAGGGACAGGTGCTGCCATTGCCGGCAGGCATGGACACTACCGCCGGGGCAGGGCTTATTGAAACGCTCGCGACCGTCTGGACCAATGTTTTTGAGGCCGGGCGGCTAACGGCGGGCGAAACGCTTCTGGTTCACGGTGGAGCGAGCGGCATCGGCACCAGCGCCATCCAGCTTGCAAAGGCTTTCGGGGCCAGAGTCGCCGTGACGGTGGGTAGCGACGAAAAAGCCGATGCCTGCCGCGCGCTGGGCGCAGACCGCGCCATCAATTATCGCAAAGAGGATTTCCCGGGCATCCTGAGAGAGGAGTTCGGCGGTGCGGACGTCATCCTGGACATCATCGGCGGCCCCTATCTCGAAGGGAACATCAGGGCGCTCAGGCGCGCCGGCCGGCTCGTCTTCATCGCCTTTGGCGGCGGACGCCTGGGACAGCTCGATATTGCGCGGGTGATGATGAACGGACTGACCGTCACCGGCTCCACCCTTCGTGGCCGGACGCTGGAGGAAAAGGCGCGGCTGATAAGAGAGGTCCGCAGCCATGTGTGGCCGCTCCTCGAGGATGGAAGGGTCAAGCCCGTCATCGATTCCGTCTGGCCGCTTGAAGAGGCAGCCGAGGCCCACCGCCACATGGAGGCGAGCAGGCATATCGGCAAGCTTGTCCTGAGGGTGAAAGACCAGACCGGTTCAGCGTCCAACGGAAAGCCCGAACCGGCCGCAACCCACTGATCCGCCAATCGGTTCCGCTTGTGCTGGAATCGCTCTAGAAACCGCCCCCGGTGCGGAATCCGCCCTTTTTTCCGATGCCGCCCGTGCGCGGACGGGAGAACCCGCCGCCAGGCTTGCTGCCGGTCTTCATGGCCTTTCCCCACGAGCCGCCCCAGGGCGGGCGCGGGCCGAACCCTTCGGGAGGGATCGGAAAGCCGCTCGATCGTGACGAGCCGGAGGGGCGGACGATGGGGCCCGGACTGCCCGCCCAGTCCTGCGAGCGCCGCCAGTGACCCCAATAGGTCGCTGCCGTCATGCCGCCCTTTAAAAACTCGGTCAGAAGGTCGCCCACGAGATTGTCCTCGCGGAAACGCGAGCGCGGATCGTCGAACCGGGCCTTCTTGAACTCGTATTCGATGTCCTCGAGCTCACGCCGCCGCGTTTCGAGCGTCTTGAGCCGGGCGCGTTGATCGCCAAGCTCGGTTTCTTCTTCGGCAAGCCGGCGCCGCACCTCATCGATCTTGCCGGTGATCGCGTCGTCTTCCGGCGTGGCCGTCCGCCGCGCATCGTCCATGAGCTGGGCGATGTCCGTGCCCTGCATGGCCGAGATCAGGACCTCGACTGCCTGCTCGAATTTCGGATCGCGTCCCTGTGCCAGCGCCTTTTGCTCCTCGACCAGCGCCTCGCGCGCATCCTCGGCCTCAACCAGTTTGGCATCGATCTCGGCGATGCTTGCCTGTGCCGCTTCAAGGGCCTCTCGAGCCGGCCTCCCACCCGCCGCGTCCAGCGCCTTGACCTCGAGCGCGGCGATTTGCTCTTCAGCCGCCTCCTGGTCGCGTTCGAGCCGCTCGGCATGCTCGCGCAGGCGCGCCGGGATCTCGTTGAGCATGGCGAAGTTCGGTCGGGCATCGGCGTAGCGCGCGAGCCTTGCAACCCAGCCGTCGAGCAGGCGTGTGATGTTGCCGGCCCTATAGGCGGGGGTCAGATATCCCCGCTCCCAGAGATAGCTGAACAGCGGATCCTCGCGATAGGGCCGCCCCTTTTCCTCGCGGTCGGCTTCGGATTGGGCGGCTTTCTTGGCTGCCTCCCCGGCCATATGCGCAAGCTCGGCATGGCGCTCGACCGCCTCGCGATAGGCTGGGTCGTTCTCGAGCTTGGCCTTGACGGTGGCAGACAGCGCTTCGAGTTCGCCCTGCCGCGCCGCGACCACTTCCAGTTGCTCGGCCCGCGCCGCGCCGAGTGCCGATATTGCGTTTTCGTGCTCGGTCAATTGCCGGTCAAGCGCGGCGAGCTCGGCAGCGTGCGCCTTGAGCATGTCCCGGGCGCGCGCCTCGGCCTGGCTCAGGCGGCCGCCCAACTCGGCCTGGGCCTCGGGTGACAGCCGGATCGCAGCCAGCGCCCGCAATTGCGCCAACTCTGTTTCGTGGAGCTTGCCCACCCGGTCGGTGCTGCGCGCGATCCGGCGCGTGATCTCGTCCTCCTCGCGGCGGATGTCCCTCAGCGCCTCTTCGATCGCCCTTATGGCCTGCGGCCCGTTGATCGTCATCGGCACCTCACCACCGGGTTATCGCCCCTTCGAGTACGGGCATCGTATAGTCGGTTTCAAGGAACCCGTATTGTTTCACGCCCAGAATATTGCGCTGGATGATCCCGTCATCGAGCCGGTCGGCCCGGATCGATTCATAGGTCACTTCCGGCACCCGCTGGGCCCAGACGCTGACCTCCTCTATCTCGCGCGTCTCCTCATTCTCGATCGGAAGCGTCAGGACCTCGCCGTTTGGACCGACCGCCTCAACGATAATATAGTAATTGGTGGCGTCCGAATTGGCCTCGGGAAAGCGCCAGATGCCGGTCGACTCCCCTTCCTTGTCGACGATCCTCAGCGAATATTCGGCAAGAAGTGTGCGGTGAAGCTTTTCGAGCTGTTCGATTGCGGCCAGCGTCGCTTCACGGTCGCCGCGCGCGGCTGCCGCCTTGCCGCGCTCGACCCAGGGTTCGGCCTCATCGAGCGCGGTCTGAACCTTGGTCTCGGTATAGATGAGGTTATAGAGTGCGTCGATGCGCGCGGGCAGGGTTTCGGCCAACTCGACCCGCGCCGCCTCTGCCTGCGCGGCTACCAATGGCCTGTAGACGAGAAAATAGCCGCCCAGCAGCAGTGCCAGCGCCGCCATGACGATCAGCGCCGGCTTGCCCCACCGGCCGCGCCTGACATAGAGCCGGGCGAGCCGCGTCTGGAAAGTGTCCGGGGGCGGGGTATAGGTGAACCGGCTTTCGGCCAGCGCCCTTACACCTTCCTTGAGGATATGATCGGGCACCTCGATGCCCTGGTCGTGATAGATGGCGCGCAGCCGGGACATGAGCTGGGCTTCGCGCGCATCGGCCGAGAGCTCGCGCGCCACCAGATCGTCCTGGTGGCGCAAGGTGTCGACCACATCCATGGCCAGCATGACGTCGTCGAGCGGAGCCTTCTGGCCCGTTGCGCCCGTCATCGTCCGCCCCTGCCTTTTCCCACGTGTCGATCCTTAGCGGGCGCTCAGGAGGGCATTGCCCTCCGCGGCAAGCGTTGCAAGGCGCTGCTTGCCGTCCTCGACAGCGTCCCGGATTTCCGCAGAGTTCCTGGTCGCCTGCTCGCGCATCTCATTGATGATGGTGCGCGAATGCTCCTGATAGCTTACCACCGAATCCACCAGCGCCTTGACGGCATCGGCGCGGATGGTGGGGCCATAGCCCGCCTTCAGCGCCTCCTCCTGAACCTTGCCCCCGATCTCGGCAAGCGTTTCGAGGCTCTTGCTCATCCCCTCCTTCATGGCGTTGAGCGTTTCGGTCGATTCATGAAGGCCGAAAAGGCCGGTAAAGGACGCCGAAAGCGCGGTCAGCACCGTCTCATTGGTCGAAAAGAACGAGATCGACTGCTGATAGACCCGCTCCTTGGCGTTGGTCGTCTGCATCAGACGCGCCATGATGACTTCCGAGGTCGAATAGGAGATGGTGAGATTGTCCGAAAGGTCCTTGGCGATCTGGTAGCGGCGCTCCTCGTTCTGAAGCTCGCGCAGCCGCTCGTCGCGCGCCATTTCAAGCCGCGCCCGGTCGGCCGGGGTGCCATCGGTGAAATTGGCAAGCGCGTCGGAGGCCGATTTGAGCGCCGCCTTGCGCTCCTCAAGCTTTGCGCCCGCGATATCGAGGACTTCGAGCGCCATTACCTCTGCCTGCTTGAGCGCCCCGCGGAAATCGCGATAGGCCTCGAGAATGGTGTGCTCGCGATCGATCTGGTCCTTGGTGTCGCGCGAAACATCGAGATAGGTGTCGCGGATCTTGTCGAACCGGGCCGCGATATCCCCGCGGGTGACCTTCATCCAGACATTGGACGCGCGCTCGAACAAATCGAGCTTGCCGTCATCGAGCTGGTCGACCATGGCCTTGGCGTCATCGCGGATGGAATCGAAGGATTTGGTGATCGCCTCGTAGCGCTCCCCGACATTCATCGCCGCAACCTGGGAGCGAACCACTTCATTGAACGCGCTCGCCTGGGTCAGCACCCGGCCGATCAGAACCACCTTGGTGTCGTCGAGATCGGTGATCTGCGCCAGAAGCCCGGTGATCGGAGCCTCTTCGGTGGTTTCGGGCCAAAGCCCCATTTCCTTGATCGCACCGACCGCGCGATCCAGGTACTGCAAGGGTTTGTCCAGCACTTCGCTTGCCATTATCCGCGTTCCCTGTTCAATCTTTGGCAGATGTGGGGTCATGATTCCGCCTGGCAAGTCGCAAGACAATCGCCGTGCGGCATCAATCGCCTGATTTTGTTGTCATTGGTGCCAAAAAGACGCAACTGGTGGAGCAGGGAGCGGCCGCAGGTGGAATTCGGTGGACGGTACAGGGTTGGCGCCCCGCGCCTCAAGGTCTGGGAGGCGCTCAACAACACCGAAATCCTCAAGGCTTCCATCCCCGGCTGCAGGCGGATCGATTGGGTCGGCGAAAACGCGCTCGAGGCCGAGATCGAGGTCAATTTGGGCGTCGCACGGCCCGTTTTTACAGGCGATCTCGTGCTTTCAAATATCACGCCCGCCGAATGCTATACGCTTTCGGGCCAGGGAAGGGGCGGGCTATTGGGTATGGCGCAGGCGAGCGCCGAGATAGGGCTGGCCGAGCTCGAGGCCGATACCCTCCTCTCCTTTACGGCCACGGGCGGGGCTTCGGGCCGGATCATGAAACTGGGCAAGGCGCTGATCGGCAATTCCGCGCAAAAGGTGATCGACGGGTTCTTCGAGCGTTTCGGCCGGGCCATGGGCGCGCCGGTCACGCCGCTCCCGCCTGACCAATAAGGCGCGGCGAAGCGGCTGGCTTCGACATGAGGGCAGTGCAAAATTTGCCCAATTGGTCAAAAAACCCAACTTGGCACTTGCGCAGCGCCCATTTGCGCGATTGTATCTTGCCCATCGCGCGCGGACGGGGACGGGCTTTTATGCCGCCCGAGGTTCCGCAGCCCGAGAACAGGGAGCATCATCATGACAATCAAAACTACTCTCAAGGGCCTTGCCGGCGGTATCGTCCTTTCCGCGCTGATGGCGGGCACGGCGCTGGCCGATCCGGCGCTGGTCTATGACGGCGGCGGCAAGTTCGACGCATCCTTCAACGAAGCTGCCTATAATGGCGCCGAACAGTTCAAAGAAGAAACAGGCATAAATTATCAGGACCTCGAGATCGCGGGCGACGCCCAGCGCGAGCAGGCCATCCGTCAGTTTGCGGCACGCGGAAACAACCCCATCGCACTGCCGGGCTTTTCCTGGGAAACTGCGCTTCGCGCCGTGGCACCTGATTTCCCCGATACGAGCTTTGTAATCATCGACACGGTCGTAGATGACCTCCCCAACGTTCGTTCCGTAGTCTTCAAGGAGCATGAGGGCTCCTTCCTTGTCGGCATTCTCGCCGCCATGGCCTCTGAATCGGGCACGATCGGCTTTGTGCCGGCCTTTGACTTCTCGCTGCTCAACGCCTTTGGTTGCGGCTACGCCCAGGGCGCGAAGTATGCCGACCCCGACATCGAGGTCATCACCACCGCCATTGGCACCGGTTTCGATGCCTTCAACAATCCGGGCGGTGGCACCGAGGTGGCGCGCTCCCAGATCGATCGTGGTGCGGACGTCATCTACCACGCCGCAGGCGGCGCGGGCGTCGGCGTGCTGCAGGCCGCCGCTGATGGTGGTGTGCTTGGCATCGGCGTCGACTCGAACCAGAATCATCTCCATCCTGGCCAAGTCCTGACCTCGATGCTCAAGCGCGTCGACGTTGCTGTCTACAATGCCTTCATGGACTTCGAGAATGGCGAATGGACCAATGACGTCCAGGTTCTCGGCCTTGCAGAAGATGGTGTGGGCGCCGCCTTTGATGAGCACAATGCGCCGCTGATCACTGACGAAATGCGTGCCGCAGTCGAAGACGCGACCCAGAAGATCATCTCTGGCGAGATCGTCGTCCACGATTTCCGCACCGACAACTCCTGTCCCGTTTGATCGCTGGTCAAAGAAAGCTTCAGGCGTAATGAACGGTCTGACCACGAACACCAATCAGCGGCCATCACCGGCCGCTGGTTACCCGCTTGCGATCGAGCTTAAAAAAATCAACAAGCGGTTTGGACCGGTCCACGCCAACAAGGACATCGACCTTGCCGTCAAGCGCGGCTCGGTGCACGGCATCGTCGGCGAAAACGGTGCCGGAAAGTCGACGCTCATGTCGATTCTTTACGGATTCTACCACGCCGACAGCGGCGAGATCATCGTCAACGGAAAGCCCGTCACAATCAACAATTCGTCCGATGCTTTGGCTCTCGGCATTGGCATGGTCCACCAGCACTTCATGCTGGTCGACAATTTTACCGTCATTGAGAACGTCATTCTGGGAGCCGAAAATTCTGCGCTCCTGAATCCCTCGATAGACAAGGCCCGGCGCGAACTGCAGAGACTCGCCGACGAATACGGCCTTGCCGTTCCTCCCGATGCGCTGATCGAGGATTTGTCGGTCGGCCAGCAGCAGCGGGTCGAGATCTTGAAGGCGCTCTATCGCGGAGCAGACATCCTTATCCTCGACGAGCCCACCGGGGTGTTGACGCCGGCCGAGTCCGATCACCTGTTCAAGGTGCTCACGACTCTGCGGGACGAAGGCAAGACGATCATTCTGATCACGCACAAGCTGCGTGAGATTATGGCCATCACGGATGCAGTGTCGGTCATGCGCCAGGGCCAGATGGTTGAAACGCTCAAGACCGCCGACACCAGTCCCGAACAGCTCGCTGAGCTGATGGTGGGTCGACGCGTTCTCCTGCGCGTCGAAAAGCTTCCCGCCCAACCCGGAGATGTGAAACTCGAGGTCAGGGACGTCGTCGTTGCCGATGACCTGGGCACCGAGCGGGTCAAGGGCGTGAGCATTTCGGTCCGCGCGGGCGAAATTCTGGGTATTGCCGGCGTGGCCGGCAATGGACAGTCCGAACTCCTCGAAGCGATCGCTGGCATGCGGCCCGTAAAGGCCGGCACCATTCTGCTCAGCGGACAGGAAGTCACGGCCCATGACGAGGACAGCGCTGCCGAACTGCGCCGCAAGGGACTTGCCCACGTTCCGGAGGACCGTCTCCGCATGGGACTGGTCACCAATTTCTATGAATGGGAAAATGCCATTCTTGGTTATCACGACGAGCCGCGGTACGGCAAAGGCTTGGGGCTCGACATTGGCGCGGCCAAGGCCGAGGCAAGACGTCATATCGAAAAATTCGACATCCGCCCGGCCAGTACCGATCTCAAGACCGCCAATTTTTCGGGCGGCAATCAGCAAAAGATCGTGCTCGCCCGCGAGATGGAGCGAGACCCCGACGTTCTGATCGTGGGTCAGCCTACGCGAGGCGTCGACATCGGTGCGATCGAATTCATTCACAACCAAATCATCAAGATGCGCGACGCGGGCAAGGCCATCCTTCTGGTCTCGGTCGAGCTCGACGAGATTCGCTCGCTATCGGACCGTATCGTGGTTCTGTTCGACGGGCAGATCGTCGGCGATGCCGATCCCGATGCCGCAGATGAAGGTGAGCTGGGTCTGCTGATGGCAGGGGTCAATCAGAAAAAAGAGGCCAGGCAATGACCACCCGCGTTTCTCTGCCGCGTTGGGCCGAGGTCGTGCTCCTGCCGGTTCTGAACGTCGCCCTGGCGTTTCTGATCGGTGGAATCGTCGTGCTGGTGATCGGCGAAAACCCCATCGAAGCGGTCCGCATCATGCTCTATGGCGCCTTCGGCTATGGGTATGGGTTCGGCTTCACGCTCTATTACACGACCAATTTCATTTTCGCCGGCCTTGCCGTTGCCGTCGCCTATCATGCCGGCCTCTTCAATATCGGGGGTGAAGGCCAGGCTTATGTTGCGGGGTTGGGGGCCATTCTTGTGGCGCTCGCCGTCGCCGGACTGCATTGGACGCTTGCGCTGCCGCTCATCATGATCGCGGCCGCCCTGTTCGGGGGCATATGGGCCTTCATACCGGGCTGGCTGCAGGCCAGGCGCGGCAGCCATGTGGTCATCACGACCATCATGATGAACTTCATCGCCACGTCCTTGATGAGCTACCTCATCTCCCGGGTGCTCAAACCGGCAAATGTCGCTTCCGATGAAAGTGCCCGTATCGATCCCCTGACGCGCGTCCCATTCCTGTCCGAATGGATACCCTGGCTCAGGAACACGCCCGTCAATCTGTCCTTTTTCATCGCCATCGCCGCACTGGCGGGGGTCTACTGGCTCGTCTGGCGCACCAAGTTCGGCTATGCCATCCGCGCCATGGGCCACAATCCGACCGCCGCGCGTTATGCAGGCATGTCCAACGCGAAACTGATCATGCTCACCATGGCCATTTCCGGCGCACTGGCCGGGATGGTCGCGATCAACGACACCGCTGGCGCACATGGCCGCCTGCTCCTGAACTATGTGGCGGGCGCTGGATTCGTTGGAATTGCCGTAGCCTTCATGGGCAAGGCGCACCCTATCGGGGTAGGGCTTTCAGCCCTTCTGTTTGGCGTGCTCTATCAGGGTGGGCAGGAACTGGCCTTTACCATGCCTGCGATCACCCGCGAGATGATCGTGACCATTCAGGCGCTTGTGATCCTCTTTACCGGCGCCATGAGCGAGATGCTGCGCCGGCCGGTCGAAATGGGCTTCATCCTGACGCGATTGCGGCGACCGCAGGGCGAGGGGGGCTGAGCGCGATGGAAGACATCATCTCTGTCCTTATCACGACGATCCGCGTCTCCACCCCTCTGATCCTCGCTTGCCTCGCGGGGCTTTATTCGGAACGGTCAGGAATTGTCGATATCGGGCTCGAGGGCAAGCTGCTTGCCTCCGCGTTTGGCGCCGCAACAGTTGCCGCGGTCACCGGCAGTGCCTGGGCCGGGCTTTTTGCCGGGGTCGGGGTCTCGCTGATGTTCTCGGCCGTCCATGGCCTGGCCTCAATCAATTTCAAGGGCAACCAGATCATCTCCGGCGTGGCACTCAATTTCCTTGCTGCGGGTTTGACGACTTTCCTGGGAGCGGCCTGGTTCGGGCGCGGTGGCAATACCCCTCCCCTTTCCGGTGACGCGCGCTTCTACGGCATGCAACTACCCTTCGCAGCCGAACTCCGCGGCCTGCCGGTCGTCGGCCCGATTTATTCGGACCTGATATCTGGCCATTCGATCATGACCTATATCGCCTTTCTCGCCGTGCCGCTGACGGCGTGGGTGCTTTGGCGCACCCGTTTCGGGCTGCGTCTTCGCGCGGTGGGGGAAAATCCGAAGGCGCTCGACACCGCCGGCATGTCGGTGGGCTGGCTTCGCTATAAGGCACTAGCCATCACCGGTGTTCTTGTCGGCATTGGCGGGGCGTATCTCTCGACAGCGCAGGCGGCCAGCTTTTCCAACAACATGGCGGCCGGGCGAGGCTTTATCGCCCTTGCGGCCCTGATCTTTGCCAAGTGGAAACCCGTGCCGGCCATGTTCACCTGCCTCCTGTTCGGTTTCCTTGAGGCGATGCAATATCGGCTCCAGGGCGTGGATCTGCCGATGATCGGACGCGTACCGACACAGGCCATGCAGGCGCTGCCTTATGTTCTTACCATCCTTCTGCTGGCGGGTTTTGTTGGTCGCGCCATTCCGCCCAAGGCCTCTGGCCAGCCCTATACCAAGGAGCGGTGAGATGGCGCTTTCCGGCGTGGACATGACGCTCTTTGAGGCCGCCGAAAGGGTTCGGGCGAGGGCCTATGCACCCTATTCGGGCTTTTCGGTCGGTGCGGCGATCCTTGCCGATGACGGCAATGTCTATGCCGGGTGCAATGTCGAGAACGCCGCCTACCCGCAGGGCAATTGCGCCGAGCCCTCGGCCATCGCCGCAATGATCGCGGGTGGCGGCAAGCGGATCGAAAAGATTTTCGTCACGGGCCCCGGTGCAGCGCCCGTCACCCCGTGCGGGGGCTGCCGCCAGCGCATCCGCGAGTTCGCGAGCACGGATACGCCGGTCATCTGCCTCGGCGTCGAGGGCGAACCGCTCTTTACGACGCTTGGCGAATTGCTGCCCCACTCATTCGGCCCCGAATTTCTGGGCCGCTAGGAAGGCGTTTTTGACATGGCCAAGGCATTAAAGACCATCCGCAAGCTGGCGGGCGATGCTCCGATCGATGCCGCGCTGATCCTGGGATCGGGTCTATCGGACATCGGCGAACTGCTGACCGACAGGGTCACGATCCCCTTTGCCGAGCTCAAGGGCTTCCCCCAGGGGGGCGTTTCGGGCCATGGCAAGGAGCTTGTTGTCGGGGAGATGGGGGCCAGGCGCCTCGCCATCCTCACCGGTCGGCAGCATTATTACGAGCATGGCGATCCCGCCGCCATGCGTCCGGCCCTTGAGACACTGGCCGAACTGGGGGTCAAGACCCTGCTGCTCACCAATTCGGCCGGCTCGCTCGATCATGACGTGCCGCCGGGCAGCCTGATGCTCATTTCCGACCACATCAATTATGCCGGCGTCAATCCCCTGATCGGCGAGGCGACCGATGCGCGTTTCGTCAACATGGTCGATGCCTATGACCCGGCGTTGCGCGCCACCACTCATGCCGTGGCCTCGCGCCTCGAAATTGCCCTCAAGGAGGGCGTCTATATGTGGTATTCTGGGCCGAGCTTCGAAACGCCGGCGGAAATCCGCATGGCCATCACGCTTGGCGCCAATGCGGTGGGCATGTCGACCGTGCCGGAGGTGATCCTGGCGCGGTTTTTGGGGATGCGGGTCTGGGCCTGTTCCTCGATCACCAATATGGGCGCTGGGATGGCGCAGGAAACCATCTCGCATAGCCAGACCAAGGAAGTGGCGAAACTGGGGGCAGAGAAATTGAAGCGCCTGATCCCGGCGCTGGTGGAGGAGTTATGAGTCTCAGGATCGTCGAACCCCACAAGGATGCCCCCGGCCACAAACGCAATCCCGGTTTTCCGCTCGATCTCGATTGGGTGGGGCGGGTGAGAATGAACCGCTCGGCCCTCGAACGCCGCGCCGCCACCATCGGCACCCGCCGCA
>CAYSBF010000051.1:0-17499 GCA_964429025.1 uncultured Pelagibacterium sp.
AGGGCTTGGTCATGTAGTCGTCGGCGCCGAAGCCGAGGCCGCGCACCTTGTCCTCAATGCCCGCCAGACCGGAGAGAATGAGGATCGGGGTCTGAACCTTCGCGACGCGCAGCGTGCGCAGCACTTCATACCCGCTCATGTCCGGAAGATTGAGGTCAAGCAGAATGATGTCATAATCATAAAGCTTGCCCAGATCGACACCTTCCTCACCGAGGTCGGTGGTGTACACGTTGAAACTCTCGGATTTGAGCATCAACTCGATGCTCTGCGCCGTTGCGCTGTCGTCCTCTATCAAGAGTACACGCATGCCAATCCCCTTAACCTTAGGTTCCTGCTGGAACCGGGTGCAGCCATCAGGCCTGCGACCCTTAACCAAACCCTACTGGGTACGATTCGAACCTACCGGCAATTAGTTAACAGAATCTGATTCAGACGGGCAATATGCGAAGGTCATTAACACTAAAATGTTCTAAATCATTGATATTTAATAAAAAATAGACCGGAATTTTCTTAATCCATAACCTTAAGAGATCCCTCCAAATGACTCGTGGGACTCGGCGAAATGTTAGCTGAAGGGGGAATGAGCGAGCGCTCGCCTGCTGCGAGAAAAATTTTGCTCAACGTCTCGCAATATCGCACCAAGCTTAAGAATGAGTTACCAATGTGGCATTAGAGGGGCGCGAATCGTTCCACTTGCCGGAGAATCAGCGGTGCGTTCGCTCATTGCCGATATTGATGCCGTAGACGAGGTCGAGGTCTTCGGCCGCGTCAAGACGGTCCAGGGTCTCCTGATCGAAGTGGTGGGGCCCGTGCGCGAGCTGCGGGTGGGTGGGCGTGTCTTTATCGAAAGCCAGAATGGCACGACCCTCACCTGCGAGATCATCGGTTTCCGAGACGGGCTCGCGCTGTGCCTGCCCTTCGGCCCCGTCGAAGGCGTCCGCCTCGGCTGCAAGGCCGTGTTCGCCGGGCACGACGGCGCGGTCTATCCGGACGAAAGCTGGCTCGGTCGCGTCATCAACGCCGAAGCCCAGCCGATAGACGGAGGCCGGCCCCTGCCGCGCGGAGCCCAGCCCTATGGCCTGCGCAACACGCCCCTTCCTGCCCATGAACGTGCCCGCGTCGGCGGCCCGATCGACCTTGGCGTCAGGTGCCTCAACACCTTCACCACCTGCTGCGAAGGCCAGCGCATGGGCATATTCGCCGGCTCGGGGGTCGGCAAGTCCGTCCTAATGTCCATGCTGACCCGCAACACCGATGTCGATGTCGCCATTGTGGGATTGATCGGCGAGCGTGGCCGCGAGGTCCAGGAGTTCATATCCGAATATCTCGGCGAGGCCGGCATCAAGCGCGCCATCGTCATCGTCGCCACATCCGACGAATCCGCCCTCATGCGCCGCCAGGCCGCCTATCTCACCCTTACCCTTGCCGAATATTTCCGCGACCGGGGCAAGCGTGTTCTGTGCATGATGGACAGCCTCACCCGCTTTGCCCAGGCTCAGCGCGAGATCGGCCTTGCGATCGGGGAGCCGCCCACGGCCAAGGGCTATCCGCCCACCGTCTTCACCGAACTCCCCCGCCTGCTAGAAAGGGCCGGCCCCGGATTGGTCAACTCCGGCTCTGTTACCGGTCTATTTACCGTTTTGGTAGAAGGTGATGATCACAACGAGCCCATCGCGGATGCCGTTCGCGGAATTCTCGATGGACACATTGTCATGGAACGGGCCATTGCCGAACGCGGACGTTATCCGGCGGTCAATGTGTTGCGTTCCGTGTCGCGGACCATGCCGGGCTGCGTGCCGGAGGACTTCCGGCCCACACTCAGCAGGGCCCGTGAGCTGATGTCGGTTTTCGCCGACATGGAGGAACTGATCCGGCTGGGGGCTTACCGGAAAGGATCGGATCCCAAGGTTGACCGCGCTATCGCGCTCAACCCCGCGCTGGAGGCGTTTTTGAGCCAGGGCGGAGATGAGCGCACCTCTATCGCCGACGGCTATAACTTGCTGGCGGCAATACTGGAAACGGGTGGAGCGGAAAACCCGACGGCTTGATGGGTAAGGAGTACAAGTCATGAAGTCGAAAAGCGCGAGCCTGATCCGCCTCAAGAAATTCCAGGTGGACGAAAAGCGCCGCCAGGTCCTGCAGATCGAAACCATGATCGCCGATTTCGAGCGCATGGCCGCCGAACTCGACCAGCAGATCGAAATCGAACACCAGAAGACCGGCATCTCTGATGTCGCGCACTTCGCCTATTCGACCTTTGCCAAGGCCGCGATCACGCGCCGCGACAACCTGATCAACTCGGCCAATGACATGCGCGGCAAGCTCGAAGCCGCCCAGGATGATTTGGCCGAGGCGATCGAGGACTTGAAGAAGGTCGAGTTGCTCGACGCCCGCGAACATGCGCGCGAAGAGGCCGAACAGCTCAAGAAAGAGCAGGCCGAATACGACGAGATCGGCCGCATGCGCTACCGGCGCTGATTAGCGCCGGTCGTTCTGCGGAGCGTCACATGAATTTTGACGATATCCGTAGCATCGCCCTCACCTATCCCGGTGTCGCCGACCACATCACCTACGGCACACCCTCGCTCAAGGTTGGCAGCAGGTTTCTCATGCGGGAGGTCGAACCGGGCATTCTCGCCTTGCAGCGCCCGTCCATCGACGAGCGCGACATGTTGCTCGAGGCCGAGCCCGAACTGTTCTTCATCACCGATCACTATCGCGACTACCCCTATGTTCTGGTGCGGCTCGAAAGTCTGACCCCCGATCATTTCCGCGCCCTCTTTGAGCCCATCTGGCGCGAAAAAGCGCTCAAAAAGCACCTCGCCGCCTTCACGGCCCGCCGCGCATAGGCGCCTCCGGACGCGCAAAGATTTCGCGCCAAATCCCCTGTATTCCGTCCCCGGGAACACCATATGCGGGCCTGAGCGCGCTCTGACGTGTCGAATCTCGTTGACGGGCGCAAATTTGTTCTATTCCCTTCAAGGGAAACGCCGCGCGGGAGGACGATGACGCGATGTTCGTTTCGGTCTTTGATGTCTTCAAGATCAGCGTAGGTCCTTCATCATCCCACACAATGGGCCCGATGATCGCCGCCGCGCGCTTTCTCGACCTCCTGCGCGAGCATGAGCCGGTCCTCGGCGCGCGGCTCAGGATCACGCTGCATGGCTCGCTCGCCTATACCGGCATCGGCCACGGGACGCTCGATGCCATCCTTGCCGGTTGCCTCGGCTTTACCCCCCAAGCCTACGACAAGACCGAAGCCGAAACGGCAATCGCGGCCCTGCGGGAAAGAAAGATCATCAACCCGGGCAATGGCTGGCGCATTCGCCTCGACCCCGCGGCCGATCTCGAGCTCGACAAGAAGACGAGGCTCGAAGCCCACCCCAACGGCATGCGCTTTTCGCTTCTCGATGAAACGGGCCGGCCGCTCATCGCCGAAACCTATTTTTCAATCGGCGGCGGCTTTGTCAGCACCGCCGCCGAGATGGAACGCGGCGACACGCCCCCGAACGCGGAAGAGACCGTCCCCTACCCCTTCGCCAACGCTGCCCAGATGCTGCGCATGGGCGAAGAAGCCGGGCTCACCATCGCAGAGATGAAGCGCGCCAATGAATGCGCGCGCCTTGAGGAAAAACCCTTCTCGGATCGCCTCATGCACATCTGGGACGTGATGAACCGCTGTATCGAGCGCGGGCTTGGAGCACAAGGCGAGCTGCCGGGCGGACTGCGCGTCAAACGCCGCGCCCATGCCCTCTACAACAACCTTATGGGCGGCGTGGGCCGCAACGACGCTCCCCTCCATTCCGCCATCGACTGGCTCTCGGCCTATGCCATGGCCGTCAACGAGGAAAACGCGGCCGGCGGTCAGGTCGTCACCGCGCCGACCAATGGCGCCGCAGGCGTCGTGCCGGCGGTTATCCGCTACTATGTCGAGCACGTGCCGGGCGCCTCGCGCGAGAAGATCCCCGACATGCTGCTGACGGCTGCCGCCATCGGCGGGCTCATCAAATTCAATGCCTCGATTTCCGGGGCGGAAGTGGGTTGCCAGGGCGAGGTCGGATCGGCCTCCGCCATGGCCGCCGCGGCGCTCTGCGCCGCTCTTGGCGGCACCAACGCCCAGATCGAGAATGCCGCCGAAATCGCCCTTGAGCATCATCTGGGCATGACCTGCGACCCCATCAGGGGCCTGGTTCAGGTCCCTTGCATCGAGCGCAACGGCATGGGCGCCGTCAAGGCCGTCGCCGCCGCCTCCCTCGCCATAAAGGGCGATGGCAGCCACATCGTCCCGCTCGACGCCTGTATCGAAACCATGCGCCAGACCGGCAAGGACATGGATGAACGCTACAAGGAAACCTCACTGGGCGGATTGAGCGTCGCCGTGCCCGACTGCTAATCCCCAACCACCGCAATCTCGCGCAGGAGTTCCCCGCTCCGCCCGTCGAAAAGCCGGATTGCCGTCGTCTCGCCGCTGCGATAGGTGACCGTCACGAGCCCGTCCTGCGCAGTTGCGGAAACCAGCTCGGCCTCGGCCGGTACGCTGATGCTTTCGAGTGCATAGGCACCGCCCGGTTCCGAACTCATTGTCGAGAGCCGATAGACAACCACCCCGGCAACCGCCATAAAGCCGACCAGCAGTATGAGCATCGAGATCGCGGCGCGCCGACGCGCCTTGTTAATGATCTCCAGCGCTTCGCCTTCAAGCGGCTTTTCGGTCTCGTCAGAAGTTTGGGTTTGGTTCATGGCCAGCGGTCCAGTCGAAAATCAGGAACTGAGCGCGACCGTCGGCGAAGCCGAGGCCGGCACCCGGCTCGATGCGTTCCTGGCGGCCCGCTTCCCCCAATATTCGCGCAACCGCCTCAAGGATCTGATCCTCGAAGGCGTGGTCAGCGTCGACGGAACGCCCAATGTGACGCCGAAATACCGCGTCCGACCCTCGGAGTCCATCACTCTCGCCGCCCCCGATCCCGTCGATGCCGAACCCCAGGGCGAAGATATTGCGCTCGACATCCTGTTCGAGGACGAGCACCTGATCGTCATCAACAAGCCTGCCGGGCTCGTCGTCCATCCCGCGCCCGGCAATGAGGAGGGCACGCTGGTCAACGCGCTGATCCACCATTGCGGCGCGAGCCTGCGCGGCATTGGCGGGGTCAGGCGCCCCGGCATCGTCCATCGGCTCGACAAGGACACCTCGGGCGTCATGGTCGCCGCCAAGACCGAGGCTGCCCATAACGGCCTTGCCGCCCAGTTCGCCGATCACGGACGCACCGGACCGCTCGAGCGCGAATATACAGCCCTTGTCTGGGGCATCCCCAATCCCCTCAAGGGAACGGTGGAAACCCTCATCGGCCGCGACCCGGGCAGCAGGCTCAAGCAGGCCGTGCTGCGCTCCGGCGGGCGCGAGGCCATCACCCATTACCGCGTGGCGGACAAATACGGCGGCGAGAACTTTGCGGTTGCTGAACTGGCTTGCGCGCTGGAAACGGGCCGCACGCACCAGATTAGGGTCCACATGGCCCATATCGGCCATCCCCTGCTCGGCGACGGCCTTTATGGCTCGGGCTTCGCCACCAAGATCAACAAGCTCCCCGAGCCGGCCCAGATTCAGCTTCGCGCCTTGAACCGGCAGGCGCTGCATGCCTCGATTCTCGGCTTCGAGCACCCGGCGACAGGCGCTGTCCTGCGTTTTGAGGCGCCTCTTCCCCCCGATATGGCCGCCCTGCGCGATACGCTCAGGATAAGCGGCTGATCGACCCCTGAAACCGATTACCACCTTATCCGTTTATCTCAGCGATAGAGCATCGCGCCCCCTTCCAACTAATTTTGGACCAGGGGATGAAATTGCCATATTCCGACCTATATTTCTCCCAAAACGGCCCGCCGCATGCCGGGGGAAAATCGGGTGTGGCGGACGTGGGCGTGCCGGAACATCCGGGCGCCAAGTCATTGAGGGGGTGCAATAATGGCCCAGACCAACCTACCGGTCCTGTCATCGGAAAGCGGGCTTAACCGCTATCTGCAGGAAATCCGCAAATTCCCGATGCTGGACCCCGACGAGGAGTTCATGCTCGCCAAGCGCTATCGCGAGCATCAGGACCCCGAGGCAGCACAAAAGCTCATTACCTCCCATCTGCGGCTCGTGGCCAAGATCGCCATGGGTTATCGCGGCTATGGCCTGCCGATTTCGGAGGTAATTTCCGAGGGCAATGTGGGGCTCATGCAGGCGGTCAAGCGCTTCGAGCCCGACAAGGGATTCCGCCTGGCCACCTACGCCATGTGGTGGATCCGCGCCTCGATCCAGGAATATGTCCTGCGCTCATGGTCGCTGGTCAAGATCGGGACGACGGCGGCCCAAAAGCGCTTGTTCTTCAATCTTCGGCGCATCAAGGGCCAGATCGCCGCGCTCGAGGACGGCAATCTCCACCCCGACCAGATCAAGCAGATCGCAACGACCCTCAACGTCACCGAGGACGATGTGGTCTCGATGAACCAGCGTCTGACGGGCGATGCCTCGCTCAACGCGCCCATGCGCGCGGACGAAGGCGCAAGCCAATGGCAGGACTGGCTGATCGACGAGACCCCCGATCAGGAAGAGGTGCTTGGTGAAAGCCAGGAGTTCGACGAGCGCATGTCGCTGCTTGAAGGGGCGATGGACGTGCTCAACGACCGCGAGCGCGCCATCTTCAAGGCCCGGCGCCTGCAGGAGAACCCCGCAACGCTCGAAGAACTGGCGCAGGTCTATGACGTCTCGCGCGAGCGCATCCGCCAGATCGAAGTCCGCGCCTTCGAAAAGGTGCAGGACGCCGTAAAGGAAGCTGCCCGCGCCCAGGCTGTGGACTAGAGCTTTTCCAGCAAAAGCATTCCCCGGCTTGACCTGGGATGGAAATGGTTTTGCAGTTCGAACCCGAAGGGCCGCACCAGCGAAATGCGGTAAATCAAGCACTTAGAGCACCTGGCTGGTTCTGTCAAAACAGGTGCTCTAGCGGGCTCCGTCCTGTTCCAGCAGGGCCTTGAGCGCCGCAAGGTCCCTGCGGTTGGCCGACCGCATCGCCGCGGCCATGAACGGCGCGACGATCGCCGCAAAGCCTGCTGGGCGGCCGCGATTGCGCAGCCTTACCAGAGTTTTTCCAGGTTCGATCTCGGCAAACTCATAGCGGGTCTCCATCGGAAACGGCCCCTCGGCCGCCCGCATCACAAGCCGCGTGTTCTCAACCAACTCAATGATGCGGTAGGTATAGGCAAGGCGCCGCCCGAGAAAATGCGCCACGAAGTCGACCTCGGCACCCACCGCCAATGGCGGACCTTCACGCCACTCGACCGATTCTATGTTTCTGTACCATAGGGGCGCATTGCCGGGCTCCATGGCGAAGGCCGCGACCTGCGCCACAGGTCGAGCGATTATCGTCTCGGACTGGACATCAACATTCATGCCGCATCCTCTCGATTTCGACCGCCTCGCGCTTCCCTCAGAAAAGTATCTCCAGCCTGGTCCGATCCAGTATGAGCAGCCAGGGGCTCTGCTCACCCTCCGCCACCTCGATTTCGATCTCGTCGGCGACCGCACTGTTGGAGGTGCCGATCTTGCGGCCCTGCTCCATCACCAGCCCGTCCAGCGGATAGAGCAGCCCCGCCGAGCGGGCAAAGCTTGTGCGTCCCAGCGGATAGATGGACACCCGCGACCCCGCCCCCACCCTGAGCCTGAGCGATCCGGCCACACCAAGGGCGAGGTCGTGTTCGTCGACGAGGATGATCCTGCGCCTCGACGCCCAGTTAGTGACGGCGTGCAGGGCTGCCATTGTGTGGTCGAACCGCCCGCCGGTCATCCCCAACGCAATCGTCAAGGGTGCCTCCGTCATCGAGAGCGCCTTTTCGAAGTCGGTCGAATTCTGGTCAGCGATTTCGACAACCCGCGTCGCGCTGGGTAGCGCGGACAGATCGGCCACCGAATCGAGATCGCCGATTACCGCATCGGGCACAAGCCCCGCCTCCACGATCCTGTCCACGCCGCTATCGGCGCCCACGAGCCCGCTCACGGCCCTCGAAAGACCGCGCAATAGCTGCAGATCGACCGCGCCGCCGCCCACGATCATGAGCGGCCCGGCGAAGGTGAGTGGAAGCCCGGCAGGTCCGGACGCCTCTTGCGCCTTGGGATTGGGAGTTATAGTGTCGCCCTCGTCTCGCTGGGGTGTTCCGGGAAACCGGAGCTGAGAAAAACCCATAGAACCTGAACCAGGTCATGCTGGCGGAGGAAGTTCGAGATGGCAAGGCGTTACGACGCCTTCATTTGCCATTTGCTGCTTTTCCCTTGTTCCAGACTTGACCGCAATGATTGGCCGGACTGGAGGCATTCTCTGGTCCATCTGTAAAGGGACGACCAAATGGTCCGCTTTGAGAAACTGAGCCTTGTTGCGGTTGCGCTGGGGGCACTCGCCCTGCCCGCGCACGCACAGGAAACACCCACCCTCACCGTATACACTTACGACGCCTTTGCCGCCGAATGGGGGCCCGGCCCCCTGCTCAAGGAGCAGTTCGAGGCGCAATACGGCTGCACGGTCAATTTCGTTGCCGCCGACTCCTCCATCGGCTCGCTGCGCCGCGCCCAGCTCGAGGGTGAATCGACATCTGCCGACATCATTCTCGGCCTCGATACCGCCACCATCGGCGAAGCGAGGGCAACGGGCCTGTTCACCGATCATGGGTTGACGCTCGAAGGGCTCGATATCCCGCTCGACTGGGCCGACCCCCAATTCGTGCCCTTCGACTATGGCTATTTCGCCTTTGTCTATAACACCGAGGAACTGAGCGAGCCGCCCTCCAATTTCGAGGAGCTCGCTGCCCTTCCCGCCGACTTCAAGATCGTCATCCAGGATCCCCGCGCCTCGACCACCGGGCTTGGCCTCGTGCTCTGGATAAGGGCGGCCTATGGTGACCGCGCCGGCGAAATCTGGCAGGGCCTCGCCCCGCACGTGCTGACCGTCACAAATAGCTGGTCGGAATCCTACGACCTCTTTCTTGCCGGCGAGGCCGATATGGTCCTCTCCTACACCACTTCGCCCGCCTACCACATCCTCGCCGAAGACGATCACCGCTACGCGGCGGCAAAGTTCGATGAGGGCCACTATACCCAGATCGAGGTCGCCGGCATCCTCGCCTCGAGCCCCAACCAGGAGCTCGCGCGCGAATTTCTCGCCTGGCTCGTGACCCCCGAGGCCCAGGCGGTCATTCCGACCACCAACTGGATGTATCCGGTGATCGAACCCGAAGGTGGGCTCGAAGAGGGCTTCGAGGCGATGATCGATCCCTCCCCCGCCCTTCTGCTCGACCCCGAAACAGTCACCGCCAATACCCGCGCCTGGATCAACGAGGCTTTCAACGCGCTGCGCTGAAACCGGGTTATATTGAGATTTGCACCCTCCCCTTTTAAGGGGAGGGCTGCTACCCGGGGGCCCAGAATTTCCATGACCGCAGCCGAGCCCGACATGCCTTCCCACCCTTGGCGACAGGGCCGGCGCAGCGTTGGCCGCCTCATCGCCTTTGCCGTTGCGCTCCTGATCGGCAGCCTGCTTGCCGCACTCGCCGTCGCTGCGCTGCGCTTTCCGACCACCGGTTCGACGACGACGGACATCGCTCATCTTCTCCGCATGTCGGCCCTCCAGGCAGGGCTATCGACGGCGCTCTCGCTCCTTACCGGGCTCATCCTCGCATGGTCGCTGGACCGGCAGCGCTTTTTGGGGCGCGCGTTTTTCGTAGGCCTACTCTCCACCGCGCTGGTGCTGCCCTCGCTCGTGATCATCTCTGGCCTCATCGCCATATGGGGACGGAACGGCTGGATCAATTTCCTTCTCAACCCCTTCGGCCTCTCGTCCGGTTCCGCGATTTTCGGGCTGACCGGCATCCTTGCGGCCCATGTCGTTCTCAACGGCGCGCTGGCGGCCCGGGTCTTTCTGGACCGGCTCGAAGCTATTCCCCCCGAAAAGCTCAAGCTCGGCCGAAGCCTGGGCCTTTCCCCGATCCGGCGCTTCCTGATCATCGACTTGCCCGCAATCGCCGGATCCGTCCCCGGCATCGGCGCGACCATTTTCCTGTTGTGCTTTACGAGCTTCCCGGTCGTCCTCGTTCTCGGCGGCGGGCCGGCAAACCAGACACTGGAAGTTGCGATCTATGAATCCGTCCGCCTCGATTTCGACCTCGGCAAGGCCGTGATCCTTGCGCTCGTCCAACTCGCCGCCTGCGCCGCCATCATCGTCCCCGCCACGCGCTTTGCGCCCGTCTCGACGCTGTTCGGGCGCCGCAGCCTCATGCACTGGCCCGATGGCGGCCTCGCGGGCGTCCTCCAGCAGATGGCGCTCATTGTGCTGCTCGCCCTGTTCATCGCCCCGCTTGTCGCCGTCCTCGCGCAAGGGGTGAGCCCGTCCATGATCTCAGTGCTCAACCAGCCCGCCTTCTGGAAGGCGCTGACGACCAGTCTCGTCCTCGGCACGCTGAGCGCAGGCCTTGCGATCGCCCTTGCCATTGGGCTCGGCATGTCGCGTGCGCTGGAGGCCGCAAGATCACCCGCTCGCACGCTGCTCGGCCTGCCGGTCTTTACCTATCTTGCCGTGCCCGCCGTCGTTCTAGCTCTGGGTTTCTTTCTCCTTGCCCGCCTGCTCGGTTTCCCGACCGGCCTTGCCGCTCCGGTGGTGCTGGTGCTTGCCAACGCGCTTCTGGCCCTGCCCTTTGCCTTTGCCATTCTGAGCCCGCCGCTCGAAGCGCTGGCAAAACGGCATGAAAAGCTCATCCGCTCGCTCGGCCTTTCGGCGGGTGAGCAATGGCTCAAGGTCGAATGGCCGCTCCTGGGCCGCGCGGTGGGCTATGCTCTGGCCGTGGCCTTCGTCTTTTCACTGGGCGATCTCGGCGTCATATCCCTCTTTGGCACGGCCGATTTCTCCACTTTGCCCTGGTACATGTATCGCGCATTCGGCGCCTACCGCACCCAGGACGCCGAGGCCATTGCCGCGATCCTCTTGATCCTGAGCCTTGCCGCCTTTCTCGCCATCCCCAGACTGATCGAGTTCCTGACCAATGCTCGAGATCGATAGCCTTTCCTTCCGCCATGCCGGCAGCGACGCCAGCTTCTATTTCGACATGTCGATCCGGCCCGGCGAGATCGTCGGCCTCACCGGCCCCTCAGGCTCCGGCAAATCGACGCTTCTCGACCTCGTAGCCGGTTTCCAGAACCCCAATGCTGGCGACATCCAGCTCGCCGGCCGCTCGATCCTCGATCTGCCGCCAGAACGCCGCCCCGTCTCGATCCTCTTTCAGAGCGACAATCTTTTCGAGCACCTGACTGCCGCAGACAATGTCACCCTGGGCACGGGCAGGAAGGCCCGCACCGGCAAAGCCGCCGTCCTCGACAGTCTCGAACGCATGGGGCTCGGGGACTACGCCAACCGCAAGGTGGCAACGCTGTCGGGCGGGCAAAAGCAGCGCGTGGCGCTGGCGCGCACGCTGTTGCGCAACCGCCCGATTCTGCTCCTTGATGAACCCTTTACCGGCCTTGACGAGGAGACCGCTGGTCCGATCCGCACCATGCTCGCCGAACTGGTGCGCAACCAGCAGTGGCACACCATCCTCGTTTCCCACCAGCGCGAGGACATCGAGGCCCTCACCTCCCGAAGCTACGCCATCATCGACGGCAGCACCCGCCCGGCCTGGGGCTGATTCACCTCTCCCCCAAGGGAGAGGGAGTGAGAGCCCCGAGCGGACCAAACAAGGTTCGCCAGGCCGGACGTCGATGCGGCATATACCGACTATTCGCTTTCGGCTTCCGTTGCAGCCGCCGCCTCGGCCTCCGCATCGAGCTCGGCCCAGGCGTCCATCACGTCCTCGAAGATCGCATCCCCCTCCTCGCCCTTTTCGAGCGTCAGGATGGCGCGCCGTCCCGTGCCATAGACCATGGCAAGGTCCACCCAGGCGCGGTCGCGCAACAGGACCTCGTTGGTTTCGACATCGCGCTCGGACGCGCTCGAAAGCGCAAACAGGAACGAATTGCCCACGATCCGCGCCGACGCTCCCGTCAGCGGCTGACCCTGAACCAGTTCCTCATCCTTGAGCAACACGCCCGGCAGGCTGGCGATCGAACCGCCGACAAAGCTTTCGGCGAGCGTGAAATTGACCTCCATAAGATGCGAAGCTGGCAGATTGGTATCGGCATTGCGCCGGATCAGCATCCGCAGATCGAGGTTGCGAGCAGGGATTGTCGCCTCGGCAATGATGGTGGGGTGCCCAAGCTCATCGGTGCCGCGCGACCATTCGACCGAACCCGAATAGGGGACGGCGCCGACCGTGCCGCCTGCCTGCTCCTCGAGCAGAAGTGACTGCGGGCCATTCGCTGCCGCAGCGATTTCTTCCTGGCTGATCGGCTCTTCGGTTCCCTCGAGGCTTTCGTCCGCCTCGGCCGGCAACCGGTCCTCAAAGGACGGCCCGGCCTCGCTGTTGTTGGTCGCCGGTGTTTCCGTTTCGACGAATGGCAGCTCTTCACCCGGCATGGCCTCGCCATTGACCACAGGGGTCGCGGGCACTTCGGGCGTCGTGTTGGCGGAAGGATCGGGCACCGGCTCGAGCACCGGCTCCTCGACCTGCGCCACCTCCACATCCTGCGGCTGGGGGGCGCTTTGGGCAAAGATGGTGTTGAGATCGATATAGCCTTCGCGCCATGCCCAGAAGCCTGCCGCGCCGCCGCCGCCGAGCAGGAGCACCGCAAGCAGCAGGAACACGGTCAGGGCGCCTACGCCGCCCGGGCGGCCGGTATCGCCCTCCTCGGTCTGCCCGGCCTCCTCGGCCGGACCTTCCTCTCCTGCCGCAGAGTGCTCGGCATCGGCCTCCACCGCGTCCCCGCGCGCCTCGCGGTCGAGCGCAGCGATGGCCCGGTCGATGGCGACCTGGGCGTCATTGAGTTCGGGATCATAGGCCGGGGCTGGATCGAGATCGACTTCCCGCACGCTCGACATCGCGGCACCGACCGCCGCTCCGCCCGAGGAGGTGCCGGTTCCGGCCAGCGGCTTGCCACGCAGATCGACCAGCGGAACTTCGGGCCGCGGCTCGGCATCGTGAGGGGACGCGATGAAATGGCGCTCCCCGTCGCGGCGCGGCTCGACCGCTGCCGGTCCAAAATCGCCTTCCACCACCACGTCCTCGCGCACGGGCGGCGCATCGTCGAGCACGGGTTCGGTCATCTCGGTCCGGCCCGTTTCCTCGCGGGGCGCGGGCGT
This sequence comes from uncultured Pelagibacterium sp., assembly GCA_964429025.1. Taxonomy (GTDB): domain Bacteria; phylum Pseudomonadota; class Alphaproteobacteria; order Rhizobiales; family Devosiaceae; genus Pelagibacterium. The sequence continues at coordinate 13,248 of CAYSBF010000051.1, forward strand.
CTCTTCCCGGCGCGAAGCGCTCTCGGCGGCGGCGATGATATCTTCGATCGATGCCGGCGTGGTCTGATCGCCCGCAACGGTAAAGGCCTTCGCGGGCTCGCTCGCGGGCGCGATTACCGGCTCGTCGAACCGGTCGCTCGCCAGCTGCTCACTCTCAACGGCTGGAGTCTCCTCCGGCTCCGGCTCAGACTCGGGCTCCGGCTCTGGCTCAACCTCGTCGGGCGCGGTTATCTCGGCAGCAAGTTCCGGCTCGGGCTCGGGCACTGTCTGCTCGAGCGTCTCCTCGGCAACGACAGGCTCCTCGCGCGCTTCGGCAACATCGAGCGCGTCCCGCTCCTCTTGCACCGGTCCTGCAGCAATCGCCTCGGATAGAGGCTCAGGCTCATATTGAGGCTCTGGCTCAGGCTCAGGCTCGTATTGAGGCTCGGGCTCCGGAGCGGGAGCGGCCTCTTCCAGGGGTTCGGACTCCGCAGCAACCGGCTCTTGCGGCTCGGCCGCCGGTTCCGAAGTCTCGGCAACAGGCTCCTGCGGCTCGGCGGCCGGCTCGTCCTCGACCGCGCGGAACCGGCCGAGCAGCTTGTCGGTCGCTTCCTGCTCCACCTGCCGAATGCAGTCTTCGAGATTGAGACGGTGCGTGGTGATTTCGCGCGCCGGAAGCGGCGGCTCTATGGCCCGCAATTGCGCCACCAGCGCGCTACGGGCCCTTTCATAGACTGCGCGGCGATTGGCGCCGGTATTTTCCGGCAGCGCATCAATCGCCCTGCGCAAGAGTTCGCGATAATCGGCCATTATCTACTCAACATTGGCAACTTTGCCGAAGGTTCTAACAAAAATGTTTCTTTCAAGGAAACTCAATCTTGGAAGGGGTCCTGGACCAGAATTGTGTCTTCACGTTCCGGGCTCGTCGACAATAGTGCGACGGGCGCCCCGATCAGTTCTTCTACATGCCGGACATATTTTACCGCCTGTGCGGGCAGTTCCGCCCAACTGCGTGCGCCAGCGGTCGTTTCCTTCCAGCCTTCGAGCGTCTCATAGATGGGCTTGACTCGACTTTGTGCCCCCATTGAGGCAGGGAGGTAGTCGATGCGCTCGCCATCGAGCTCATAGGCAACGCAGACCTTGATTTCGTCGAGCCCGTCGAGCACGTCGAGCTTGGTGAGCGCGATCCCGTGGATGCCGGAGGTGCGCACCGTCTGCCTCACGATTACCGCATCGAACCAGCCGCAGCGCCGCTTGCGTCCTGTGACGACCCCGAACTCGTGCCCCTTCTCGCCAAGGAACTGCCCGATCTCGTTTTCCTGCTCGGTCGGGAATGGCCCTTCCCCCACGCGCGTCGTATAGGCCTTTGTGATCCCCAGCACATAATCGATCGCCGCCGGCCCCAGGCCCGACCCCGGCGCGGCCTGCCCCGCCACCGTGTTCGAGGAGGTAACGAAGGGATAGGTACCGTGGTCGTTGTCGAGCAGGGCGCCCTGGGCGCCTTCGAACAGGATGCGCTCGCCCCGCCGCCGCCGCTCGTCCAGATGCTCCCACACCCGGTCCATGAAGGGCAGGATCTTGTCGGCAACCGAGATCAATTCGTCATGGATCGCCTGCGCATCCACTTGGGCCGCCCCCATGCCGCGCCGCAACGCATTGTGGTGGGTCAGAAGGCGCTCGATCTTGGCCATGAGCGTATCGGGCTCGGCCAGGTCGCAAAGCCTTATTGCGCGCCGGCCGACCTTATCCTCATAGGCCGGACCGATGCCGCGCCGCGTCGTTCCGATCTTGAGCCCGGAATTGGAATCCTCGCGCAGCGCGTCGAGTTCGCGATGCAGCGACAGGATGAGCGGCGCGTTTTCCGCGATGCGCAGAATTTCGGGCGTCACCGAAACACCCTGCCCGGCGATCTTTTCCACCTCGGCGACGAAATGGTGCGGATCGACCACCACCCCGTTGCCGATCACCGAGAACTTGCCCCGGACCAGCCCCGAGGGCAAAAGCGAGAGCTTGTAGCTTACCCCGTCAATGACCAGCGTGTGTCCCGCATTGTGCCCGCCCTGATAGCGCACGACCACATCGGCGCGCTCGCTGAGCCAGTCGACGATCTTGCCCTTGCCCTCGTCGCCCCACTGCGAGCCAACCACCACCACGTTCGCCATTTGCGAGCTCTGTCCCTTCGCTGTGTGCTGAACGCCCCGAATTTTTGCAATTCAACCCGGGGCGAAACGCTGATAAGTCCCGGTTCTATAAATCACAAGACCTGCCATGACAAAACCCAATCCCGCCCCGGCTTCCCCCGTCAGTCCACTGGCCGCGCTAATGGCGCAGCCCTATCTGCTGCTGACGCTTTCTTCGCTCTTCTGGGGCGGCAACATCATTGCGGGAAAACTGGCGATCGGCGAGATCGACCCGTTCGGGCTCTCGACCATGCGCTGGGTCGTTGCCTTCATCATCATCATGCCCTTCGCCTGGCAGTCGGTGCGCGCTGAATGGGCGGAAATCCGGCGCGGCATCGGGTGGCTCGCTTTTTACGGCGCCATCGGGTTCACGACCTTCAACGCCCTTCTCTACGTTTCGGTGATCCACACCTCGGCGGTGAGCGTAGCCATGATCCAGTCGGCCATCCCGATCCTCGTCATGGTCGGCAATTTCATCATCTTCCGCGTCCGGGCCTCGATCCTGCACATTGTGGGCGTGGTGCTGACCATCTATGGCGTCACCCATGTGGCGACCCAGGGCCTGCCGACCCGTCTGCTTGGGCTCGATGTCAATATCGGGGACGGACTGATCCTGCTCGCCTGCTTTGCCTACGCCTTCCACTCACTGTTCCTGCGCTACAAGCCCAATATCGGCTGGATGAGCTTTATCGCCGTGACCAGCTTTTTCGCCGCGCTGGCAGCGCTCGTTTATCAATCCTTCTTTTCTTCGGGCATCGCCGGCCTTGCGGGCGAAGTGGCCAATATCGGGCTCAAGGGCTGGCTCATCATCCTCTATGTCGCCCTCTTTCCCTCGATCGTAGCGCAGATGAGCTATGCCCGCGGCGTTGAGCTTATCGGCCCCAATCGCGGCAGCATTTTCATCAACCTGATCCCGGTCTTTGGCGCGCTGCTCGCGGTCGTGCTGCTCGGGGAAAGGCTCGAGTTGTTCCACATCGTCGCTGCCGTCTTCATCGTCGCCGGCATCGCCCTCGCCGAGATCGCCGCCCGCCGCGGCCGCGCAATCATCGTTCCGCCCGGCCAATAAAAAAGCCGGGGCGCTGCCGCCCCGGCCCCAATGCCGCGATATTGGCCGTTTACACCTGGAACACCAGCCGCTTGGCCTGCACCACGCCCTCGAGCGCCGAAACCTGGGTCAGCTGCTCATCGCTGAGCACGCTGTCGATGGAGAGCAGCGCGATCGCATCCTTGCCCTGTTCGAGCCGGCCGAGGTTGAAATTGGCGATATTGATGCCGAGCTGGCCCAGCAGCGTGCCCAGCCGCCCGATAAAGCCGGGCTTGTCCTCATTGGTGATATAGAGCATGGACGGCGTCAGCTCAGCCTCCAGATTGATGCCCTTGACCTGGATGATGCGCGGAATGCCGCCTGAGAACACCGTGCCGGCAACGCTGCGCTCCTGCCGCTCGGTCATCACCGTCAGCCGGATATAATTGTCATAGGCGCCCTGCTGGTCGCGATTGACCGTCTCGACCGCAATGCCGCGATCCTTGGCGAGTGCGGGCGCCGAGACCATGTTGACGTCCCCGAGCAGGGGCTTGAGCACGCCATTGAGCGCTGCCGCGACCATCGGCTTGGTGTTGAGGCTGGCCACCTCGCCCTCGAACTCGATGCGCACGCCCTTGATCGCCGTTTCGGTGAGCTGTCCGGCAAACGAGCCCAGCAGCTCGGCGAGCTTGACGAACGGGGTCAGGCGCGGCGCTTCCTCGGCCGAAATCGAGGGGAAGTTGAGCGCATTGGTCACCTCGCCCGTATTGAGATAGGCCGAAATCTGCTCGGCCACCTGCAGGGCGACATTCTCCTGGGCCTCGGTGGTCGAGGCGCCGAGATGGGGCGTGCAGATGACATTGGGCAATTCGAACAGCGGGTTGTTGACCGCCGGTTCTTCGAGGAACACATCGAGCGCCGCTCCCGCGACCTTGCCCGATTCCAGCGCCTCCTTGAGCGCCGCCTCGTCTATCAACCCGCCCCGCGCGCAATTGATGATCCGTACCCCGTCCTTCATCTTTTTGAACGCCTCGGCATTGATGATGTTGCGCGTGGCATCGATCAGCGG
>CAYSBF010000052.1:0-17187 GCA_964429025.1 uncultured Pelagibacterium sp.
AGTTACCCCACAGCGACCTCAACGCTGCGCGTCTACCAATTCCGCCACGACCGCACTGTCTGGGGAATGCTCACGCCGCTCGGGCGAAGCGAGGCTGCATGTAGCAAAAGGTTCCCCCTCCCTCAAGTGCCTAAATGGCAGTCGGGAGAATTAAAGTTGGAAAGCCGCAAATCACGCGGGCTTGATCACCTTCTCCGTCACCACCACATTAAGCTGGCCTTCGTCGACGGAAATCTCGCCCTTTGCGATGAGGGTGTTGTTGGCATAGATTCGCATCGGATCGTTCTCGAAGCTGTCGAGTTCGATCACCGCTCCGCGCCCCAGGCGCAGCAGATGATGAATGGGCAGAATCGTCGCCCCGAGTTCGACGGAAATATCGACTTCGATGGTTTCAAGCGTGTGCATACTCAGCCCGTCAAGAATATGGCGCAGCAACAGATTCGCTCTCGCGGCCGCGCTGGTAAGAGCATTGGACCCGCATGGTTAGCGAAGCGTTAATTTCTCCGCCGCCAGCCGCCTGTCAAAGCGGCGAAAAGCTGAAGCGCGTTGACGAAAGACCGGCGAACTGGGTCATCGCCGAAGGGTACGTGCCCTATCCGGTCGCGCTCGATGTCATGCGCGCCCGCGCCGCCGCGATTGCGGCCGGAGAGGCCGAGGAAGCGGTGTGGCTGCTCGAACACCCCCCGCTCTACACTGCCGGCACGTCGGCGAGGGAGACTGACCTTCTGACGCCCGGCCGGTTTCCGGTGTTCGAGGTGGGCCGCGGCGGGCAATATACCTATCACGGCCCCGGGCAGCGCGTGGCCTATGTGATGCTCGATCTGCGCCAGCGCGGGCGCGACGTGCGGTGCCTGGTCGAGGGGCTGGAGAATTGGGTGATCGACACGCTCGCCGCCTTCAACGTCAGGGGTGAGAAGCGCCAAGGCCGCGTCGGCGTCTGGGTCAGACGCCCCGAGCGAGGCCCGTTTGCCGAAGACAAGATCGCCGCGATCGGTGTCAGGGTCTCCAAATGGGTGACCTTTCACGGGATATCGTTCAATGTCAGCCCCGACCTCGACCACTATTCCGGCATCGTCCCGTGCGGGATCACCGACCAGGGCGTAACGAGCCTTGAGGACCTGGGGCATATCGTTGCAATGGAAGAGGTGGATTCGGTCATGAAAGCGGCCTTTGAGCGGCATTTCGGGCCGGTGAAGGTTGCGCCCGAACTTTAACCGAACCAGATTAGGGCGCTGAAACGATTCTCCTTTTCATCCTGCACAAGGACGAAGCGAAATGCGGTTTGAGGACATCAAGAAACTGGCGACGGGCACCGTCCTGTTCGACCTCCACCGGGTCATCGCGCCGCGGCTGGTGACCATTGCGTATCTGTTGGGCCTGGCCGCCATTGCCCTCTGGGCGGTCAACCACTTCTTTTATTCCTTCCGCTTCGGCTTCGGGAACGGGTTGTGGGGCCTGCTGGAGATCGCGGTGTTCGGGCTCCTCGCGCTGGTCGTCCTGCGCATCGCCTGCGAGGCCGTGATCGTCTATTTCAAGGCCCACAAGGGCGCTGCCGCAGAAGTCGAGGTGCAACCGGCCCGTCCCGGCGCAACGCTGATCGATGACGTACGCGACGCCATCGAGGATCTGGCGGATCAGGAACCGGAACTCGAAGAGTACGAAGCGCCTGTCGCGGCGCCACCACCCCCTCCGCCGCCCGCCGAGCCTGCGCCGCCGCCTCCACCGCCCGCCGCTGCGGCGGCGGAACCTCCGAAAAAGCGCGGTCGCCCGGCAAAAAAGACGACCGAATAAAGCCGCATTCGCCGCTCATGGCAGGGTTGCGCTGGCAAAGATTGACCTTTGCCAGCTTTCCGCTATGACACCCGCTTTGATTGAATACCGGACAGACGCCGCATGAGCGCGCCGACCCAGAACGCCCCGAAAATCGGTCTCGTGAGCCTTGGATGCCCCAAGGCTCTCGTTGATTCCGAACGCATCCTCACAACCCTGCGCGCGCAAGGATACACCTTCTCGCCCTCCTATGAGGGCGCGGATGTCGTGATCGTCAACACCTGCGGCTTCCTCGATAGTGCCAAGGCCGAAAGCCTCGATGCCATCGGCGAGGCCATACAGGAAAACGGCAAGGTCATCGTGACCGGATGCCTGGGCGGCGAGGAAGAACTGATCCGCAAGACCCATCCGGGGGTGCTCGCCGTCTCCGGCGCGCATCAATATGAGGCCGTTGTGAGCGCGGTACATGAGCATCTGCCGCCGGTGCCCAACGCCTTTGTCGATCTCGTTCCCGAGCAGGGCCTGCGGCTAACACCGCGCCATTACGCCTATCTCAAGATTTCCGAAGGCTGCAACAACCGCTGCACCTTCTGCATCATCCCCTCGATCCGCGGCGATCTCGTCTCGCGTCCGATCGCGTCGGTGCTTTATGAAGCCGAGCGGCTGGTCAAGGCCGGGGTCAAGGAAATCATGGTGATCTCCCAGGACACCTCTGCCTATGGCGTGGACCTCAAATATGCCACCTCTCCCTATCGCGGACGGCAGGTCGAGGCGCGGTTCCAGACATTGGCGGAAGAGCTGGGGCAGCTGGGCGCATGGGTACGCATGCACTATGTCTATCCCTATCCCCATGTCGACAACGTCATCCCGTTGATGGCGGACGGCGTGATCCTGCCCTATCTGGACATTCCCTTCCAGCACGCCAGCCCGCAGGTCCTCAAATCCATGCGGCGCCCCGCCAACCAGGAAAAAACCGCCGACCGCATCCGCAAATGGCGCGAAACCTGCCCCGACCTCGCCATCCGCTCGACCTTCATCGTCGGCTTTCCCGGCGAGACGGAAGAGGATTTCGAGATGCTGCTCGACTGGGTCCGCGAGACCAAGATCGACCGCGCCGGCGCTTTCCCTTATGAGCCGGTGACGGGCGCGCGCGCCAATGACCTGGGGCTTGAGGAAATTCCCGATGAGGTCAAGCAGGAGCGTTATGGCCGCCTGATGGAAGCCCTGCAGGAGGTTTCCGCCCAGCGTCTCGCCGGCAAGGTTGGCCGCACCATCGACGTTCTCGTCGATGACGTGGAGCCCGAAGAACGCCGGGTCATCGCGCGCAGCCAGTGGGACGCACCCGAGATCGACGGCAACGTGATCGTGGAGGATGCCGACGGCATCAAGCCCGGTGACATGGTGGCCGTCGTCGTGACGGACAGCGACGAATACGATCTTTACGCTGTACCCGCGGAGCGGGTGCAGTGACCCACCTCGTTTACGAGGTGCCGATGGTTGATGGCCCGCTCCGCCTGGGCCCCGATCCGGTGATGATGGGCATTCTCAACGTCACGCCGGACAGCTTTTCGGATGGCGGCGATTTTTCGGCCGTCGATGCTGCCGTGGCGCAGGCCCGCCAGATGGCGTCCGAGGGGGCGCATATCATCGATGTGGGCGGCGAGAGCACCCGGCCCGGCTCCGAGGACATCGGCGTGCAGGACGAACTTGACCGCGTGATGCCGGTGCTCGACGCGCTCGCCGGGTCCAGCCTCCAGGTGCCCATTTCGATCGACACCTACAAGGCTTTGCTGGCCGATCAGGCCGTCCAGGCCGGTGCCCGGATCATCAACGATGTTTGGGGCTTTCAGCGCGATCCCGAGATCGCCGATGTTGCGGCGCATCACGACGTACCCGTGATCGCTATGCACTGGGACACCGAACGTGACCGCAGCAAGGATCTGATCGGCGAGATGAAGCGCTGGCTCTCCCGTTCGGTCGACATCGCACTCAAGGCCGGCATCAGGCGCGAGAAAATCATCCTCGATCCGGGCTTCGGTTTCGGCAAGACTTTCACTGAGAACTACATCCTCTTGAATCGACTCGAGGAATTGCACGCGCTTGGGTTTCCGCTGCTCATCGGCACGTCGCGCAAATCGATGCTAGGCAAGCTGCTCGACGTGCCGCCCAAGGAGCGCGAAGCCGGAACGGTGGCAACCAGCGTCCTCGCCTGGCTGAAGGGCGGGCACATATTTCGTGTACACAACGTGCGCCAGAACCTCGATGGCTTGCGCGTTGCCCACGCCACGCTCTATGGTGCGCCCAGCGGGAGGGACTGATATGAGCGATTTCAACAACAGAGACCGTATCTTACTGGCGGGACTAGCCTTTTACGGGTATCACGGCGTAATGTTGGAAGAAAACAAGCTCGGCCAGCGCTTCCGCATCGATCTGGAATTGGGTCTCGACATGAGCGAGGCCGCGAAAAGCGACGACGTGCTCTCCACTGTCCACTACGGAAATGTATACAATGTGGTGAAGGAGGCCTTCGAAGAAAAGCGCTTCAAGCTGATCGAGGCGCTCGGCCACCACATCATTGTGCGCCTGTTCGGCGAGTTCGACAGGCTCGATTGGATCCGCATCAAGGTGCGCAAACCCGAGGCCCCACTGCCCATCGTCGCCGGTGAAGTGGCCATTGAGATGCTCAGGACGCGGGACCAGGTCTGATGGCCCGCGCCATTCTCGCGCTCGGGGCCAATATCGGCGATGCCGCGGGCCAGATCGAGGCGGCGGTTGCGGCAATCGCGGAGCATCCCCAGATAACGCTTCTCGAGCGATCCACCACCATCGTCACCCCGCCCTGGGGCGTAACCGATCAGGATGAATTTCATAACGCGGCGGCACTCGTGGAAACGGAACTTTCACCGCTCGAACTGCTGGACTTCTGCCTCGAGACGGAAAACACGCTCGGACGGGTCCGCACGATGAAATGGGGTCCCCGCGTCATCGATATCGATGTCATCGCTTATGATCGGCTGGAGATGACCAGTGAGCGGCTCACCCTGCCCCACCCCTATGCACACGAGCGCGATTTCGTGCTGGTGCCGGTGCGCGAGATTGCGCCGGACGTGGCGGATTGGCTGGTCAGTCGCAGGGCTTGAGGCTGGGGCAGTATCGCTCTGGATTCCGGGAACAAGTCCCGGAATGACATGGAAGAGGGGATTCCCCCAGCGCCTCCATAAACTCCCATGTCATTCCGGCATTGATTGCCGGAATCCAGTGCAACATATCCGCGCGCGATGCTTAATCGGCCAGCCACCGCATCACATTGACCGCCGCGTCGAACTCGGTCCGGCGCCGCGCACGGCGTTGGGAGGCTTCATAGTCCTCGCCCCATTGCGCGACCTGGTAGTCCTCATCGACATGGGCGGCCCGCCAGGCCTCGTCCGGTTCAACCAGCCCTTCCCTCAGCGCTATGGCGAGGAGGCCCGAACCCATTATTCCGGTCATGGACACCAGGGCGGTAGCCGACATGAAGTCGATTTCGGCAAGCGAGTCCCTCAATCTGTTGAGAGACTCCACCGGTTGCGCCTCATGAACAATCCCAACGGTCGGCCGGAAGCTGATCGAGAAGCGGCGGGCGAGCTTGACCAGCACGTCGTCCCAGACCTCTTCCTGAAGGGCCGCCAGTTCCCGGGGAGAATCCGCCCGATAGAGCAGCAGGTCGTTGCCGGCGAACTTGATGACCTCGTCGATCAGCGCTCCGCGCGCCGCCTCGCCGCCCTCGATGGCAGAGTTGACGAGCTTGACGTGTGGCATGAGGTCGGGGTCGATATGGGACCCCTGCCCGTCCCACTCGCCGCGCATGGCCTCGGCCAGCGCCGGCGAGGCCACGGTCACCGCCTTCTTTGTCGGCGTCTTGACCTGCCGGCCATCGAGCGTGACGGTATGGCCGCCCTGAACCTCCGCCACCGCGACGTCCTTGTAGAACCGCTTGGGCAACTCGCGCTGCATGTGCTTTTGCGCCCGGCCGTAGCCGTCGTCGCGGTGATTGAGGGCGTCTTCGAGAAATTCGCGCATCAGGAGAGAACCTTTTCGATTGCCGCATCGAGGTCCGCGTAGTCCTCGACAATGATGTGCGCCCCGGCCTCCTCGAGCAGCGCGCGGCTATGATAGCCCCAGGTCACACCGATCGTCTTGGCCCCTGCTGCGACCCCGAGTTCCATGTCGAACGTCGTGTCGCCGATCATAACCGCGCGGGACGGGTCGACGCCCGTTTCGGCGCAGGCGCGTAGCATCATGCCCGGATGCGGCTTTGACGGATTGTGATCAGGCGTCTGGACAGTAATGAAATGGTCCGTCAGGCCGTGCAGTGCAAGTATGCGGCTGGCGCCGTGAAGCGCCTTTCCGGTGGCGATGCCAAGCAATGAAGTCTCCATGCCGCGCAAGCGGGTCAAGGCATCGGCCGCGCCGGCGTAAAGCGGCTCATGCCGCTCGCCCGTTGCGAGCATCGCGCGATAGTGGCGGCGATAGGTGGCGGCCAGCGCCTGACCAAGTTCCTCATCGCAATCGGCCAGTCTTTGCATCGCGATCTCGAGCGTCAGCCCGATCACCGTATTGGATTTTTCGCGCGTCGGCGCAGGCAGGCCATGCTCCAAAAACGTCGTCGCCATATGCTCGGCAATGATCGCTCCGGAATCGATCAGTGTCCCGTCCATGTCGAAAACGATGAGCCGCGGTTCGGCCATCAGACTTCTTCCTCGGGATCGGCGATCTGCGCGTCATAACGGTTTGCATCAAAGCCGAGCGTGTCGAAGGTCAGCTTCATATGCGGAGGGAGCGGCGCTGTTATGTCGAGCCGTTTGCCGCTGCGTAGCGGGATCGCGAGCCGCCTAGCATGGAGATGCAAGCCCTTGCCCAGTTCTTCCGGGCGCTCCCAGTTCCAGTTGTCGAGATTGAAATAGCGTGGGTCGTCGAGGATCGGCGTGCCCAACTCCATCATGTGCACGCGAAGCTGGTGCGTGCGGCCCGTGACCGGCTTGAGGCTCACCCAGGCGAACTGATGGGCCGCGCTGTCGATGATCGAATAATAGCTCACCGAATGCTGCGCACCCTCGGTGCCGTTCTCGACCACCACCATCTGCTCGCCGTCCTGCGTCGCCTGGCGCGCAAGAAAGCACGAAATCCTGCCCTGGCGCGGATTGGGCACGCCGACCGTCACGGCCCAATAGATTTTCCGCGCAGCGCGCGAACGGAAGACAGTGCCGAAATGCGTTGCCGCCGCGCGTGTCTTTGCAACCAGCAGACAGCCGGACGTATCCCGGTCGAGCCGGTGCACGAGACGCGGCGTCTCCCCCTTCTTGTTGGGGAGCGATTTGAGCATGCCGTCGATGTGTCTCTTCGTGCCCGACCCGCCCTGCACCGCAAGCCCGTGCGGCTTGTTGAAAACGTAGACCTCGTCATCCTCGTAGAGGATGAGGTCGCGCAGGAACTGCGCGTCCTTGTCGTTGATGCGCGGCTTGTCCGAGGGGGGCGGAGCGTCCCCAAGGGGCGGCACGCGCACGATCTGGCCCGCCGATAGCCGGGCATTGGTCTGCACCCGTGCGCTATCCACCCGCACCTGCCCCGACCGCAGCAGCTTTTGCAGCCGCCCGAAGGAAAGTTGCGGGAAATGCACAGAGAACCAGCGGTCCACCCGCATCCCGTCCTCGTCGCGCGCGACCTCGCGCAATTGCACGCCGCTCATTCAGTACACTCCACGCACAAGCCAGAGCGCCAGCGCCAGGCCGCCGAGCGAGCCTGCAACGGAAAGCGCGACATATCCGGCAGCGACAGCCCATTGCCCGCGCTCGATGAGTGTTATGGCATCGAGCGAGAAAGCCGAGAATGTCGTAAAACCGCCCAGCAGCCCCACCGCAAGCAGCAGCCGCGCTTCATGGCTCCACTCAACCGCCCACCGGCTCAAAACCGCAATGAGCATGCCCATGAGGAACGAGCCCGCCACATTGACAATGAGCGTGGCCGCCGGAAATCCGGTGACAGGGACGAGCCGCCCAACCCCAAAACGGGCCATTGAACCGACTGCACCGCCCAGCCCGACGAGAAAATACGCGTTCATTTTGAACCTCATGGGCGTCAGGACCGCAGCCCCCCGGCGCCAGTTTCAGCATCGCAGCCCCCTCACCCCCGGCCCTACTTCGGCTCCAATCGCTCCACTGGAGCGATTGGAGTCCCTCAAGGGGAGAGGGGGCTCAAGAGCCGATACATCCGAGGAACTTCCCTTCTCCCTTCGTGGGAGAAGGTGGCCCCGGCGAAGCGGGGTCGGATGAGGGGGCTGCTATGCCTGCTATTTGCCCGGTCCATAACACCTTTGCGAGGCGGGCTCCAGCCAGTCAGTCCTCGTCGCGTTTTGCAGCCCTGAGCTTTTCGAAGTAATCGAGCCGCTTGCGGATTTCGCGTTCGAACCCGCGCTCGACCGGTTTGTAGAAATCCTGCCGGCCAACCTTTTCGGGGAAATATTCCTGCCCCGAGAACCCCTCTGGCGTGTCGTGGTCATAGATATAGCCTTCGCCGTACCCCTGCCCCTTCATGAGCTTGGTCGGAGCGTTGAGAATGGTCATGGGCGGCATGGGGGAGCCCGTCTGCTTGGCGATCGACATCGCCCCCTTGAATGCCGTGTAGACGGCATTGGATTTGGGAGCCGTCGCCAGATAGACGACCGCCTGCGCCAGTGCCAACTCGCCCTCTGGCGAACCAAGCATGTGATAGGCGTCGCGCGCTGCCACGGCGATGGGCAGGGCCTGGGGATCGGCCATCCCAATGTCCTCGACCGCCATGCGGATGAGCCTGCGGGCCAGGAACATCGGGTCCTCGCCGCCATCGAGCATACGCGCAAAATAGTAGAGCGCGGCGTCCGGGTCAGAGCCCCGCACCGTTTTGTGAAGCGCGGAGATGAGGTTGTAGTGCCCTTCCTGGCTCTTGTCGTAGATCGGCGCCCGCCGCTGAACCAGCCGCGTCAACCCGTCCCGGTCGAGATGGTCCTCGGGCCCGGTCGCCGCGTCGATCTCCTCTATGAGGCCGAGCAGGGCGCGCCCATCTCCATCGGCGAGGGAAATCAGCGTTTCCCGGGCCTCGGCATGGAGCGGCAGGGCCCGGCCGATCTCGGCTTCGGCCCGCTTGGCCAGTGCCTCGAGATCCTCGCGCGCAAGGCTCTGAAAGGTCAGGACCTGCGCGCGGGAAAGTAGCGCGGCATTGAGCTCGAAGCTCGGGTTCTCCGTCGTTGCGCCGACCAGAACCACGGTTCCGTCTTCCATCACGGGCAGAAAGCTGTCCTGCTGGGCGCGATTGAAGCGGTGGATTTCATCAACGAACAGAAGTGTCCGCTGCCCGGCCCGACGCGCGACGCGGGCCGTCTCGAACACCTTCTTGAGATCGGCGACACCGGAAAAGATCGCAGATATCTGCTCGAACCGGTAACCTGCCGCGTCGGCGAGCAGCCTCGCGACAGTCGTCTTGCCGGTCCCCGGCGGCCCCCAGAGGATGAGCGAGCCGAGCCGTCCAGAACCGATCATGCGCCGAAGCGTACCTTCCGGACCCAGGATATGGCTCTGCCCGATCACTTCGTCGAGCGATTTCGGCCGCAGCCTGTCTGCGAGCGGCCGGTCTTCCCCGACGTCCGATGGACGCGAAGCCGGAATGTCGTCAGGAAAGAGATCGCTCATCTGGGTTGTTCGCCTTAGCCGCTCACAAATGAGCGGATGATACTGCCGCCGCGCTGTATGACGATCTGCCAGCCCCGTGGGCGCTGGCTCGCAATCGACTGGAACGTCTCAATATCACGAATATCCGTGCCGTTAAGGTTGAGGATGATGTCGCCCTCGCGCAGACCAAGTCGCTGAGCCGGACTTCCCGGAGCAACCTCGACGATCGCAACGCCGGTGGCCGAGAAGCCAAGCCCGAGCTCCTGCGCCAGCGCTGGCGTCAACTCGGCAGCGGTCGCGCCTGCAAAGCGGGTATCGCCGGTAATGGTCACCTGTCTGTCACTGGCCGAGGGCGCTGCCTCCAGCGTCAGATTAGCCGTGAACGCCTGCCCGCCCCGGCGCACATCGAGTTCGACCACAGTGCCGATGGGCAGGAGGCCGATCCGATAGTAGAGGGCCTCCGGATCCTGCACCGCCAGCCCGTCGATGGCAACGATCACGTCCCCCGAGCGAAGCCCGGCCCGCGCAGCCGGGCCATCCGGGGCAAGGTCTGTGATCAGCGCCCCGCGCGGAAGGTCCAGCCCAAGCCCGGCAGCCAGATCGCTGTCGAGCGACTGGAAAGTTGCCCCGACCCATGGCCGCACGAGCTCCCCGCCCGACGCGCCGGCATTGGCGATAACCCTCGCCATGTTGGAGGGAATGGCAAAGCCGATGCCGTTGGACCCGCCCGAGCGCGTATAGAGAGCTGTGTTGATGCCGACCAGCCTGCCTTCCATGTCGACCAGCGCACCACCGGAATTGCCCGGATTGATGGCCGCGTCGGTCTGGATGAAGAACTGATAGTCCGTGATCCCGACCCCCGTACGGGCCAGCGCGGAAACGATGCCGCTGGTCACCGTCTGCCCCACCCCGAACGGGTTGCCGATGGCCAGCACCAGGTCGCCGACCTCCAACGTGTCCGAATCCGCGAATTCAACGAAGGGGAACGTCCTGTCGGGATTGCGGATCGAGAGGACGGCCAGATCGGTGGCGCTATCGGCCAGAACGAGGTCGACCGGATATTCCCGCCCATCCATCATTGCGATCCGGATGTCCGTCGCGCCTTCCACCACGTGGTTGTTGGTAAGGATCAGCCCGTCCTCTCCTACGATCACGCCTGACCCCAGCGATTGCGACTCCTGCGGACGGCTGTCGAAAAAGGGCGAGCGCCCGAAGAACTGCTCGAAGAATGGATCGCTGAAGAGGCTCTGGCGCTGCTGCTGGGTTACCCGCGTCGCATAGACATTGACGACCGCCGGCGCGACCTCGCGGACGATCGGCGCGTAAGAGAGCCGGATTTCCGCGTTGGTTTCCGGCACTCGCCGCTCGACCTGTGCCACAGCAGGCGAAACCGAAACCAGGGCGATGAGGATCAGCGAAAGGACTCGAAGCATCGACTTCCTCCGGTTTTTTGGCTGCCGCCCAAGGTGGTGTTTCGGAACGGCGGAGACAAGTTACGAGTTCGTAAGCAGGGAGCAAAACCGCCCACGCAAAGAATCGTCACACAGGCACCTTATAGCCCCAAATTGCCATTGCGAACCGGGGCGCAGAGCCCTATACGTCCGCGCTTTCAACCTGCTGCATGAGGGTCCCGTGAATGGACATTTCGCCCGCTCGCACCTACGCGAACACCGCTGAACTGATCGCAACCGAAGAACCGGATTTTCCGAGCTTCCTGTTCTCCGAACGGCTGCTCGTTGACGCGATCAAGACCTTCCAATCCGGCTTCGACGGCCTGCTGACATATGCGGTGAAGGCGAACCCCTCACCCCACCTGCTCTCCATCATGCACCGGGAAGGCATAAAGGCCTTCGACGTGGCCTCCAATACAGAGATGGCGCTGATCGGGAAATACGCCCCCGGCGCGGGCCTCCACTACAACAATCCGATCAAGTCGCGCCGTGAAATCAAGCGCGCTTACGAAGAGTTCGGAGTCCGCTCCTTCACCATCGACCACATCGCCCAGCTCGATCAGCTCGCCGCCGTCGTGCCGCCCTCGCCCGACGTTGAGGTGACGGTGCGCTTCAAGGCCGGTAAGGCGCTCAAGTCCTACGACTTCGGGACCAAGTTCGGCGTCATGGAAGAAGGCGCCATCGAGATCTGCACGCTGGTCAAGGCGATGGGCTATTCCACCTCGCTCTGCTTCCATGTCGGCAGCCAGTGCGAAGAGGCCTATGCCTACGAGCGCCATATCGCCGCCGCGGGTCGCATCGCACAGGCCTCGGGCATCGAACTCAAGCGTCTCAATGTCGGCGGTGGTTTTCCCGCACCGTACATTTCCAGCTCCGCGCCGCCGCTCGAGATGTATTTCGAAACGATCCGGCACGCGGTCACCGACACCTTCGGCTCCAGCAAGCCGCAACTGATCGCCGAGCCTGGACGCGGCCTTTCGACCGGCAGCACCTCGCTGCTATTGCGCGTCAAGCACGTGCGGGGGGAGCAGTCGGTCTATCTCAGTGACGGCGTCTATGGCTCGCTGATGGAGGCCATGATCCTCGAATTCATGCCCCCGGTCCGCGTCTGGCGCGGCGACAAGGTGCTGACCGGCGAAAGCTGGGACTTCAAGATCTTCGGCCCCACCTGCGACAGCTGGGACGTGATGCCCCAAAGCTTCATCCTGCCTGCCGCAATCGCCGAAGATGATTACATCGAGTTCGGCCTCATGGGCGCCTACACGCAGGCCTCGCTGACCGAATTCAACGGCTTCAGCCGCCGCGAACTCTATTGGGTGGATGATATTCTGGTGTGATGTATCTCCGCCATTGAAATTTGCATGCGGAAGATCGATGTTCTAACATATGAACATCGATCTTCCGCGAGGTATCAATGACCATCACCACCGTTTCCAGCCGCGAATTCCAGCAGAACGCCAACCGCGCCCAGAAAGCAGCGGAAAAAGGCCCTGTGGTCATCACCAATCGCGGCCGCCCCGCACATGTGCTTTTGAGCTACGATGCCTACAGGGCCATGTCAGAGAAAAAGCGCACGATTGTCGAAGCGCTATCGGCGCCCGGCCTGTCCGGGATCGATGTTGACTTTCCAAAGGACACATCCGCCCCCCTGCCGGCGGACGTCACTTAATGTATCTGCTCGATACCAACGTCATATCCGAGCTTAGAAAGGTCGGTGATGGAAAGGCGGACGAGAACGTCGTTGCATGCCTTTCCCAAATGGATGCCGCCCTCATCTTTGTTTCCTCCATTGTGCTGATGGAAATAGAGCTCGGCATCCGGCTGCTCGAGCGGCGAGACGGCGCGCAGGGCGCAAGGCTGCGCCATTGGATGGACAATCACATCCTGCCCGAATTCGCCGAAAGAACACTTCCGATCGACGCGCCGGTAGCGCTTTGTTGCGCGCGACTGCATGTGCCCAATCCTCGCCCGGCGCGGGATGCGTATATTGCTGCGACGGCACTCGTTCACGAAATGACCGTGGTAACGCGCAATGTCCGGGACTTTGAGCCGATGGGCGTCAGGACTATAGATCCGTGGAGGGCGGCAGACTGATCGGCCGACACGAAAAAGCCCGGGACGGTGCCCGGGCTTTTCAATTCTCCACAGAGGATAAGATCACGCCGCAGCGTTTTCTTCCTCGTCATCCCGCACGCGGTCTGCGGTCGGACCGGAGTCGACGCCCTTGGCGTCGAGGTCACGATCCACGAATTCGATCACGCCAACCGGGGCATTGTCGCCGTGGCGGAAACCAGCCTTGAGCACGCGGGTATAGCCGCCATTGCGGTCCTTGTAACGCGGACCGAGGACGTCGAACAGCTTCCTGACCATCGCTTCGTCGCCGATCTGGGCGATCGCCTGGCGGCGGGCATGAAGGTCGCCCCGCTTGCCGAGCGTGATGAGCTTCTCGACGATCGGACGCAGTTCCTTGGCCTTGGGCAAGGTCGTCACGATCTGTTCGTGCTTGATGAGGGCCGCGGACATGTTCTTGAACATCGCCTTGCGATGCGAAGAGGTCCGGTTCAGTTTGCGGCCGGCTTTACCGTGGCGCATGGTACTCTCCTAGTATCTCTCAATAGGCCCGCGGAAGATCAGTAGTGATCTTCGTAACGCTTGGCGAGGTCTTCGATGTTTTCAGGCGGCCAATTGGCGACATCCATACCGAGATGAAGCCCCATCTGGGCCAGAACTTCCTTGATCTCGTTGAGCGATTTGCGCCCGAAGTTCGGGGTGCGAAGCATTTCCGCTTCCGTCTTCTGGATGAGATCGCCGATGTAAACGATGTTGTCGTTCTTGAGGCAGTTCGCCGAGCGGACCGACAACTCGAGTTCGTCCACCTTCTTGAGCAGCGCCGGATTGAAGGCGAGTTCGGGAGCCGAGTCCTCGGACTTCTCCTTGGTGGGCTCGTCGAAATTGATGAACACCGAAAGCTGGTCCTGAACGATACGCGCAGCATAGGCAAGCGCATCCTCGGGCGTGATCGAACCGTTGGTTTCGATCTGCATGGTGAGCTTGTCGAAGTCGAGGTTCTGACCCTCACGGGTTTTGTCGACCTTGTAGCTCACGCGCTTGACCGGCGAGAACAGCGCATCAACGGCGATATAGCCGATCGGCGCGTCCTCGGGCTTGTTGCGGTCAGCAGGGACATAGCCCTTGCCGGTATTCACAGTGAACTCGATATTGATCTCTGCACCGTCGTCGAGGTGGCAGATGACGAGCTCGGGGTTCAACACCTCGATGTCACCGGTCGTCCGGATATCACCGGCGGTGACGGCACCCGGGCCCTGCTTGGTCAGCGTAAGCCGCTTGGGACCCTCATCGGCCATCTTGATGGCGATTTCCTTGACGTTGAGCACGAGGTCAGTCACGTCCTCGCGCACGCCGGGAATCGACGAGAATTCGTGCAATACGCCTTCGATCTGAATGGCGGTGATTGCCGCACCCTGCAGCGACGACAACAGCACACGGCGCAGCGTATTGCCAAGGGTCAGCCCATAGCCGCGTTCGAGCGGCTCGGCGACCACGGAGGCCACGCGCGCAGGATCACTGCCCGGAACGACGTCGAGCTTGGTCGGCTTAATCAGCTCCTGCCAGTTTTTCTGGATCATCACGTCCAACATCCTTTCAAAAATGCGGCCCTGCCCCGGCCGCCTGCCGCAAACGGTAAACGGACCCCGGCTGGCCTTGCCGGAGCCCGGTCACATTAGACGCGACGACGCTTGCGCGGCCGGCATCCGTTGTGGGGGATGGATGTAACGTCCCGGATACTCGTAACGGTAAAACCCGCGGCCTGAAGCGCGCGGAGAGCCGATTCACGGCCCGAACCAGGACCACGCACTTCGACCTCAAGGGTCTTCATGCCATGTTCCTGAGCCTTTTTGGCGGCGTCTTCAGCAGCCATCTGCGCTGCGTAAGGGGTCGATTTGCGCGAACCCTTGAAGCCCATCGTACCGGCGGAGGACCAGGAGATCGTGTTGCCCTGAACGTCGGTGATGGTGACCATCGTGTTGTTGAAAGAGGCGTTCACATGTGCAACGCCAGCACTGATATTCTTACGCTCGCGACGGCGAACGCGGGTCGTTTCAGCTTTAGCCATTTACTTCCTCTAGTCGATATCTGACGCCGCCGTGATGCCAGCGGCTACACCTTGCAGGGGCGGGCAGCGAATGCGGAATGGCGAATGGATACCATCCGCAATTTCCGGGCTCGCCGTTCGCCCCTTATTTCTTCTTGCCTGCGATCGGCTTTGCCGGACCCTTGCGGGTGCGGGCATTGGTGTGGGTGCGCTGGCCGCGGACCGGAAGGCCACGGCGGTGACGCAGACCACGATAGTTGCCAAGGTCCATGAGACGCTTGATGTTCATCGCAACCGTACGCCGCAGGTCAC
Source organism: uncultured Pelagibacterium sp. (assembly GCA_964429025.1). Lineage (GTDB taxonomy): Bacteria > Pseudomonadota > Alphaproteobacteria > Rhizobiales > Devosiaceae > Pelagibacterium. The sequence goes on from CAYSBF010000052.1 coordinate 15,327, forward strand.
CCTCGACCTGATAGTCACGGTCGATGGTTTCGCGGATCTGGATGACTTCCGCGTCGGTCAGCTCATTCACGCGGCGCTCTGCCGGAATGGAAACCTTCTCGCAGATTTCAGCGGCCATCTTCGGGCCGATCCCGTGAATGTACTGCAGTGCGATGAGCACGCGCTTATTCGTCGGGATATTGACGCCAGCAATACGAGCCACGTCGGATCTCCTAAATTTTAATTCGAGGGCTCGCGACCCCCGACTTCTTTCAACAACAAGGGACCGGCATCCGATCCCCTTCACCTTGGAAGGAACCGAATCCAGCCCTCGAGATTTCTGAGACTGGCGCGGTTCTAAGGACTCGGACGGCCAAAGTCAACTGGCCTCCTCGCCCATAATTGCAACTATTTAAGCGCCTGCCGAATAGCTGCCGTGACCTCTTCGATTGGCTTCATGCCATCGACAGTCTTGAGCAGCCCCCGTTCGGCATAATATTTTACCAGCGGCGCGGTCTGCTCTTCATAAACCGAAAGCCGCTTGCGCAGCACTTCCTCATTGTCGTCGGCACGGGCGCCGCCGCTTTCCTTGGCACGGTTGATGATCCGGCCGACCAGAACGTCAGCGTCCGCCTTGATCTCGATGACAGCATCGAGGTGCAGCCCCTTGCGGTCGAGCATATGCGTCAGCGTGTCCGCCTGCGCTATGGTCCGCGGGAAGCCATCGAGAATAAATCCCTTGGCGCAATCTGGCTCGTCCATCCGGTCCGAGATGATGCCCGAAACAATCGCGTCCGATACGAGATCGCCGCGATCCACGATTGCCTTGGCCTCGAGCCCCAGCGGCGTCTTGGCGGCGATGGCCGCGCGGAGCATGTCGCCGGTCGAAAGTTGAGGAATGCCGAATTCCTCGACGAGAATCTGTGCCTGTGTCCCCTTCCCCGCCCCCGGCGGGCCCAACAGTATCAGTCTCACCTGCGGCGTCCTCCCAAACGTGACTTCTTGACCATGCCCTCATATTGCTGGGCAATCAGATGACTCTGGATCTGGCTGACCGTATCGAGCGTAACCGTCACCATGATGAGCAGCGACGTGCCGCCCAGGAAGGCAGAGATGTTGAGCTGGCTCAGGAAGACTTCCGGGATCAGGGCCACCACAGTCAGATAAAGCGCGCCGACGACGGTAATGCGGGTCAACACGTAATCGATGTGCTGCGCCGTCCGTTCACCGGGACGAATGCCGGGAATGAACCCACCCGAGCGCTTGAGGTTATCAGCTGTCTCGGTCGGGTTGAACACGATGGACGTGTAAAAGAACGAGAAGAAGATGATCATCGCGGCAAAGAACGCGAGATAAAGCGGCTGCCCACGGCCGAGGACCGCCGAAATGACCTGCAGCCACTGCGGTGCATCACCCTGGGCCGTGAACGTCGCGATCGTTGCCGGCAGCAGCAGGAGCGAAGACGCAAAGATCACCGGGATGACGCCTGCCGTATTGAGCTTCAATGGCAGGTGCGACGTGTCGCCCTGATACATCTTGTTGCCGACCTGGCGCTTTGGATACTGGATCAGCAGCCGACGCTGGGCACGCTCGAAGAACACGATAACGCCGATAACGACGATGGCCGCAATCAGGATGCCGACCACGGCAATGGTTGGCAGCGCACCGGTACGGCTCAATTCGAGGGTCTGGGCAATGGTGCCCGGAAGCGATGCGACGATACCCGCAAAGATGATAAGCGAGATGCCGTTGCCGACGCCGCGCGCGGTCATCTGCTCACCCAGCCACATCAGCAGCATGGTGCCGCCGGTCAGGGTGGTGACGGTGGTGATGATGAAGAACGCGCCGGGCTGGTTGGCCACGCCCTGCAGGCTCATGGCGA
>CAYSBF010000053.1:0-17150 GCA_964429025.1 uncultured Pelagibacterium sp.
CTTGCCGTCGCGGGCCAGGGCGCCGTCGCGGTCCATCTCTCCGGCACCCATCGCGCGGACGAAATCGTTGATCGGGGCGTTGGCGGGGCCGGTGTCGAAGGCGATCAATTGCTCGCCATCGGTCCATGAGACATTGGCGACGCCGCCGAGATTGAGGACGGCGGTACGCCCGGATGTATCGAGGTTCTTGAGCAGCGCGGCGTGATAGGCGGCGGAAAGGGGGGCGCCCTGACCGCCGGCGCGCACGTCGGCGGTGCGGAAGTCATAAGCGACCTTGATGCCGAGAATTTCGGCCATCAGCGCGCCATCGCCCAATTGGCGCGTATCGCCGATGCGGCCGGGCTGGGGCGCGCGGTGGAGGACGGACTGGCCGTGGAAGCCGACAACGCCGATATCGGCCATGGTCAATCCGTTCGCTTCGACGAGCTCGCGAACGGCGTGCGACTGGGCGCGGGTGAGTTTTTCTTCGGCTTCGGCAAAGATTGCGGGCTCTGGACCCTCGAAATTCCACTTGCGCGCCTGATCGAGCGTTTCGACCAGCAGTTCGCGGATATCGGCGTCATAGGGGGCGAGGGTGTAGGGGCCGAAATCGGCGATGGTCTCGCCATCGGTGCGCAGGATGGCGACGTCGATATTGCCGTCGAGAACGGTGCCGGTCATCAGCCCAACGGCCCAGATCGGGGACATGGATAAAATCCTTCAAGCGTTGATGGCGTCGCCCACGGCGCGGCGGAGCTCGATGATGCCGCTGTCGAAATGGCGCGTGGGGTGAATGCGGTTGGTGAGGAGCGTCCAGGCGCGGCCGGCGGCGAAATCGATCCAGAGGCCGGTGCCGGTGAAGCCGGTGTGTCCTATGGTTCCGGCTCCCGCGCGATCGCCCCCCGACCAACCGGCATGGGGCCGCTCCCAGCCATGGGTGCGGGTGGCGGATAGCGGGGTGCGGATCAGCTCGATGGTCCTTTGCGTGGCGCCGGTGCCGGTGAGCAGGCCGTGGGCGAAATCGAGAACGGAATCGGCGGTTCCGAAAAGGCCTGCATGGCCCGACCCTTCGAGCGCATGGCAGTTGTCGTCATGGACGGTGCCCGAGAGGACCGTGTGCCGCCATGTGCAGTCTTCAGTCGCGGCGCTGTTGTCTGCCGGGGCTTCCCAGGCAAAGCCCGGGCCGGGATCGAGGGCGCGCAAGCGGCGGACCTTGTGGATCCTCTCGAGGGCAAAGCCCAGGAGGATGAAATTGATATCCGAATAGACGGCCGGGCCGGCCTTCCACTCGCGCTGGAGGATGAAGGCGCGGAGAAGGTCCGGGTCGCGGCCATAGGTGTAGATCGGCTCGACGGCCGGGAAGGGCGTCTGGTGGCCGAGGCACTGGCGGAAGGTGACTTTCCTTTCCCAGGCGGTGGCCACGTATTGGCGGAGATCGGGGAGGACGGAGGTCAGAGGCGCGTCGAGATCGATGGTGCCCGCTTCGGCCAGTTCGAGGATGCGGGTCGTGGTCCAGATAACCTTGGTGAGCGAGGCGAGATCGAACCATGTCTCGCGGGTCATCGGGCGGTGTGCCGGGGTGGTCTGTGCCGCGCCGATGACGCGGACGGCGCGGGCGCCGTCCTTGCCGATGATGCCGAGGACGGCACCGGGGATGCGGCTGGCAGTGACCGCTTCCTCGACCGGCGCAAAGGACTTATCCAGCAGCGCGTCCACTATGCCACCTTGTAGAGATGGCAGGCGGTTTCCACGGTGCCGCCATCGCCGGTTTCGCGGTCCGCGAGTTCGGGGCGGTCGGTTGTGCATATCGGCATCGCCCAGGGGCATCGCGTGTGGAAGGCGCAGCCTGCGGGCGGATTGGCGGGGTCCGGCAACTCGCCCTTGAGAACGATGCGCTCGCCGCGCGGCACGTTGGGACGCGGAATGGCCGAGAGCAGCGCCTGCGTATAAGGGTGGCGCGGGGTTTCCATGATCGCTTCGGATGGGCCGATCTCGATGATGCGCCCGAGATACATCACGGCGATCCGGTCGCTCACATGGCGGATGACCGAGAGGTCGTGGCTGATGAAGATGATGGCCAGGCCCAGCTTTTCCTGCAGTTCGGCGATCAGGTTGATGATCTGGGATTGGATCGAAACGTCGAGCGCCGAGACTGCTTCGTCGGCGATCAATAGCTTGGGGTTGAGCGCGAGGGCGCGGGCAATGGCGATGCGCTGGCGCTGGCCGCCGGAAAATTCGTGCGGATAGCGCGAGGCGGCGTCTTCGGGCAGGCCGACCAGCGAGAGCAGTTCGGCCACGCGCGCCTGCCGCGAGGCGCGGTTGCCGATGCCGTGCACCTTGAGCGGCTCGGCGATGATGGCGCCCACCGAGTGGCGCGGATTGAGCGAGCCGAAGGGGTCCTGAAAGATCACCTGCATGTCGCGGCGGAAGGGTTTCAGCGCGCCGCGCGACAAGGCGGTGATGTCCTTGCCCTCAAAAAGGATGCGGCCGCCATTGGGTTCGATCAACCGCAACAGGGTGCGTCCAAGTGTGGATTTTCCGCAGCCGGATTCGCCGACGATCCCCAGCACCTCGCCCGGCTTTATCTCGAGCGATACATCGGTCACGGCCTTGACGGTCGAGCCGCCCGCGCCGGGATAGGTCTTGGACAGGTTTTCGAGAGAGAGAAGGCTCATGCGGCGGGGTTCCAGCAGCGGATGAGGTGGGCTCCGCCTTCAAGGGCAGGGGTTTGCCTGCCGCAGACATCGATCATCGCGTGGCAGCGCGGGTGGAAGCTGCATCCTGCCGGCCGCCGGCCGGGGGGCGGCACGGTTCCTGATATGGCGGGCAGGCGTGTGCCGGGCGGGTTGGAGGCGGGGATGGTCGCGAGCAGCGCCTCGGTGTAGCGGTGGCGCGGGCGGGCAAAGAGTTCGGCGGCGGTCGCCTGTTCGACGATGCGTCCGCCATACATCACGGCAACGCGGTCGCAATATTGCGAAACGACGCCGAGGTCGTGGGTGATGAGCAGCACGGCCATGCCGGTCTCGCGGCGGAGATCGTCGATGAGGTCGAGGATCTGGGCCTGCACGGTGACGTCGAGCGCGGTTGTCGGTTCGTCGGCGATGAGGAGTTTCGGGTCGCAGGCGAGCGCCATGGCGATCATCACGCGCTGGCGCTGCCCGCCCGAAAGCTGGTGCGGATAGCGGCTGAGCGCGGCCCTGGCATTGGGAATGCCGACGCGGTCGAGCAGTTCGACGGCGCGGGCATTGGCCGTCTCGCCGGAGACATCGCGGTGCAGCAATACCACTTCGGCAATCTGGTCGCCTATGGTGAAGACCGGATTGAGCGAGGTCATCGGCTCCTGGAAGATCATCGAGATGGTGTCGCCGCGGATGGCCTGCAGCGCCGGTTCATCGAGATCGAGCAGGTTCTGTCCCCCGAAGCGTATGGCGCCCGAGGCAAAGCGCATAGGCGGCTCGGGCAGGAGGCGCATCACCGAAAGCGCGGTCACCGATTTTCCACAGCCGGACTCCCCTACGAGCCCGAGCATTTCGCCGGGCGCGATGGTCAGCGATACCTCTTCCACGATGGCCTTGCCGCCGACCGTGATGGTGAGGTTCGCGATGTCCAGAAGTGGGGTTCCGGTGAGGTCGGACACGCTTGCTCCCTTTGGCTGTGGCACACAATTGGTATCTGCGGCCCGCATTGCAACATCTTTTGGTTGCCAGACAGAGATTAGTCCAATAGCGTGCGCAAAGTCCAGATTGGTTTTAGATTGGACTTATAGTGGTCCGGCCGCGATCATGCCGCTTCCGGGTCACATGCAGGGGTTTCGGGCAACAGGTTGCCTCCTGTCGACCCGGACGGAAATATGGAGGACCATCATGTCTATCAAATCCGTCGCTGCCGGCTTGCTCGCAACGACAATGATCGCCGGAGCCGCACATGCTGCGCCGCTCCAGATCGCCATCGACTCCGCGCCCGCCGGGCTCGATCCGCACCTCATCACGGCCTTCAACTCGGTGGTGATCGTGCAGGGCAATGTCTATGAGGGCCTGACCGCCATCAATCGCGACCTCGATGTCGTGCCCGGCCTTGCCGAAAGCTGGACGGTTTCCGACGACGGGCTGACCTATACGTTCAAGCTGCGCTCCGGCGTTACTTTCCATGACGGTTCGGAAATGGATGCCGAGGACGTTGCTGCCTCCATCCGCCGCGTGCAGGCCGAATCGACGGGATCGCCGCTTGCCAGCCGGGTGACGCCGATCGTAGAGATGAATGTCGTCGATCCGCAGACCATCGAACTTGTGCTCGACGCACCTTTCGCGCCCATTCTCACCTCGCTCTCGGGTATTGCCATCGTGCCTGCGGAATATGAGGACGATGTGGAGAGCCTGCAGCAGACGCCGGTGGGCACAGGGCCCTTTGCCTTCGCCGATTGGGCGCCCAATTCCTATATCGATCTCGAAGCCTTTGCGGATTACCATCAGGACGGCCAGCCCGCGCTCGAGGGGCTGCGCTTCAACTTCGTTCCCGAATCCGCGACCCGCCAGGTGGGGATTTCCGCAGGCGACTATCACCTTCTGCCCGGCATCGACCCCGCAACGGCGCTGCAGCTTCAGGCAACGCCGGGGGTGACGGTGCAGGAGACGCGCGACCTCTCCTATACGCTGGTCGGCTTCAACGTTTCGCGTGAGCCGTTCGACGATCCGCGCGTGCGCACCGCGTTCAACATGCTGATCGACCGCAACGAGATCATTGAGGGCGCGCTGTTCGGCGCCGGCGTTCCGGCCGGGCCGTTGTCTCCGGCGCTGGCAAGCTGGGCGCTCGATACCTCCGAATACGCCTGTTATACGCCGGATCGCGAGGGCGCCATGGCGCTGCTCGAGGAAGCGGGCGTGGAGCTGCCCATCCAGCTCGCGATGAACGTGCTGCCACGTCAGGACACCCGTGATATCGCGCAGATCGTCCAGCAGCAGGTTTCGGGCGTGTTCGAGATTGAACTGCTCAACCAGGAGATCGGCCAATTCGTCCAGGATTGGCGGAACTCCAATTTCGACCTGTTCGTATCAGCCAATGGCGGCAGCCCTGACCCGGACGAGTATTTCTACCGCACGTTCATCGGTGGCGGGTCGACCAATGTCTTCAAGTATGACGATGCAGAGGTCAACGAGCTGCTCGAGGCGGGCCGCACCGAGACAGAGTTCGAGGCACGCAAGGCTGTCTATGACCAGCTGCAGCGCAAGCTCGCCTGCGAAGGCCCGATCGCTCATATCGCCTATGGCAATCTCTTTACCGCCGTTTCCGACGATGTCGAAGGCTTCGAGATTTATGCCAATGGCCGGCTGACAAGCCTTGCCACGGCAACGCTGAACGACTGACACTGGCGTTAACGCATTGACCGGCGCCCGGCTGGGCGCCGGTTCTTTTGGATATCGATAGCGATGCAGCCGAAATTCCTCCTGGGCCGTCTTGCCGATCTGGTGTTCGTGCTGTTCGGCGTCTCCATCATCGTCTTCCTGATGATCCGGCTGATCCCGGGCGATGCTGTGACCATCATGCTGGGGGCCAATACCGACATCACGCCCGAGCGGGTGGCGGAGTTGCGGTCGCGGCTGGGGCTCGACCAGCCGTTCTACATTCAATATTTCCACTGGATCAGCGGCGTGCTGGTGGGCGATTTCGGCACCTCGGTGTGGACCGGCCGGCCGGTTTCCCAGGAGATCGTTGCTCATATCTGGCCGACGCTGCAATTGACTCTGTTGTCAGTGCTGGTGGGGGCGGGGCTTTCCGTTCCCATCGGGGCGTTCATGGCCGAGGCGCGCGGCAAGGGCGCGGAGGTGGCGGTGCGGATCGGAGCCATTGCCGGACTGACCATTCCCTCGTTCTGGCTGGGGATAGTCTCGATTTTCCTTGTCGCCAAATTCCTGCCCGGCGTTTCGGCGCTTGGTTATGTACCGTTCACCGAGGATCCGCTGGGCAATCTCCAGCGCATGATCCTGCCGGTGATCGCCTTGAGCCTGCCCATGCTCGCCAATCTCTCGCGGCTGGTGCGCTCGGCGATGCTCGATGCGCTGAGCCAGGATTATATCCGCACGGCCAAGGCCAAGGGGGCGGACCGGCGGCGGATCATCTACAAGCACGCGCTGCGCAACGCGCTCATTCCCTTCGTCACATCGGTGGGCGTTCTGACCGGCTACATGCTGGGCGGGGCCATCGTCGTTGAGCAGGTGTTCGCCATTCCGGGGTTGGGGCGGCTGGTGCTGGGGGCGATTTCGGAGCGTAACTATCCGCTGGTGCAGGCTTCCATCCTGGTCATGACTTCGGCTTTCGTGATCGTCAATTTCCTCGTCGACCTGCTCTATGCGGTGATCGACCCGCGGGTGCAGAACTGATGGGCGCGTTCATCCGCAACAACAAGCTGTTGAGCTTTGCCATCGCCTTCGTGGCGCTGCAGGTGCTGCTGGCGGTGTTTGCGCCATGGGTGTCGCCGCATGACCCCTTCGCGCAGGTGATCGCGCAGCGCATGAAGGGACCGAACGCGGTCAACTGGCTTGGCACGGACCAGTTGGGGCGGGATGTGTTTGCGCGCATTCTCTTCGGCTACCGCACATCTCTCCTTACCTGTGTGACCGCCGTGGGGCTGGCGCTGGTCGCGGGCGGGACGCTGGGGATGCTGGCGGCCTATTACCGAGGGTGGTTCGACCGCATATTGATGCGGCTGATGGACGTGCTGTTCGCCTTCCCGATCCTGCTGCTGGCGATCGGAGTCATTGCTGTTCTCGGGCCGAATATGTGGAGCGCGGCAATTGCCATTGCCATTGTTTACACGCCGATTTTCGCGCGGCTGCTGCGTGGGCCGGCGCTGGTCATCTGCGAGAGTGAATATGTGATGGGCGCCAAGGCGATCGGCGCTTCGGATTTCCGCATCATCTTCGCGCACCTTTTGCCCAATATCGCATCGGTTGTGCTGGTGCAGACGAGCCTGCTGCTTTCGGCGGCCATCCTGGTCGAGGCCTCGCTTTCCTTCCTCGGGCTCGGCGCCCAGCCGCCGGTTCCCTCGCTGGGGCTGATGCTGTCTGAAGGGCGAAACTTTTTGATGCTGGCGCCGTGGCCGGCGATCTTTGCCGGATTCGCGATCCTGTTCCTGTCCTTCGGGTTCAACCTCCTTGGCGACGCGCTGCGTGATACCCTCGATCCTCGGCTGAGGGGGCGGGAAGCCTAGGGTCTTCCTGCGTGGGCGCTAACCGTCGGCGCTACCGGGCCAGATGTCGTCGAGACGGGCGGAGAGCAAGCGGCCTCCCAGCGTTCCCTTGGCCTTGGAGGTGACGAACAGCGTGCGCAGGTCCGGGCCGCCGAAGGCGATCTTGGTGGGCTCGGGAACGGGGACGGGGATGGCAGCCAGCAGTTCTCCACCCGGTGTCATCACGTCGATCAGACCGGCATCGACACGGGCGATCCAGTAGTTGCCGGATGCGTCCAGGGCTGCCCCGTCAGGGCGCCCCGGACGCTTCGGCCCGCCACCGAAGGGTGCAATGCCGGTCAGTTGGTAGGTCGTTGCGTCGAGCCGGGCAACTTCGATGCTTGCTCGCGCGGGGTGGGAGTCGGAGACGTAAAGGGCCGAGCGGACCGGATCTGCAGCAAGACCGTTGGCGCGGCGGTATCCGGTAAGGCAGCGGAGAGCGCTGAAATCGGGGCCGACGCGGAGCACTGAGCCAATTGGCTCTTCCAGGCCTGCATCCATCGTGCTTGCCCAGAGATACCCGCAGCCGGTAGCCGCGTCGTTGAAGCGGACGTTGTTTCCCTCCAGTGCCATGACCTTCTCGAATGAGCCGGCGCTACGGTCGAAGGCGAAGAGCCCGGTTTCCAGCCCGACGAGGACCTTGCCGAAAGCGAGGGCGACGAATCCGACGATCTCCGGTGTGGACCAGATGTCTTCGCTGCTGTCGAGCCGGGTATTGATGAGCTTGCGGCCGGCGCAGTCGACCCACCACAGGCTGGCGCTGTCCGGGCACCAGACGGGACTCTCGCCAAGTTCGGCGCGATAAGGGGAGACGGGCGAAAAAGGTTCAAAGCCCGGCGTATTGATCATTGCCGCTCCATTTGGTTGTCGCCCTTCCCGGCTGTTGCAGCATGAAAGATTTTACCTTGCAAGGCTAAAATATTTCTAATACTAAAATATTAGTCTGCGCAAACGGTAGACGTGGTGGGGCGGCTGATCCTGACCGTGGGTTCACACAGCCCCGAAATTTTGGCTTGTCGCGTGCTTCGCCGGGGGGAGGAATAGGCCCAGCGGACGCGTATCCAGGAGGAGGACTACATATGAATATGATGTTGAAGGTCGCGGGTCTCGCCGTGGCCCTGACCAGCCTTGCCGCTGCACCCGCGCTGGCGCAGACGACATTGCGCCTGGGGACGGTGCTTGCTGCCAATGACCCCATGGGACAGGGGCTGGAGAAGTTCAAGCAGGATGTGGAAGAGGCGACCGGCGGTGCGGTTCTGGTCGAGGTCTTTCACGCGTCCCAACTCGGCGACACGGGCGAAATGCTCGATCAGGCGCGCGCGGGCGCCAATGTCGGCACGGTGACCGACATTGCGCGGTTCTCGGATTTCGTGCCGTCACTCGCGATCATGTCGGCGCCTTTCATGTTCGACACTTATGAGGAAGCAGACACCTTCGCGCTTTCGGATCAGTATCGCGAATGGGCCGACCAGCTCGAAGAGCGCGCTGGTATCGTGCTGCTCGCATCCAACTGGTATCAGGGTCCGCGCCACCTCCTGACCCAGGTTCCGGTTTCCAAACCGGCGGACCTTTCAGGCATACGCATGCGTACCATCGACTCCCCGGTCTGGATCGAGACGATCCGTGCCATGGGTGCCGTTCCGACGCCGGCGCCGTGGGGCGAAGTATATACCGGCTTGCAGATGGGCGTGCTTTCAGGTGCAGAGGCGCAGCCGACTGCCATTACCGGCGCCAAGCTCCATGAGGTGATCAAGCATGTCACCCTCACCGGCCACATCCATCTCGTGACCGCGCTGGTGATCGGGGCGGAGACCTGGAACAGCATTTCGCCCGAGCATCAGGAAATCGTGCGCGAACTGGCTGTCGAGAACGGGCGCTATGCTTCCCAGCTCACGCTCGACCTGGGCGACACTGCCATGGCGGAAGTGGCCGCTGCAGGAGTCGAGGTTTCGGAAGTCGACTTAACCCCGTTCAAGGAGGCCGTCACCGGCGTCTACGAGCTTGTCAACCTGACCAATGAAGCCGAGATTGTCCGGCAGATTCTCAACAAGTAGCGAGTAACGGCGCGGCGCAGGCGGTTCCGGTTCCCAGACGAACGCGTGGAGCGATCCTCATGACCTATCAACGCGTGGAATACGCCTGCGCTGTCGCAATATTCGCCGGCATCGTTCTTCTTGTCGGCATAGCATCGGTGGCCCGCTCCCTCGGGTCACCGATCATCTGGTCGCTTGAGATCGCCCAGCTGATGTTTGCCTGGCTGGTGATGATCTCGGCCGATCTCGCACTGCAGAAGAAACGCCATTTCGTGCTCGGCCTGCTGCTCGACACTCTCCCCGCGCGTCCGCGCTGGGTTCTCGAGCTCATCATCTTGCTCATCCTGCTGACGATGGTTGTGTTCCTTTTTTACTATTCGATCGGCAACACGATGCTGATGCATCCCCGGCTCGTGGGGGCCACCCAGTTCAACGCTTCCCTTATTCATGCCGCCATGCCTGTCGGGCTCGCGCTCATGGCGCGGACATTGCTCGTGCAGACATGGCAGCATCTCCAGATGCGGACTGCCGTCTGATGCTCATTCTCATCGCCCTTCTGTTCACGGGCTTTCTCATTATCGGGGTTCCCGTCGCCTTCGCGCTGGCGGCCAGTGCCATTCCGGTGTTCACGCTCACCAATGCCATGCCGACCACCGTGGTGCTGCAGAAGATGGTGGCGGCAACGCAGAATTTCCCGCTGCTCGCCGTGCCCTTCTTCATCCTGGCCGGCAATCTCATGAACGAGACGGGCATCACGACGCGGCTCATCAATTTCTCGCGCCTGCTGGCGGGGTGGATGGCGGGAGGGCTCGCGCAGGTTTCGGTGGTCCTGAGCTTCATGATGGGCGGTATTTCGGGATCGGCAGTCGCCGATGCCTCGATGGAAGCCCGTATTCTCGGGCCGGGAATGCTTAAACAGGGCTATTCCAGGGAGGTGACGGCGGTCATCCTCGCCTTCGGGTCGATCATCACCGCCACCATCCCGCCAAGCATCGGGCTCATCCTCTTTGGCTTCATCAACGAGGTTTCGATCGGCCGCCTGTTTCTGGCGGGGATCGTTCCGGGTTTCCTCCTCACCGTCATCCTCATGGTGACGTGCTGGGGTGTCGCCAAATGGAAAGGGTATCAGCCGGACCTCGAACGCCTGCCGACGGCGCGCGAATTCGGCCAGGGTTTTCTCGACAGCATCTGGTCGCTGATGTTCCCGGTCATTCTGGTCATCGGCTTCCGCTTCGGCATTTTCACCGCGACCGAGGCAGGGGCGTTTCTCGTCGCCTATGCCGCCATTGTCGGGCGCTTCATCTACCGCGAGCTGACTCTCGAGAAGATGTATGTGGCCTTCCGGGAGTCGATCACCGACATCGGAACCATCATGATGCTGATCCTGATGGCGGCCGTTCTGGGTTATGCCATGACGATAGAGCGTGTCCCGCAGCAGGTGACGGAGTTCGTGACGACGCTGACCTCGGATCCGCTGGGTATGTTGCTGCTGGTCGTGGGCCTGCTGGTTGTCACGGGCATGTTTCTTGAAGGCGCGGCCAACATCCTGCTCGTGACACCCATTGTCATGCCGGTGCTGGTGAGTGCGGGATACGATCCCGTGCTGCTCGGGATCGTGATGGTGACGCTCATCAATTTCGGCGGGCTGACGCCGCCTGTGGGGGTAATCATGTTCATGGTGTGCGGTGTGCTCAACGTCCGCTCGGGCCGGTATACCGCGGCATCGCTGCCCTTCATGATCGCGGTCGGCATCTTCATAGCCCTGCTCATCGCCTTTCCGCAACTGTCCCTGGCGCTGCCCAATGCCTTGATGTGACGGAGGATTTTACGCCATGAATTCAGTTGGCGTGCCGGGGGGGATCGGATATCGAGGGGGCATGAACAGAAAGGCCTTGGCACCCGCAGCGATTCCAGGCACGTCGGCATCGGCGCGGATCTATGCCGACCTGCGGCAGCGCGTCATTTCGTTCGACCTGCCGCCGGATACGACCCTCGACCGCTCCGAACTGGCGGCACAGTACGAAGTGAGCCAGTCGCCGATCCGCGAGGCCATGCTGCGGCTCGAGCAGGATGGGCTGGTGGCCTCCTATCCGCAATCGCGCACCGTCGTTACGCGGATCGACCGCAAGCGGATCGTGCAGGAGCATTTCCTGCGCATGGCGGTCGAATGCGAGGTGGTGCGGCGGATGGCGGAAAATGTGCAGCCAAAGGCGGTCAGCCGGTTGCGCGGCTATCTGCGGCTGCAGGAAGCGATCGTTGAGGACCTCGAACAGGCGGCGCTCTTCAAGCAGCTGGACGACGCCTTTCATGAAGCCCTGTTCGACGCGGTGGGGCAGGCCGGCCTGCACGCCCATATCGCCTCGCAGTCGAACCAGATGGCGCGACTTAGGACGCTCGACCTGCCGCGCAAGGACAAGATGGCGGCGGTGTTCGAGGGGCACAAGCAGGTGATCGATGCGGTCGAGGCGGGCGAGCCGAATGCGGCGGCAGCCGCAATGCGCAAGCACCTGTCCGGCACGATCGACCGTATCCCGGCACTTGCGGACCAGTACCCGCAATATTTCGGTTGAGCTCTGGCGGCGGTGCGGGCCCGAGCTCGTGGTCCGGGTGGTATCGATTTGTGCATCGGGCCTCGTCAGCCGCACAATTTTCTCTGTCGCCGGTGAAAATCGAAATGTGGCGCAATTGCGAAGGGGCGGGCCGCTGGTTAGGCTTTCGGCAAAATATCCGCTACCAACGAAACGGGTATGGGTGGCACGCACGTGCCGGAGAGGGAGCCTCACGAAACATGCATATCAAACCATTCATTGCGGCGGCACTTGCTGCCGGCGCCATCGGGTTGAGCCTTGCGGGTACCGCCAAGGCCGAGTCCGAAGGTTCGGTGCTGGCGGGCAGCTGCTTTAACTGCCACGGGACCGAGGGCCGTTCTCCGGGCGCAATTCCTTCCATCGCGGGCCAGCCTTACGCGGTCCTGCTGGCGCAGCTTCAGGCCTTCAAGGCCGGTGAGGTGCCGGGAGCGACGGTGATGCCGCGTCTGGCCACCGGCTATACCGATGAAGAGCTCGAAGCGCTGGCGCGCTATTTCTCCGAAGTGCAGCCGTAAGAAGGGGCTCGGACAATGATTTCAAGACGCAAGGTTCTCAAGTCCATCGGCGCTTCGGCACTGGCGATTCCGGCGCTCTCCATGCCCTTTGTGGCGCGGGCGCAGGCCACGGCAGGCCGCGTGGTCGTGGTCGGCGGTGGTTTCGGCGGCGCGACAGCGGCCAAGTACATCAAGCGGCGCAATCCGGACATTGCGGTGACGCTGGTCGAGGCCAATTCCAGATTTTACACCTGCCCGTTCTCGAACGTCTATCTGGGCGGGCTGCGTGACCTCGAATCGATCAGCCATTCCTACGATGAACTAACCGGCGAATATGGCGTCGAACTCGTCACCGGCTGGGCCGAGGATGTCGATGGCGATGCCCACACGCTGACGCTCGCTTCAGGTGACGTGCTTGAATACGACAAGCTGGTGCTCTCGCCGGGCATCGATTTCCGCTGGGGCGCGATCGAAGGATATGACGAGGCCGCCGCAGAACTCGTGCCGCACGCCTGGAAGGCAGGTCCGCAGACCCAGCTTCTGCGCAACCAGCTCGAAGCGATGGACGATGGCGGGACTTTCATCCTGTCTGCCCCGGACAATCCGTTCCGCTGCCCTCCCGGGCCCTATGAGCGGGTTTCGCTGATCGCGAACTACTTCAAGAACAACAAGCCAAACTCCAAGATCATCATTCTTGATGCCAAGGACAGCTTCTCCAAGCAGGGCCTGTTCCAGGCCGGGTGGGACGAGCTTTACGGCGACATGATCGAGTGGGTGAGCCTTTCCAATGACGGACGCGTGGTCCGCGTGGATGCCGAAGCCCGCGAAGTCGAGACCGAGTTCGGTGTCGTCCACAAGGCCGACGTCCTCAACGTCGTTCCGCCCCAGAAGGCGGGCGCGATCGCCGATGCGGCCGGTGTCACCAATGAAGGCGGCTGGGCACCAGTCGATCCTGTGACCTTCGAATCCCAGCTCGTGCCGGACATCCACGTGATCGGCGATGCTTCGGTTGCAGCGCCGATGCCAAAGTCGGGCTTTTCGGCCAATGCGCAGGGCAAGGTGGCGGCAGCCGCGATCGTTGCGGCCTTTGCCGGCGAGGAGCCGTCCGCACCGTCATGGGCCAATACCTGCTATAGCCTTGTCGGGCCCGAATACGGGATCTCGGTCGCCAATGTCTATAACGTGGTGGACGGTCAGATCGCCGTGGCCGAGGGTGGCGGGGTGAGCCCGACGGAAGCCGATGCCGAGTTCCGCCGCCGCGAGGCCGTCTATGCGGCGGGCTGGTATGACGCGATCACCAATGATACCTGGGGAACGGTGGCCTGACGCGACACTGCGGCGGCTCCCTCAACCTGGGCTCTCTGCTAGCGGTGGAGAGGCGCCGGGGGTGAGTGAGCGACTCGGCAGTGCCGCGTGAGGACGGACGCTCCAACTTTGTCATTGGAGGGAGCAGGATGGCTCCGGATCAAGTCGTTTTGTGGGCGGGGCTGGCTATCGGCCTCGCCTTCGGCATTTGCGGACAGATCACCGGGTTCTGCCTCAAGCGCGGGTTGGCCGGCTGGTGGGTCGAGGGCGAGGGCACCAAGATCCGCGCCTTTGCGCTGGCGATGGCCGTTGCGGTGCTCGGCGCGCAATGGCTCGACGCAGCGGGGCTCGTTGAACTGCGCGGATCGCTCTACATGCAGCCGAACCTCTCCATTGCGACGCTCGCGTTCGGCGGAATCGTGTTCGGTTATGGCATGGTGATGGCCAATGGCTGCGGTGCGCGGGCGCTAGTGCTGCTGGGCAGCGGGAACATGCGCTCCTTTGTCGTGCTGGTCTGCCTCGGCCTGGCGGCGGCCGCAACGCTCACCGGCCTGATCGCGCCACTGCGTACGATCGCGCAGGCAGCGGCGAACTTGCCGGCTCCGGTCTCTCCGCCCAGCCTGCCGATGTGGCTGGCTTGGCTCGGTCTCGACGCCAGCCTCGCGCGCTGGCTGGTGGTTCTGGCGATAAGCGGCGGGCTTGCCGCATTCGCCTTCATTCACACGCCCTTTCGTCGCGATGCCAGGGCGATGGCCAGCGGCCTGATCGTGGGGTTGCTTGTCGTTGCGGGCTGGTATGCGACGGGCGTGTTGGGTGCGGACGATTTCGACCCGGCCCCGCTTGAATCGCTGACCTTCATCGCGCCGGTGGCAAATTCGATCAACTATGTCATGCTGGCGACGGGCATCAGGCCCGGCTTCGGCGTGGCGGTCGTCGGCGGCGTCCTCGCCGGATCCCTGCTCGCAGCGCTGCTGACCCGGACGGCGAGGCTGGAAGGGTTCACGCGCCCGGCCTCGATCCTGCGCTATATGGGCGGGGGAGCGCTGATGGGCATCGGCGGGGCGTTGGCGCTGGGGTGCAATATCGGGCAGGGGCTCACGGGATTGTCAACGCTGGCGCTGGGGTCCTTCGTCGCCGCCGGTGGTATCCTTGGGGGTGCATGGCTGGCCTTGCGCGGACCGCTTCGCCTGCCACAGGCGCAACCTTGAGCAGATCATCGGGTGACCCTATATGGACGGCATGACCGACATCAGCAAAATTTCAACGGGCGTGTCGCGCCGCGCCCTTCTCGCCATGGCCGGAAGCGCTCTAGCGCTTGCGCCATTCCCTGCATTTGCGCTCTCGGACGCCTGGAGGCGGGTTGAGGAAATCGCCGCGCTGGTCGGCGATGCCGAGCCCATCGCGCAGGGGGTCAATATCGATCTGCCTCTGGTTTCCGAAAACGGGGCAGTGGTGCCGCTCAGGGTCAATATCGATCGGCCGATGGCGGCGGGCGAGCATGTGGCTGCACTTCATGTCTTTGCGCCGGCCAACCCGTTTCCGCAGATCGCGACCTTCCGCTTTGTCGAAGGGTTCGGCGTGCCCGACATCGAGACGCGCATCCGGCTCAATGAGAGCCAGACCGTCTTTGTTGTGGCCGAGCTCAATACCGGCGCTGTGCTGATGGGCGAGCGCGAGGTGCGCGTGACGGTCTCGGGCTGTCTCACGCAGGCGGACACCTATGACAGCGAGTCGGTGCTGCAGACGCGTGTACGGGTTGCCGACAGCGTTGCGAGCGGGGCACCGCTGGAAGTGCTGACGCTCATCAACCATCCGCAGGAGACGGGCCTGCGCGAGGACGGGCAGGGCAATATCGTGCCCAAACGCCTGATCGAGAGGCTGGAAGCGCGCTATAATGGCCAGGTGGCGTTCGTTGCCGAGCTCAATCGTTCGGTGTCGGCCAATCCCTATCTCCGCTTTTTCATCACCCCTACCGAAACCGGCTCCCTCGATCTCGTGTGGACAGAAGATACCGGCGCGACCGCCGAATTCAGCACCGGCATTTCGGTGGGCTGACCGGAGGTGGGCGGCATTCTTCATGTCATGGCCGCCGATGCCGAATACGGGCCCCATCTCAAGGCGCGGATAACACCGCTCATTACCGGGGTCGGTCCGGTGGAAGCGGCAGTGTCGGTCACGGCCGCGCTGGCGTCCGAGCGGCCCGACCTCGTCATTTCGCTGGGCTCTGCCGGATCGGCGACGCTCAAGCATACGGGCGTCTATCAGGCGTCCTCGGTCTCCTATCGCGACATGGACGCCTCGGCGCTGGGCTTTGCCAAAGGCGAGACGCCGTTTCTCGACCTGCCACCCGAGCTTGCTCTCTCGCCCCTCGTCCCGGGCCTGCCTGCGGCGCGGCTTTCCACGGGTGCCGACGTGGTTTCGGGCGAGGACTATGCGGGGATCGATGCGGACATGGTGGACATGGAAAGCTACGCCATTTTGCGGGCCTGCCAAAAGTTCGAGGTGCCGCTGATCGTGCTGCGCGGCATTTCGGACGGCACGGAACCGCTGTCGGGCATAGAGAGCTGGACGCGCTATCTCCACGTCATCGATAAGAAGCTCGCCGCCGCCCTCGATATGGTCGAGGCCTTCCGGCGGGAGCACATGGCGTGACCGGGAACGCGGGCCGGATGTTGCCATTGACCTGTCACCAATACAGGCCAGAGTAATTCAATGATTTGCGTTGCGTCGTACAATATCCGCAAGAGCGTCGGCACGGACTGGCGCCGCGATCCCGACCGCATATTGCAGATCATCAAGGAGGTGGACGCGGATGTAATCGCCTTGCAGGAGGTTGACAGGCGCTTCGGCTCGCGCACGTCCTCGCTTTCTCCGGATGCCATTGTCGAGCAGTCGGGCTATGTGCCGATCCGCTTCGGCGTGCGCAAGCAGAGCCTGGGCTGGCACGGCAATACCATCCTCGTAAGGCAGGGCATCGAGGTTCTGGACCAGTCGACGCTGACGCTCCCGGCGCTGGAGCCGCGCGGGGCCGTGATGGCGGATTTGAAGATCGGCGGCGAGAAGCTTCGGGTGATCGGACTGCATCTGGGGCTGGTCGACCTATGGCGACGGCGGCAGGCGCAATCGGTTCTCGATCAGCTCGACATTCTGGACGAGGCTTTGCCCACGGTCATCATGGGCGATCTCAACCAGTGGACGACCGAGGGCGGGTGCCTTGCCCATTTCGCCGAGCACCATCAGGTCATCGCGCCCGGACCGAGCTTTCATTCCTCCCGGCCCGTTCTGGCGTTCGACAGGATCATCACCACCATGGACATCGAGGTGACGGCGTCCGGTGTCCACATGTCGGATCTCGCGCGCAAGGGGTCCGATCATCTTCCCGTGTGGGCGCGGATCGCGGTGAAGGCCGAGGCGGGGGCTAGGGCGGGGGCGGGGTAGCTCTATCTCCGGGCCCGGCGAATGCCGAAGCATCGCGCACCCCTCATCCGTCTCGGGCCTTCGGCCCGATCCACCTTCTCCCTCAAGGGGA
>CAYSBF010000054.1:0-17089 GCA_964429025.1 uncultured Pelagibacterium sp.
GAATCTCGATCGGATACTGGAAGGCGAGGAATACGCCGGCGGCGGCGCGCTCATCGGGCTCCATCTCCAACAGGTTTTCGCCATCGAGCAGCACTTCGCCCTCGACGACCTCATAGTCTTCCATGCCCGCAAGGACATAGGAGAGCGTCGACTTGCCCGATCCGTTCCGGCCAATCACCGCGTGCACCTCGCCGCGAATGAGGACCAGATTCACGCCCTTGAGGATTTCATTGTCCTCAACACGTACGCGGAGGTTGCGGATTTCAAGTAGCGGCATGGTCATTGATCGTCTCCGAATTTCTCGCCATCGAAATATTCGAGGCTATTTTCTTCTCGTCCCATAAATCTCAAATGTCGGCGTGCCGTCCCTGCCACAGCGTCGCTATAAACACCGATCTTGCCCGAATCCGGGTACTCACAAACATCGATGTCCGCTTTTGACGAAATCACCAGATACCGGAGGTTTTCTGTTCCGGTGTTGATGAGCTGGTGGGCATAATCGGCACCGCCAATCGGTGCTCCCAGCACATCACCGCCCTTTACGGCGTAGGTTCTTCCGCCGAAGCGATAGGTCCCCTCGCCTGCGAGTATGACAAGCATTTCATCCTCGGCATGGTGGACGTGGTAGGGACAGGCCGTCTTGCCAGGGGCCACCTCGGTGTAAGCGCAACCGAGCCGGGTAAGCTGCAGCATCTTTCCGACATAGCCGTCGAAGGACTCGAACCAGCCTGGGCCGGCATTGCGTTCCAACTCCAACTCGGAGATGCGGACAACCGGATTGTAGACCGCCTCCGTCACCCGACGCTCCCCTCGAGCGAAATCCCGATCAGCTTCTGGGTTTCGACCATGAACTCCATCGGCAATTGCTGCAGCACGTCGCGCACGAAGCCATTGACGATCAGCGCGACCGCCTCTTCCTCGTTCAGCCCGCGCTGCAGGCAATAGAACATCTGGTCATCCGAGATCTTGCTGGTCGTCGCCTCGTGCTCGAACACGGCCGACGAATTGCGGCTTTCGATATAGGGCACGGTATGCGCCCCGCACTTGTCGCCGATCAGCAGGCTGTCGCATTGGGTAAAGTTGCGCGCGTTGGTCGCCCGGCGGTGTGCCGAGACCTGCCCACGGTAGGTATTGTCCGAGAAGCCGGCGGCAATGCCCTTGGAGATGATGCGGCTGGACGTGTTCTTGCCCAGATGGATCATCTTGGTGCCGGAATCCACCTGCTGGTGGCCGTTCGAGATGGCGATGGAGTAGAATTCGCCGCGCGACCCGTCGCCACGCAGGATGCAGCTCGGATATTTCCAGGTGATCGCCGAGCCGGTCTCGACCTGCGTCCAGGAGATCTTGGAATTCTTGCCCCGGCAGTCGCCGCGCTTGGTCACGAAATTGTAGATGCCGCCCTTGCCGTTCTTGTCGCCGGGGTACCAGTTCTGGACCGTCGAGTACTTGATCTCGGCATCATCGAGCGCAATCAGCTCCACGACCGCAGCGTGAAGCTGGTGCTCGTCGCGCATCGGCGCCGTGCAGCCTTCGAGATAGCTCACATATGAGCCTTCCTCGGCAATGATCAGCGTACGCTCGAACTGCCCCGTATTCCGCTCATTGATGCGGAAATAGGTGGAGAGCTCCATCGGACAGCGGACACCCTTCGGGATGTAGACGAACGAGCCGTCCGTGAACACCGCCGAATTCAGCGTGGCATAAAAGTTGTCGGTGACCGGCACGACCGATCCCATATACTTCTTCACGAGTTCCGGGTGCTCGCGGATCGCCTCGGAGATCGAGCAGAAGATGATCCCCTGCTTGGCCAGCTCCTCGCGGAACGTCGTAACGACTGAAACGGAGTCGAATACGGCATCCACAGCCACATTGCTGCTGAAGGGCGTCGCATCCGCGCCATTGCCGTCCTGGACGCCGGCGAGAATTTTTTGCTCCGAGAGCGGAATGCCCAGCTTTTCGTAAGTCCGCAACAACTCCGGATCGACCTCATCCAGGCTCTTGGGGCCGGATGTGCTCTTGGGAGCAGCATAATAGTGCTGGTCCTGAAAATCGATCTTGGGATAGCTGACACGCGCCCAGTTCGGCTCATCGAGTGTCAGCCAGCGCCGGAACGCCTCGAGCCGCCATTCGAGCATCCATTCAGGCTCATTCTTCTTGGCCGAGATGAACCGGATCGTGTCCTCGTTCAGCCCCTTGGGCGCCTTGTCGGACTCGATGATCGTCTCGAAACCGTATTTGTACTTGTCGACGTCCAGCGCAAGAACCTGATCGACGGTTTCCCTGTCGATTTCTTCCTTGAGTGTCGGGATGTCGTAATCGGACATAAGTCTCTCCTGATATTCGCGTCCGCTTATGCAGCCGCGCCGCTCCGGCGATGCCGGTTCAAAACTGTTTCAAACGCCGCAAAAAAGGCGTCGATATCGGCCTGCTCCGAATTCCAGCCGAGGCTCACCCGCAAGCCGCATTCGCCCATTTCTGGTGCCACGCCCATCGCGCTCAGCACATGGCTTCTGCTCACCTTGCCCGATGAGCACGCCGATCCCGACGAAACCGCAACCCCGGCGAGATCAAGAGCCATCATCGCCACCGTGTTCTTTATCCCCGGAACCGCAAAATTCGAGACCGTGCCGATCCGCTCTGCGCCGCGCCCGAAGATGATGGCGTCGGGTGCCAGATGATTGAGCCGCTGCTCGAATGTTGCCAGCAGGTCCACCACGCGCCCGAGATCGAACATCTCTGCATTCGCCTTGCAGGCCGCACCAAACCCGGCAATCACGGCCGCAGATTCGGTGCCGCCACGCCTGCCCTGCTCCTGACCGCCCCCGGGGATCAGCCGCACCGAGTCGCAATGGCCCTTGACGAGCAGCGCACCGGCACCGGCCGGTCCGCCGATCTTGTGGGCGCTCACCGCCATCATATCGGCAGGCGAGGACGAAAATTCCAGACCCAGCTTGCCAAAAGCCTGTACCGAGTCGACGACAAGAAGATGAGGCGTTGGCCCCACCATCGTCTCGATCCGGCCGCGCGGCTGGATAACGCCGGTTTCATTGTTCACCCAGGAAAAGCTCACCAGTAGCTTTTCGCCGGCCGCGTCTGCGGTCCCGATCATCCGCGCCAGAGCATCGAGATCGATAAGTCCATCCTTATCCACGCCGACCACCCGAACCGGCGCGCCGCTGATTTCGGCGGCCTTCAGCACCGCGGCGTGATCGGTCGCGCAAACGACCACACGGTCGACACCGAAAGCCTTCACCCCACCGACGATCGCCTGGGTAAGCGCCTCTGTGGCTGAACCTGTGAACACGACCTGCTTGGCCTCGGCGCCAGCCAGCGCGGCGACCTCGTCGCGCGCATCGTCAATGAGCTTGCGCAAAGCCCTGCCCTGGGCGTGGACGGAGGAAGGATTGCCCACCATATCGAGCGCCGAAACAACCGCATCCCGCGCGGAGGGGAGAATCGGCATCGAGGCATTATGGTCGAGATAAGCGGCCATCCGGTCCATCAACTCGTAGAGGGCCCAGCCGCCTTCTGCGTGGACCGCAAACAATCCTTGAAATTCAACGCGCACCTTCAGTAAAAGGGGCGCTCAACAAAGGCCGTTGAAACGGCTGGTACCTGTTTGGAATTATTCTAAACTGGTATTCCAGTCAGTTTTATGGACACCCGAGGCGTTCGTCAAGCCGAGTGGGCTGAATGCATGGCAGCCATGCCTGGCTTGCGGATTTGGCCCGCGGGAACGCGCGCGATAACAAGGTAGTGCTCAATGCCCGAAGTGATTTTCAATGGCCCGGAAGGCCGTATCGAAGGCCGTTACCAGCCGGGCAAGGAGCCCAATGCCCCCGTGGCGATCGTGCTTCATCCCCATCCCCAGTTCGGGGGCACGATGAACAACCAGATCGTCTACAACCTCTTTTACATGTTCGTGCAACGGGGTTTCGCCGTACTGCGCTTCAATTCGCGCGGCGTTGGCCGCAGCCAGGGCGTGTTCGACCACGGCATCGGCGAGTTGTCCGACGCGGCTGCGGCGCTGGATTGGCTGCAGGCGCTCAACCGCGAAAGCCGCGGATGCTGGATTGCGGGGTTTTCTTTCGGTGCTTGGATCGGCATGCAGCTCCTCATGCGCCGGCCGGAGGTTGAGGGCTTCATTTCCGTCTCGCCCCCGGAAAACCTCTACGACTTCTCGTTCCTGGCCCCCTGCCCGGCCTCCGGCCTGATCATCCATGGTGACAAGGACCGCGTGGCGCCGCCCACCTCGGTTCAGAAGCTCGTGGACAAGCTCAAGACCCAGAAGGGCATCACCATCGAGCAGCAGATCATCGAGGGCGCAAACCACTTCTATGAAGGCAAGATCGACGAACTGATCGAGTCCTGCGGCGAGTATCTCGACCGTCGCCGGGCCGAGATCGCAGCCGGCGGCGGACGTTGAGCGATCGCTCATTCCCCCTTCTGCACCGCTATGGGCGAGTGGAAGCGGGGTACTGCATCACGCACAACTTTGACCGGGGCACCGCCCAATGACACAGTTCAAATCCGACTTTCTCCGCACGCTCGACGAGCGCGGCTTTATCCATCAGATTTCCGACCCGGATGGGCTGGACAAGAAGTTCTCGACCGAAACCGTCACTGGCTACATCGGCTACGACCCCACTGCAGCCTCGCTCCATGTCGGCCATCTGATGCAGATCATGATGCTGCACTGGATGCAGAAGACCGGCCATCGCCCCATCGCCCTGATGGGGGGCGGCACCGGCATGATAGGCGACCCCTCTTTTAAGGATGAGGCGCGCAAGCTCCTGACCGTGGAAGGGATCGCCGCAAACATCGAAGGCATCAAGCGCAAATTCTCCAACTTCCTCGATTTCGATCGCGCCGAAACGCCGGCCATCATGGCCAACAATGCCGACTGGCTGCTCGGGCTGTCCTATATCGAGTTTCTGCGCGACGTTGGCCGGCACTTCTCGGTCAACCGCATGCTCTCCTTTGATTCGGTAAGACTCAGGCTCGACCGCGAGCAATCGCTCTCGTTCCTCGAGTTCAATTACATGATCCTGCAGGCCTACGACTTCGTCGAGCTGCACCAGCGCTATGGCTGCATATTGCAGATGGGTGGATCGGATCAGTGGGGCAATATCGTCAACGGGCTCGACCTTGGGCACCGCATGCTCGGCGCGCAGTTCTACGCGCTGACCTCCCCCCTGCTGACGACGTCATCGGGCCAGAAGATGGGTAAGACCGCCAACGGCGCCGTCTGGCTCAACGAGGACGCGCTGTCGGTCTACGACTTCTGGCAATACTGGCGCAACACCGAGGACGCGGACGTCGAGCGATTCCTCAAACTCTTCACCATCCTCCCGCTCCATGAAATCTCGCGCGTGGTCGGCGGTGTCGCGACCGACATCAACGAGGCCAAGAAGGTGTTGGCGACCGAAGTGACAGCGCTGGTTCACGGCCGCGCCGCAGCCGAGGAAGCGGCCGCGACGGCCATTGCCGTGTTCGAGGCCGGCCAGCTCGACCTCTCGCTCCCCACCATCCAGATCGGCTGGTCGGCGCTTCGCGGCGGGCTGGGGATTCTTGCCGCAACGGTGACGGCTAACCTCGCTGCCTCGAACGGCGAGGCACGGCGTCACATCCAGGCGGGAGCACTCAAGGTCAACGACGAGACTGTCACCGACGAAAAGCTCGCTCTGGGCGAAGAGCACGTTCTCTCCGAAGGCGTCATCAAGCTCTCCATCGGCAAGAAGCGGCATGTACTGCTAAAACCTGTGTAAGAACAGGCCCGCAAACTCTACCGTCCCTCCGAACGTCACCCCGGGATTTATTCCCGGGGTCCAGAAAATGCCTTCAAACGCAGGCCGTGGCGATGCATCGCGCTCGATTCCGGCAATAAATGCCGGAATGACGTTGAGGACAATTGCAAGTCCAATAACTACTCCCCCGTCCGCGCCTGCGCCCGATACTCAAACAGCGTCCGGAACACGCCGGGCGCTAGGATCGACACCGGATTGACGAGAATTTCCGGTGCGCTCAACGGTCCCCGGACCGCAAAGGTGACCCCAATCAGCCCCTCGCCCTCCCGGCCACCAAAGATCGGCCCCAGGATCGGCAACTGCTGGAAGATGTTGTTGAGACCGAACAGCGGCACGTAAGTGCCCGCAAGGTCATACTGTCCGGCGCGGGTGAGGATGTTGCCGCGCACCGTGCCCCCGACCGTGTCGCCATAAAGCGCGGCCTCTATCACTTCGATGCGGTCCGGCGTGCGCAGGAATTGTGCCCGTCCATAATCGAAGGCGAGCGCGCTGCCGCGGCTCAGGAGCTCGCGCGATTCACGATGCTCGCCCACGATCTGGGCGAGGTTGGCCTCGTCGGCGATGGCGAAGTCGCGCAGGACGAATTCGCCCGTGTCGGTCTGCGACGGCGGGTCGTACCGCATTACGAGGCTGCCCTCACCGCCTACCAGGCGCGGATAGATGCCGATAAACCGCATCACCGCCCCGACATCGTTCGCCGCATACGAAATGACGCGCCCCGCCGGCAGCGAATTGGTGGTCGCCGACATGGTCCTGTCGCCGCCGAGTTGGCCGGTGAGGTTCACCCGCCTCAACTCGTTCCCACGCACCGACAGGTCAAGGTTGAGATCGTAAACAACGGTGGCATAGTGGCCGAGGGCTCTTGCGAGATTGACTGTCACGTTGAAGGTCTGGTCGTTCAGCTCGTCGCTGGCCCCGGCATTCGGATCGCCCTCGAGATCGAAGAACCGCTTGAGGATTGGCTTCACGTCCAGTTGCTCGCCGCGCACATCCAGCGCAAATCCCCCCTTGATCGGCGACATCGACACCCGGGCACTGTCGCCGGGACTGATCTGGAACGTCGAGAACTCGGCGGACTTGAAGGCGCCGTCCATCCCGACACTGAGCCCGCCCATAAGCCGGACGGTGCCGAAGGCGAGGTCGAGGTCGGTCACCTGAACCTCGCCTTCATCGAACCTGACAACCCCTGCCACGCGCCCCGCCTCACCGCGCGCCTTCGTGATGCCGATGTCGGGCAGCCTCAACCCGGACTCAGCAAGATCCGCCAGGATCTGGAAGCTTCCGTCCGGCATCGGGCGCGTGACCACGCGCACCTGCCCATCCATGAACTCCGACAGATCCAGACCGATCGATTGTGCATCGGCGACACTGAAGGTCGCTGCAGCCCGGAAGTCCGCCGGCTCCGTCCCCGTGCGCGTCGCCTGGAGATCGAGCAAAATGTCTTCGAGCTTACCCTGCCCGACCACGCGGAACCCGGCCTGCGAGGCCGTGAAGGACAGGTTGGTCTCCGAAAAATCGAATCCCTCGACCGGGTTGACGCTATGAAGCCCGGTGACGGTTCCATTGAGCGCATAGTCCGTGCTGACCATCCGGCCGGTATCATCGGTATGGATGGTCGAGATGACGGTAGCATTCACCTCGCCGCCGAGATCGCTGGCCAATTCGTCCAGGTCGAGCCCGAACTGGAACTCCTCGAGCAGGTTCAGCGGCTCGGAATTGGCGATCCGCATGATGGTGGGAACCGTTCCCGAGACGTCCCCCGATATCTCGAAGATCTGGTTTGGCGCTGAGGTATCCTGGTTGATGAAGGCGGCATTGGTGATCGCGATGTCCCCCGCCGGATCGGTGATCCGCGCCCGCTCGAACGCCATTGTGAACTGGTTGTCACGCACGGTCACCCGCGCTTCCCCCTCGACATCGAACTGAGGGATGCCCTCAAAAGGCTGCAACTCCAGGTCACTGCCAACCAGCTCGATGTCGATGGCGTCTTCCGGGACTGGACCGGTTCGGTCGGGATTGCCGATGGTCCCAACCGGGAAGTTGAAGCGCATGTCCGCCGAATGGACCGTTCCATCGATGACATATTCGGTGAAAAGCTGCCGCGCTTCGGGTGAGAAGAGATAGGGCCAGAGACGCTTTACATCGTCCGCTGAGGCGCCGCGCCCGCTGATCGAAACGTCGAGCCCGATGCCTTCCCGCACCGTATCCACGCGCCCCTGCATCACGATGCTGGCGCCGTCCTTGGCGCCCACCATGCGGTCGATGCCGATGGCGCCGTAAAGGGGCGCGGTCCAACCCTCGAAAGTGAACAGGTCGAATGGTTCGGTTGGCGCTTCGAGATCGTCCGGGTGCAGCCAGACATCGCTCGCCCGCACTGAAAGCCCAACCGTCGGCCCGAACTGCTGGTCGAACCCCAGAACCAGATCGCCGCTGACCCGCCCCCTGCTCTGGCCGATGGCTGCCTCGACGTCGGCAAAGCTGAACGTGGCGTCCGCGGGGGACCAGGCGACCTCGAACGGTTCGGTCTCGACACGGAAAAGATCGTTGTTGAGCCGCAAAGCCGTGCCGGAAAGATCGATGGTGAAGTCAGCGCCCTCGACCCGTCCTTCATCCGTATATTCCACCAGCGCGGAAAGTTTGCCTCTGCCCCTCAGTGCCGCAATGCCCTGGGCGTCGTCGAGAAACGGAATGATGGTCGAAAAATCGAGATCCGCGACATCCGCCTCGACGAGCGCCCCCTCTTCCGTCTCCTGCCGGACCAGCGTGCCTTGCATCGTGCGCCCCGCGATTTCCGCGGAAAACACCGCCGTCACCCGTCCAGGCTCGCGACCGGAGCGCACTTCGGCCTCGACGGCACTGAAGCTCTTGTAGAGCCCGTAGACGGTGTCGAGCACGCCGGCCGAACCGTTGCGTACGTCGATCCGTCTCACCTGCCCGGCCATCGCCCGCCGGGCGACATCGGCAAGCGAGGTGTTGATCCCCTCCATATTGGCGATGAGCCAGTCATTGTCCGAACGCGGGCCGAGCATCTCGCCGCTGGCGTCCCCCACGGAAAGTCCTTCGCTGCCGATCACCACCCCCTGTGCAGCGCTTTCGCCCTGATGGACGGAGACCACGGCCGG
Organism: uncultured Pelagibacterium sp.; assembly: GCA_964429025.1. GTDB lineage: Bacteria > Pseudomonadota > Alphaproteobacteria > Rhizobiales > Devosiaceae > Pelagibacterium. The sequence goes on from CAYSBF010000054.1 coordinate 8,930, forward strand.
AGAGCCGTCCTCGGATTCCTCGATTTCAAAACGGGAGAGGCGCGTGCCGAGCAGGTCCTGAACCACCTGGAAATGAGGATCGACCAGCACGACCCTCGCCTCCGGCCGCCCCTGCAGCAGGCCGAACGGTGACACCGAAATATCGAGCGCCGACATCGAGATTACGGCATTCGTCTCCCGCTCGGTCAGCGTCACCTCCGAGAGGCGGAAGGCGGGTGTTACCGGCCCGCTCAGCGACAGGCCGAAATCCTCCCAATCGACGATGAAGCTCTCGTCGACCACCCCGGCGACCATGGCTTGCACGCGATCGGAGAGGAAATTGAGTGAAACGGGCCCGAAAAACAGGCGCACATAGAATAGCGCCAACACCGCCAGGACGATCAATGCAATGAGGCGAGCGATCCGCCAGACGCGCCGTTTGCGCGGAGAAGGCGAAGCAGCAGGGGTGCTATCGATTTCGCTCACGTTCGAAGGTGCATCCAGATCGACATATGCCGGTGCCGCGGGGAGAATCGGCTAAAAGCCGGCGAACCGTTTGCGTGACCATATCGGCTCGAATGTGGCGCAACACCAAAAAAGCCGCACAACGCGCATGGAGAAGCCAATTTTATGACGGAGCTAGCCAAGGGCGCGCCTGCCCCCGATTTCACCCTCCCGACCGATGACGGCGGCAGCTTTACCCTGTCCGATCATCGCGGGAAGTCGGTCTTGCTCTATTTTTATCCGCAGGCCGATACGCCCGCTTGCAACGACCAGAATCTAGACTTCACCGCAAAGGCCGAAGCCTTCGCGGCAAAGGACATCTTGCTGGTCGGCATTTCGCCCGACACCGTGAGCGATCTCGCCAAATTCCGCAGGACATACCGACTCTCGCCGATTCTCGTCTCCGACCCGGATCACGTCGCAATCGGCGCTTATGGCGTCTGGGGCGAAAAGCTCAACTACGGCCGCTCCTATATGGGCCTTGTCCGGTCGACCTTTCTTGTCGGACCGGACGGAAAGCTCAAGGAAATCTGGCGCAATATCAGGGCAAAAGGCCATGTCGAGCGTGTGCTGAAAGCACTGAACTAGGGCTCGTTTCGCATTTTGTTAACCATGCCGCGCCATAGTCCACGCCAGATGTTTTACGGGCAGTGCCGCGTACTGGGGGAAGCGTCAGTTGCGTTCCGGAGATGCGCAAACAGGGTTCGGACGGGGTGGAGCGAAAGCGCCCCGCAAAAGGCCACGCAAGACGAATGCCCTCTTTTATGCCATTTTCGCGCTCCTCCTCGCCAGCAACGCGGTAACCGGCATCGCACTCTACTACGCGCCTGAGATCAACGAGCTTCTTCGGGAAGATAATTCGGCGATCATCACTGCCTATGAGCAGCGGCTCGTTCAGTTGCGGCTCGAGGTGGACCGGCTTCATTCGCGCCAATACGCCCAGATGGGCGACATGAACCTTCAGATGCACGAACTCGTGCAACAGCAGGAAATTCTTGCAGAACAGCACGAATATGTGCGCGCTCTGGCCGACATGGCACGCGAGATGGGCATCGCCATGGGCGGCAGTGAGGCCGCAATCGACCGGGACATGGAAACGGGCGCAATCGGCGGCCCGGTGGTTTCCGAGATCGGCGACACGGCGGCGCTGGCGCAGAACCTGATCGTCATGCAGGAGGAAACGCGGCTGGCACTGGCATCCCTGTCGGACGCCGCAACCCTCTCGACGCAGGAGATCGTCAGTGAGCTCAATGCACTGGGGATCCGCCCCGCTCTACCCGAGGCAGGCGGGATCGGTGGCCCCTTTATCCCCGCCGGAAGTGCAGAAGAACTCTCGATCGTCGACGAAGCGAATGCGGTCGCAACCGCCCTTGCTCAATTCTCGTCAGCCCGGCAGGCGCTGCTGACCGCGCCCGTCCAGCGGCCGGTCGCCGGCAATTTGTCCATGACGTCCAATTTCGGAAATCGGATTGATCCCTTCCTCAAGCGAACGGCCTTTCACGCCGGAATAGATTTCCGCGCACCAACCGGAACGCCCATCCTCGCTGCAGCCAACGGCACGGTTACCTTTGCCGGAAGCAATGGCGGCTACGGCAAAATGGTCGATATCGACCACGGCAACGGACTCGTGACCCGCTACGCCCATCTCAGCTCGATCGGCGTCCATGAGGGGCAGAGGGTGAAAGGCGGCGAGCGCATTGGACTTGCAGGGTCGACCGGGCGCTCGACGGGACCACACCTGCATTTCGAGGTCCGCCGTGGCGGCAACGCCGTCGACCCTTCGCGCTTCATCACCGCAGGGCGGACGCTCGCCAAGTTCCTGTGATACCGCTGGCCTGCGGGCTTCAGGTCGGCTCCTAAGCGTCTTCTGCAGTCTCTGCCCCGACCCTCTGCGCGAGGGAAGCTTCCATGAACTTGTCGAGGTCGCCATCCAGCACATCCGAAGGTGAGGTGCTTTCCACTTGCGTGCGCAAGTCCTTCACGAGCTGATAGGGCTGCAGGACGTAGGAGCGGATCTGGTGGCCCCATCCGATGTCGGTCTTGGACGCCGCCTCGGCGTTGGCCGCTTCCTCGCGCTTCTGCAATTCGAGCTCATAGAGCCGTGCACGCAGCATGTCCCAGGCCTGAGCCCGGTTCTTGTGCTGCGAGCGCTCGTTTTGGCACTGCACCACTATGCCCGTCGGGATATGCGTGATGCGGACGGCGGAATCGGTCGTGTTCACGTGCTGCCCGCCCGCACCCGAAGCCCGATATGTGTCGATCCGCACGTCTGACTCATTGACCTCGATATCGATCGACTCATCGATCACCGGATAGACCCAGACGCTCGAAAAGCTCGTGTGGCGCCGGGCCTGGCTGTCATAGGGAGAGATGCGCACCAGCCGGTGCACCCCACTCTCGGTCTTGAGCCAGCCATAGGCGTTGTGGCCCTTGACGAGGATCGTCGCGCCCTTGATTCCGGCCTCTTCACCGGCCGAATATTCGATCGTTTCCACCTTGAACCCGCGCCGTTCGGCCCAGCGCGTGTACATGCGGAAAAGCATCTGCGCCCAGTCTTGGCTTTCGGTGCCGCCGGCGCCGGCATGCACTTCGAGGTAGCAGTCATTGGCATCGGCTTCGCCCGACAGCAGCGTCTCGACGCGCATCCGGGCCGCCGTTTCCTTGAGGGCCGCGAGCGCGGATTCGGCTTCGGCAACGATCTCGTCATCGCCTTCGGCCTCGCCCAGTTCGATCAGCTCCACATTGTCATTGAGCCCACCCTCCAGCGTCTTGACGCTGGCGATGGCCGTTTCGAGCGACTGGCGCTCGCGCATAACCTGCTGAGCGGCTTCGGGATCGTTCCAGAGATCCCCTGATTCGGAGCGGGCGTTGAGTTCGTCTAGGCGGCGCTGGGCAGTATCCCAGTCAAAGATGCCTCCTCAGCAGGCTTATGGCCTGCTTGATTTGGTCAACCGTCTTCTGCGTTTCGGCGCGCATGGTTCTTCCATTTTTTATCTGTGAGGGCCGTGACTTAATGGGAAACGGCCGGAGGTTCAACCGGGGCGGCGACACTCTTTCCCTTCGTTTTCCCCGCAGAAGCGAAGGAGACAGGGCTGTCTCTTTACCACAACCCGCCCGTGCCCCTGACGAAGCCTTGGGAGTCGGCGTTCTGGATGTTGTCGAACGCTGCGGAATTGACACCAATTACTGAGGTAATGAGGTTCGGCCCCGTCCCGGGCTTGAACGCTTCGCGTACCCCTCCGCCCGCGATCGCGACGCCGGTGGCCGGGTCGATCCATTCGAGTTGCATGCCGGCAGGCACATTGAACGGGGTCGGCGGCTGGCCGGCAAGCGCGGCTTCCATGAAATCGGCAAAGATCGGCGCTGCCAGCTCTCCACCCGTCGAGGATCGGCCCATCGAGCGCGGAATGTCATAGCCAACATAAACGCCCACGGCGAGTTCGGGCGTGAAGCCCACGAACCAGGCGTCCTTGTAGTCGTTGGTCGTGCCGGTCTTGCCCGCAACCGGGCGGTTGAGACGGCTTACTGCGGTACCCGTACCGCGCTGCACCACGCCTTCCATCATGGAAGTGATCTGGTAGGCGGTCATTGGGTCGAGAATCTGCGGACGGTTGTCGATGATGTAGGGCTCGCCCTGCCCTGTCCATTCCGCCTGCTCGCATCCGTCGCAGATGCGCTCGTCATGCCGGTAGATCGTATTGCCGTAGCGGTCCTGAATGCGATCGATGAGTGTCGGCGTGATCTTGCGCCCGCCATTGGCAATCGTGGCATAGGCAGCCGTCAGCCGAAGAACCGTGGTTTCTCCGGACCCCAGCGCCATCGACAGCACCGGCATAATGTTGTCGTAAATCCCGAAGAGCCGCGCATATTCGGCGATCATCGGCATACCGAGATCCTTGGCCAGCCGCACGGTCATGACATTGCGCGACAGCTCGATCCCGCGCCGCAGCGTCTGCGGACCATAAAATTGCTGCGCATAGTTCTCCGGGCGCCAGACAGAGCCGTCGTCATTGACGATCTCGAGCGGCGCATCGAGCACGACCGAGGCCGGGGTGTAGCCATTGTCCAGCGCGGCCGCATAGACAAAGGGTTTGAACGCCGAACCCGGCTGCCGCATGGCCTGGGTGGCGCGGTTGAACTCGCTTTCGGCAAAGGAAAAGCCACCCACCATCGCGACGACGCGCCCGGTGCGGGGGTCCATGGCGACGAGACCGCCCTCTATCTCGGGAACCTGCCGGAGCGTGTAGACGCCTTCCTTCCCCGCGACCGGCTCGACATAGATGACGTCACCCACGCTCAGTATCTGGCTCAATGGCTGGCTGACCCAGCTCACCTCCGGCCCCGGCAATTGCCCTTCGGTGCGCGCACTCTCCACGCGCCCATCGACATCGATTTCCGGCCTCAGACCGATATGCGCGAGGTTGTTCTCCATGCGCAGGACGACCGCCAGCTGCCACTCCGGCACATCGCGTAATGGCGCAATCTTTGAAAGTTCGAGGCCCCAGTCGCCTTCGGTCTCGATCGTGGCCACGACGCCATGAAATCCCCGGGCCTGGTCGAACCGGATGAGCCCGTCCATCAGCGCCTTGCGCGCCAGCGCCTGCAGTCGCGGATCGAGCGAGGTCCTCACGGACATCCCGCCCCCGTAGAGCTGGTCCTCGCCGTAGAGCGAACCGAGCTGACGCCTGACCTCCTCGGTGAAATATTCCGCAGCATAGAGCTGCGAACCGCCCCGCCGCGGCACGACATTGAGGTTCTCGGACTTGTAGGCCTCCCCTTCCTCGAAGGTGAGGTAGCCGTTCTCCACCATGCGATCGAGTACCCAGTTCCGGCGCTCGATCGCCGCCTGCGGCCGCCGAAACGGGTGATAGTTGGCCGGCCCCTTGGGCAGGGCCGCGAGATAGGCAGCCTCGGAATAGCTCAGCTCGTAAAGCGCCTTGTCGAAATAATTGAGCGCCGCAGCCGCAACCCCGTAGGAATTGAGCCCCAGGAAAATCTCGTTGAGATACAGCTCGAGGATCTTGTCCTTGGAAAACGTGTTCTCGATCCGCAGCGCCAGAATCGCCTCGCGGATCTTGCGGTCCCAGGTCTGTTCCGACGTCAGAAGGAAATTCTTGGCGACCTGCTGGGTGATCGTGGACGCACCAACCAGCCCGCTATCGCCATTGAGCATTCCTTCGATATTGTCTCGCGCGGCGCGGATCACGCCGGCGACATCGATCCCGAAATGGGAATAGAAATCCTTGTCCTCGGCTGAAAGGAAAGCCTGGATGACATGTGGCGGTATCGTCTCGATGGGCTGGAACAACCGCCGCTCGCGGGCAAACTCGGCCAGAAGCGTACCATCGGCGGCATGGACCCGAGTGGTCACCGGCGGCTGGTAGTCCTTGAGGACCGTATAATCAGGCAGATCTTCGCTGACGAGATAGATATAGGTGCCGCCGCCGACCAGCGCGATCAACCCGCAGAATACGCCAAATCCGAACAGCCAGCTTAAAAGTCGAAACATTGAGCGGTCAGTTCCCTGAGCCGGGCATCAAGGCCGGCACCGAATCATAATTACCAGACACGGGTTAAATTGTGGACGGCGGCAGCGGTTTCCTGACCCTGGCCCTAGCCCTGCCCTTCGAAATAGACGGCCACGCCCCTGGCCAGTGCCGCGGCCACGCGGTCGAGCCATGCATCGGTGGTGAGGTTCTCCGTATCGTCGGAATTTGACAAAAATCCGAGTTCGATCAGGACGGAGGGAACATCGGGCGCATTGAGGACGAAGAAATCCGCCTGCCGCAAGGGAAAGCGCCTGAGCTGTACCGATGGTTCCAACTGCTCGATAAGCGCCTGCGCAGCGACATAGGATTGCCGCCGCGTCTCCCGGCCCAGCAGTTCGACCAGCACATCGACAACGGCCGGATCTTCGGGCGGGTTGAACCCTGCCACCAAATCCACCCGGTTCTCGTTCTCCGCCAGTACCCGATCCAGTGCATCGAGCACGATATCGCCGCGCGTATAGATGCTCGCGCCGCGCACATTCTCCTGGTCGAAGGAATCCGCATGCAGCGAGATGAAGAGGTCCGCCTGGTTCTGCCGCGCCAGCGCGACACGCTCTGAAAGCGTGAGGAAAGTGTCGGTTTCGCGGGTCAGCGCCACATCGAACTTGCCCGTCTCGACCAGCAGGTTCTGGAGTTTGAGCGCGAAGGCCAGAACGATATGCTTTTCCTCGAGCCCCGTGGCCGACCGCGCGCCGCCATCGACGCCGCCATGGCCCGGGTCGATCACGATCAGCGGCCTGACCGCCGGTACCGCGGTCGTGGTTTCACCCGGTGCGGTCTCGGTCCCGTCCAGTTCGGCCGTCTCGACCGTTTCGTCCGCGCCGGGTTCATCGACCTCCCGGACGTTGGCCGCAAAATTTTCCTGCGTGTCGGGAATGAGATCGACCACCAGCCGCGCCGGCTGATCCTCGAAAGCTTCGAGAATATAGGACTGCTGCACGCGTGCCGGGCCCGAGAGATTCATGACGGCGCGCACCCGCTCGGCACCGGCGGCCTCGACCGTATAGCCGGAAACCAGACCGTCACCTGCCGCCTGCCCTTCGCCGCCCTCACCGGACTGCGCGCGCAATTCGACAACCATGCGTGCGGGATCGGCGAGCGTATAGACCCCGAACTCGGTAGGCATCGAAAGGTCTAGAACCAGCCGCGCGCGTTCAGGCGTCGAGGTGACGCGCGAATCCAGCACTGCAGGCGCCGTCTCCGCCTCCTCGCTGGCCTGTTCCGCTTGAGCCTCTTCTGGTGCGGCGTCCTGCGCCAGCCCCGGCCCGGTCAGTCCGGCCAGGATGGACAGCGCCAGCACCAGCGCCCTTAACGGTGCAAACTTCATACCCAACTCCATTTGGCGCGCACCTTATGTGATTCTCCGGCAATTTGAGGGCCGGCTTGAATGGAACGGCGACGCCCACCACCTCTGGTGGCATGTTCCTTCCGGACATTGGCTATTGCCAATCGGCGGGAACACTCGTAAGGACTGTAACCGGGCAAGACTATCGTTTGCGGCGAGGCCATTGCACCCGTCGAGCCTGATGCGCCGACAGCAATCGCTCCCATCGCGCGACGCTTGAGCCCGTTGGATACCGGCCCTTCAAGGGCCGACGGCAGCCGCAAGTAACGCCTGCCGGTTGCGCGGACGGAGTTCCATTCCAGCGCCGCGCGTCAAGAGTTTGAGCGGTAACGGGCAGAATGCGCCCCTGCGGCTCTGAGGATGAGGTCGAATGGGCTACGCGCTGCCGACAAGCGACACTGCAGATTTCCTGTGCCGCCGTCCGCAGCCCTATCGCCCCATGACCGAGCCTCGATCGTCCCTGGATGCGAAAAACATCCTTCCTCACCTGACATACGCCTCGCATGGCGCCGGCACACATCGTTTCGATGTGCGCGTTTCCGGCGCGCGAGCGCGCGGAGTTTTCATTGATGCCTACAAAAAGAATGCTGGTGGATGCCACCCACCCGGAAGAAACACGGATTGTCGTCACGAGCGGCAACAAGCTTGAAGAATTCGATTTCGAATCCGCCGACCGGCGGCAGTTAAGAGGCAATATCTACCTCGCCAAGGTGACGCGGGTCGAACCCTCGCTGCAGGCGGCCTTCGTCGAATATGGCGGCAACCGCCACGGCTTCCTCGCCT
>CAYSBF010000055.1:0-17060 GCA_964429025.1 uncultured Pelagibacterium sp.
GTCGATGCCGCGCAAGGGGTGGAGGCGCAGACGCTCGCCAATGTCTATCACGCGATCGAGGTCAATCACGAGATCGTCCCGGTTTTGAACAAGATCGACCTGCCGGCCGCCGAGCCCGAACGGGTCAAGCAGCAGATCGAGGATGTGATCGGCATCGATGCCTCCGATGCGGTCGAGATTTCAGCCAAGACGGGGCTGGGAATCGAAAAGGTGCTTGCGGCAATCGTCGAGCGCCTGCCCGCGCCCAAAGGCAATGAGGACGCGCCGCTCAAGGCCCTGCTGGTCGATAGCTGGTACGATCTCTATCTCGGCGTCGTCGTGCTCATCCGCGTCATCGACGGGCGCATCAGGAAGGGCCAGAAAATCCGCATGATGGCGACCGGCGCGGCCTATGAGCTCGACCGGGTCGGCGTCTTTACGCCCAAGCTCGTCGATGTGGGCGAGCTCGGGCCGGGCGAGATCGGGTTCTTTACCGCCTCGATCAAGGAAGTCGCAGACACCAATGTCGGCGACACCATCACCGACGACCGCAAGCCCACCTCCACCCCGCTGCCCGGCTTCCGCCCGGCCCAACCGGTGGTGTTCTGTGGGCTTTTTCCCGTCGATGCCTCCGATTTCGAGGATTTGCGCGCCGCCATGAGCAAGCTCAGGCTCAACGATGCGAGCTTTTCCTTCGAGATGGAAACCTCCGCCGCGCTCGGCTTCGGCTTTCGCTGCGGGTTCCTGGGGCTCTTGCATCTCGAGATCATCCAGGAGCGCCTGGCGCGCGAATTCGATCTCGACCTCATCACCACCGCTCCCTCGGTGGTCTATGAGATCGAATTGACCGACGGGAGCCAGATCGAGCTTCACAATCCCGCCGACATGCCCGATCCGGTCAAGATTGCCGAAATCCGCGAGCCCTGGATCAAGGCGACGATCCTCACTCCCGATGATTATCTCGGCGCCATCCTCAAGCTCTGCCAGGAACGCCGCGGCATCCAGACCAATCTTTCCTATGTCGGCAACCGCGCCATGGTCGAATACGATCTGCCGCTCAACGAGGTGGTGTTCGATTTCTACGACCGGCTCAAATCGATCTCCAAGGGCTATGCGAGCTTTGACTACCAGCTCTCGGACCACCGCGCGGGCGATCTGGTCAAGATGCAGATCCTGGTCAATGCCGAGCCGGTCGATGCGCTTTCCATGCTCGTTCACCGCTCCCAGGCCGAATATCGCGGAAGAGCCATGTGCGAAAAGCTCAAGGAGCTGATCCCGCCCCATCTCTTCGTCATCCCTATCCAGGCCGCGATCGGGGGCCGCATCATCGCGCGCGAAACCGTTCGCGCGCTGCGCAAGGACGTCACCGCCAAATGCTATGGGGGCGATGCCACCCGCAAGCGCAAGCTGCTCGAGAAGCAGAAGGAGGGGAAAAAGAAGATGCGTCAGTTCGGCAAGGTCGAGATCCCCCAGGAGGCCTTCATCAAGGCCCTCAAGATGGGGGATCAGTGAGCGGGGGCAAAAAGCCGGTCTGGCTGACGAGGCACGCACGCGCTGTGCTGATATCAGCTTTTTTCGACCGCAATGCCAGGAGGCCGCAATGACGACACCGACAGTGCATTATGACGCCGACTCCGATGCGGCCTATATCCGCTTTTCAAATGCGCGGGTTCACGAAAGCGGCGAAGTCGCACCGGGTGTGGTCCTCGATTACGACGAGGCCGGCCACATTGTGGGCATGGAAGTGCACAATGCCCGGACGCAGCTTCCCGAAAACGTGTTGACGCGGGCCGCCTGATCGCGCGCGAGACCGAGAGGCCTTTATCACGGCCCTCAAGATGGGGGATGAATAGCCCGGGAAACGGCCTTTTAAGAAAAATCGGGAGGCGAATTGTCGGCGCTCATGCTTGCCCTCCGTCCTGCGAACGGGTCCAATCCCGGACCGCAACAGGAGCATTGAGCGATGAGATATATCGGCATTGTCAGAACCACCAATCCGCAAGCGCTGGGCGAGCCGCCTGCCGCGCTTTTCGAGGCCATCGACGAGCAGGGCAAGGCGGCTGGCGCCAAGCTCATAGCGGGCGGCCCCATGGTCAAGACCGGCATTGGGCGCGTGCGCGGCGGCAAGCTCACCATCGACGGCCCCTATACCGAGACCAAGGAGGTCATTGCGGGCTATGCCATGTATGAGCTCGACAGCGACGAGGAGATGATTGCCTTCACGCGCGAGTTCCTCGACATCCACCGGCGCCACTGGCCCCAATGGGAAGGCGAGGTCGAAATCATCGAGCTGGTCAACGCCACGGGCTAAACCAGGGCTGGATGGAGCGCTCCTTGTCCGGGTTCTTTGGGCAAGGAGGGTTCATCAGGAGCGCGAACCATTATAGGCTCGGGGCCATTGACCTGCGACACACGCTCCTGAGTGGCCCCACCGTCTATGCCCATCCCTGTTCTTCCCTTCTTGCGCGCGCTTACTGCTCTTTTCGTTCTGGCTTTTGCGGCACTGCTCTCGGCACCGGCCATGGCCCAGCTGCCGGTGGGCGGCCAAAGCACGGCCGAAGGCAGCGCCAGCAGCACCGAGACGGCGCTGCGCCAGCTCATAGAGGTGCTGCGCGACGATGCGGCGCGCCAGCAGCTGATCGAGGAGCTCGAGCGCACGCTCGAAGGCGAGCAGGCGGCGGGCGATGAGAACGGGACGGCCGCAGGCGGGATCGAGCTGCGCTCGGTCGGCGGTCAGGTGGCCGAATTCACCCAATGGGTCGCCGAGAGCACGGCGACGTCACTGGGGCGGCTCGGCGAGCAGATCATTGCCGCCCCTGCGATCTTTTCGGCGCTTTCGGTCAATGATCTGCGGTTTTTCGGGACGCTGGCCGCCGATCTTCTGGCGCTGATCCTCATCACCTATGGCGGCTATTATCTCCTGCGCTATCTGGCCACCGGCTTCCGCCGCCGCATCAAGAGTACCGTCGGCCATGACGCGATCCTTGGCAAGCTCATCGTCCTTGTGATCGTCTTCGTGCTCGATCTGGGCGTGGCCCTTCTGCCCTGGGCGGCGGGCTATGCCGTGGCTCTCTTCTTTCTCGGTGTCCCGGGCGAGATCAGCTTTGCCCATTCGCTCTATCTCAACGCCTTCGTCATCATCGAGGTGGCGATGGCATTGCTGCGGCTCGTTGTTTCCCCCTATCGCGCCGAGACCCGGCTCATCGCACTCGATGATGCCCAGGCCGGCGCCATCAGCCGCTGGGGGCGGCTGCTGACCAGCCTGTTCGTCTATAGCCAATTGCTCATCCTGCCGCTCTTTTCCCGCTCGGTTTCTCCCGAGGCCGGGCGCGCCATGGGGGTCATTGGTCTCCTCGTTGTGCTGGGCTTTGCAGCCGCTGCCATGCTCAAGGCGCGGCGCCCGGTTTCGCGCAGGCTCGCGCGCCGCGCCGCCGGCGCCCGCAACCGCGCAACGCTGCGCTTTGCGGCGCGCTATTGGCACGTGCCGGTGCTGCTCTACCTCACGGTCCTGACGCTGATTGCGCTCACAAGGCCGCTGGGGGATTTTTACGGCGTCCTTCTTGCCAATGGCCAGATCGCACTGGCCGTGGTGCTGGGCATGATCGCGGCCGGGCTTTTGAGCAAGATGATCGGGCGGGGGATCAGCCTGCCCCACGGCATTTCACAGCGCGTGCCGCTGCTTGAAAGGCAGCTCAATGCCTTCGTGCCGCGCGTGCTTTCGCTTTTGCGCTTTGCGGTCTTTGCCGCAGTGGTCATCTTCTGCCTGCACACGCTGGGGGTCTTCGATGTCATTGCCTTCCTTGAAAGCCAGGTGGGCGCGCGCATGGCGAGCGGGATCATAACCATCTCGCTGATCCTCATTTTCACCTTCATCGCCTGGCTGGTGCTCAATTCCTGGGTCGATTACCGTATCAACCCCGAATTCGGGCCGGCGGTCTCGGCGCGCGAGCGCACGCTTCTCGTCCTTTTGCGCAACGCGCTGACCATCACGCTGCTGGCCGTGTCGCTGATGTTCATCCTTTCGGAGCTGGGCCTCAATATCGCGCCGCTCCTTGCTTCGGCCGGTGTCATCGGGCTTGCCATCGGCTTTGGGGCGCAAAAGCTCGTCCAGGACATCATCACCGGCATCTTCATCCAGCTCGAAGGCGCGATCGATGTGGGCGATGTGGTCTCGATCGGCGGGATATCGGGGGTGGTCGAGCGGCTGACGATCCGCTCGGCTGGCCTGCGCGACGTGGAAGGCTCCTACCACATCATCCCCTTCTCCTCAGTCGACACCGTCACAAATTTCATGCGCGGCTTTTCCTATGCGCTCATCGACATGGCGGTCGCCTATCGCGAGAATACCGAGGACGCCAAGGCGGCTATGTTCGACGCCTTTGCCCAATTGCGCGCCGACCCCGAATTCAAGTCCCAGATCATTGCCGATTTCGAGTGGATGGGCGTCAATGCCTTCGGCCCGAGCGAGGTGGTGCTGCGCGCGCGGATCAAGACGCTTCCCGGCAAGCAGTGGGGGGTCAAGCGGGCCTATAGCGCCATCGTCAAGCGCATTTTCGACGAGCGCGGCATTAAAATCCCCTTCCCGCACCAGACCGTCTATTTCGGCGTCGACAAGCAGGGCAAGGCGCCCCCGCTGCACGTTGCCCGGGACAATGCCGGCAAAAACAGCTCCGAGCCGGCCCCCACGCCGGAAACCCCACCGCGCCCGCGGCGCGCCCGCAAGGGCAAGCCGGCCGAGCCCGATCTGCCAGACCGCGACGCGGGGCCGGAGGGCGACGGGGATTCGGAACGTTGACGGCGCCGGACGGGGATTTTAAGGAGTGGCTTTAGCGAGCCTGGACAAGATGCCCCTCTCCCATCGATTCGAGGCCGCCGTCTTCGATATGGACGGCACGCTGCTCGACACCGAAACCGTTTTCCGCTCCATCGTCTTCGAAGTCTGCACGACGCTCGGCTTTGAGATGACCGACACGGTCCACCGCGCGATCGTGGGCAGTTCGCACGAGGCGACCGAAAAGCTGCTGGTCGAGACCTACGGGCCGGGCTTTCCCTATCCGCTTTTCGACGAAATGTGCCGCAGTCACATGCACCGGCGTGTCAGCGATGCGCCCATCCCGCTCAAGCCCGGAGCCGGCGAGCTGGTCGCCGCGCTCAAGGCGCATGGCCTGCCCATTGCCGTCGCCACCTCATCGCGCCGCGCCCATGCGCAGGCCCATCTCGAGGGGGCGGGCATATGGGGACATTTCGATACGATCGTCACCCGCGACGATGTCGTCCACCCCAAACCGCATCCCGAGCCCTACCTCACCGCGGCACGCCGGCTGGGCCAGGCGCCGGAAAACTGCCTTGCCTTTGAGGATTCGCTTTCGGGCGTGAGGGCCGCCCATGCTGCGGGAATGCGCACCATCATGGTGCCCGATCTCGTCCAGCCCACAAGCGATGTCCAGGCCCTCTGCCATGCGGTCATCGACAGCCTCGAACACGCCCATCGCTCCTTTGCGGCGCGGGTTACTGCAACTGGTTCTTAGTTGCGTTTGCAAGTAAAAACAAAGGGATAGACAGGGCGGATCGGTCTGGCCTATGGCTCTGGGTGCCAGCCATCGCGAGTGCCGCCCATGTTCCAGATCACCCCGATCCGTCTCGCGATAGGTTCGATCGTCATCGGCCTTGCCGTTCTGGCGCTCAAATTCTGGGCGGCGCGGATCACGGGGTCGGTGGCGCTCTTGTCGGATGCGCTCGAAAGCATCGTCAATGTGGTTGCCGCCTTTGCCGCTCTGATCGCGGTGCGGCTCGCCGCACGCCCCGCCGATGCCAGCCTCCCCTATGGCTACCACAAGGCGGAATATTTCTCTGCGGTGCTTGAAGGGGTGTTCATCCTCATCGCCGCCTTTGCAATCTTTTACCAGGCTGCCCAGGCGCTTGTGGACCCGCATCCGATCGCTCTTTCGGGCCCGGGGCTGGCGGTGGTTATCGCCGCTACGGCGATCAATGGCGCCTGGTGCGCGGTGCTCATGATCGAAGGGAAAAGACTCCGCTCGCCGGCCATCGAGGCGGACGGTCAGCATTTATGGACCGACGTCCTCTCGTCCCTTGGCGTTGTTGCCGGGCTCGGCCTTGCCCTTGTCACCGGCTGGTTGGTGCTTGACGCGGTGATCGCCATCCTGGTCGGGCTCAATATCCTGTGGTCGGGATCAAAGCTCGTTGCGCGCTCGGTGGGCGGGCTGATGGACGCCGCCGTACCGCCCGGCGAACTCGAGGTGATCCGGCAGACCATCGACAATAACGCCATGGGCGCTCTCGAAGCCCATGACGTCCGCACCCGCCGCGCCGGCACCATGACCTTTATCGATTTTCATCTGGTCGTGCCCGGCGCGATGAGCGTTGAGCAGGCCCACACCATCTGCGACCGGATCGAGGCGGCCCTGAAAGCGGCCATCGAAGGCGCCCAGATCACCATTCATGTCGAGCCCGAGCACAAGGCAAAGCACCCCGACCAGGCAGGGCTTTAGGGGTCGGGACGTGTCGATTCCATCAAGCGCTGAACCGGTCGAGGGCCGAATTTCGCTAAAATGCGCGTGATCGGGACAAGCACTCCCTAACACCGCTCCCTTACCAAGGCGCGCGGCGCGAGCCGTGGCCATTAACCATTGATTAAGCTTAACATCGCGTTAATACTAAGCTTTGGTTAAAAGCCGACGCAACAAAGCATGCCGTGACCGCGCAAGGTCCGGTGCGAATACAGGGCTTGGGACGGAACGATGGCGCTTGGGCGACACGCCATTTCGAGGATTCTGCAACGCGGCAAGGGGATCGCGTTGGCCCTGCCGCTGCTTTTTGGTTCGCTGGTTCCGGCCATCGGCGAGGACGCGCTGACCCCGGACCTGCTCGCAAGTTATGTTTCCTCGCCCGGTTTCCGCCTCACCGAGGAGCGCAAGGCGCTCGCCGCCGAGGAAGTCTATTGCCTGGGGCAGGCGGTCTATCACGAAGCCCGGGGCGAGCCCGATCGCGGGCAATGGGCGGTGGCCTCGGTCATACTCAACCGCGTCGAATCCTGGCAATACCCGGATACGGTGTGCGGCGTCGTCTTCCAGAACGCGCATATGCCGAATCGCTGCCAGTTCTCCTTTGCCTGCGATGGACGGAGCGATGAGGGCGGGTATGGCAACATCATCGACCGGCAAAGCTGGGTGAAATCTCACCTGATTGCGCAGATTGCCTACAACAAGTTTTTGCGCGGCGTCCGGCATGAGGACGGTCTTACCACCGCCATGCACTTCCACACCAAGAGCGTGCAGCCGCAATGGGCCTCGGCCTATGCGGCGGTGGCAACCATCGGCGCGCACATCTTTTACTGAAACAGCATCACCCTTCCCCGACCGCTTCTCCGGCGAAAGCCGGAGCCCTTGCCCCGCCCAACGGCATGGGTCCGCTTTCGCCGGGAAAGCAAAGAAAAAAGGACTGGCCGGGGTCTGTTATTCGGCAGCCACGGCCAGCCTTGGGCCAGCCTCCGCGATCTGCGCATCGGCCGCGGCGAACTTCTCGAAATTGGCTTCAAAGAGCCTAACCAGCTTGGCCGACTGGCGGTCATAGGCATCCTTGTCGGCCCAGGTCTCGCGCGGGTTGAGGAGCTTTGCGTCGACCCCCGGCACGTCGAGCGGTACTTCGAACCCGAAAACCGGATCGACCCGCGAGGGCACGTTGACCAGCGCGCCCGAGAGCGCCGCATTGAGCAGCGCGCGGGTATCCCTGATCGAAATGCGCTGGCCCGTGCCATAGGCGCCGCCGGTCCAGCCCGTGTTCAACAGCCAGCATTCGGCGAGGCTTTCCTTGATGCGCTTTTTGAGCATGCGGCCATAGACGGTGGGGTGCAGGCTCATGAAGGGCGCGCCGAAACAGGCCGAGAAGGTGGCCTCGGGCTCGGTCACCCCGCGCTCGGTTCCCGCGACCTTGGCGGTATAACCGGACAGGAAGTGATAGATCGCCTGTTCGGGCGAGAGCCGCGCAATGGGCGGCAGAACCCCGAAAGCATCGGCGGTCAGCAGCACGACATTGGCCGGGGTCGGCCCGGTGCCGGTGCGCGAGACATTGTCGAGCACATAGAGCGGGTAGGCCGCGCGGGTGTTCTCGGTGCGCGAGCCGTCATTGAAATCGAGCTCGCGCGTTTGGGGGTCCATGGTGACGTTTTCGAGAACGGTCCCGAAGGCCTTGGTCGCCGCAAAGATCTCGGGCTCGGCCTTTTCGGAGAGATTGATCGTTTTCGCGTAGCATCCGCCTTCGAGGTTGAAGACCCCGTCCTCGGACCAGCCATGCTCGTCATCCCCGATCAGGAGGCGCTCGGGGTCGGTCGAAAGCGTGGTCTTGCCGGTGCCCGACAGGCCGAAAAACAGCGCGGTGTCCCCGCTCTTGCCGATATTGGCCGAGCAGTGCATGGGCAGCACGCCCTTGGACGGCGCGTGGAAATTGAAGAGCGAAAAGACCGACTTCTTGATCTCCCCGGCATAGGCCGTCCCGCCGATCAGGACGATGTTGCGCGAGAAATCGAGCGCGATCACGGTCTCGCTGCGCGTGCCGTGCCTTTCCGGGGTGGCCTTGAAGCCGGGATTGTGGAGGATCGTCACATCGGGCGCAAAACCCTCGAGCGCGGCGCGGGCGGGCCGGATCAGGAGATTGCGGATAAAGAGCGCGTGCCAGGCCGAAGGTGTCAGAACCGTAACATTGAGCTGGTGCTTGAGATCGGCCCCGGCATAGAGCTGCTGGGCAAAAAGTTCGGCGCCCTCCATCGAGCGGGTGAAATCGGCCAGCAGCGCGTCGAACTGCCCCGGGCTCATTTCGGCGGTGTTCTCCCACCAGACGAGCTTTTCGGTCAATTCGTCACGCACGATGAACTTGTCCTTGGGCGAGCGGCCCGTGAACTGGCCGGTATCGGTCACAAAGGCACCATCGACGCTGAGCGAGCCCTCCTTGCGCGCAATTGCTGTCTCGACAAGGGCAGGCGCGGCGTCGTTGAAGTGAACCAGACGGGCGCTGTTGGCCACATCGGTTGCAAGGCTCTGGCAGGTCGCGTTTTTCATCGCAGATACTCTGGGCACGTGTTTGCTCATGGGGCGGCTGACCCCAGGATCGGTCAGGACAGATTAGCCGCGGCCGGGGCGTGAGAGCCATCTGGCAATGGGTCGTAAGACGTTCGTCTAGAGGATTGTGGCGCAAGGCCTTTACTCTTTTTGCCGCGCTCCCCATCTCTGGTGGGACCGCCCCGGCGGGGAACCAATTGGCCTTGCCTTATTTTCCGCGTAATGTGCGGGACAAAACGCGATGGCACTTTTGTGACGACAGTCCGGCGCCCGCGGACCGCTGCAGCATTGGCGGCGGCGCGGCTCAATTAAAGGGAAGTCCATGCCAAAGATCGCACTCGTCGACGACGACCGTAACATCCTCACCTCGGTGTCGATGACGCTCGAAGCCGAAGGCTACAATGTCGCCACCTATACCGATGGCGCCTCGGGCCTTGAGGGGCTGACCAATGACCGGCCCGACCTTGCCATTCTCGACATCAAGATGCCGCGCATGGACGGCATGGAGCTGTTGCGCCGGTTGCGGCAGAAATCGGACGTGCCGGTGATCTTCCTCACCTCCAAGGACGAGGAGATCGACGAATTGTTCGGATTGAAGATGGGCGCGGACGATTTCATCACCAAACCCTTCTCCCAGCGTCTTCTGGTCGAGCGCGTCAAGGCCGTGCTGCGCCGCGCCGCCGCCCCCAAGGAAGCGAGCGCAACCCCTTCCAATGGCGAGGACGGCGCGGGCAAGACCTCGATCGAGCGCGGCGCGCTTGTCATGGATCAGGAGCGCCATACCTGCACCTGGAAGGGCCAGCGCGTGACGCTGACCGTCACCGAATTCCTGATCCTTCTGGCGCTGGCCCAGCGCCCTGGCGTCGTCAAGAGCCGCAATGCGCTCATGGACGCTGCCTATGACGATCAGGTCTATGTGGACGACCGCACGATCGACAGCCATATCAAGAGGCTGCGCAAGAAGTTCAAAAGCGTCGATTCCCAGTTCGACATGATCGAGACCCTTTACGGGGTGGGATACCGCTTCAAGGAGCAATAGTCCGGATTGGACATCAGGGACACCAGGAGCAATACCGCGCCGCCACTCTCCAGGGGCGAGGAAAGGCAGCGCGCCGCGGACAAAAGGCGCGCGGCGCGGGGTCCGCTTCTGCGGCCGGTCTTTGCCTTTTTCAACGGGCTGGGCCGGCTCATCAACTTCACCTTTTTTTCCTCGCTGACGCGCCGCATCGTCATCCTGAACCTTGTGGCGCTCGCAGCGCTTGTTGCGGGGATCTTGTATCTCAACACCTTCCGGGCCGGCCTGATCGATGTGCGCGTGCAGTCGCTGCGCGTGCAGGGGGAGATCATCTCGGCGGCGATCGCGGCCTCGGCCACCGCGGAATCCGATGTCATCGAGGTCAATCCCGACCGGCTGCTTGAACTTTACATGGGTGAATTTTCCTCGCCCTTCTCCTTTTTCGATCCCACGCTCGAATTTCCCATCAATCCCGAGCGCGTCGCCCCGCTCCTGCGCAATATCGTGGCGCCCACCCGCACGCGGGCGCGGATCTATGACCGGGACGGGATGCTGATCCTTGATTCCAACAATATCTTTGCGAGCGGGGAGATCCTGCGCCAGCCCTCGAGCACGCCCGAACGCCAGGGCACGGGTTTTTTCCTTTTCGATCTCTGGAACTGGATCGCGCGCTTCCTGCCCGGGGGCACCTATCCGCTCTATCAGGACTACCCGCCCCAGGAGGGGCTGCGCTATCCGGAAGTCGCCTCGGCGCTCAACGGCTCGCCGGCCGACATCGTGCGGGTGGATTCGCGCGGCCAGCTGGTTGTTTCGGTCGCCGTGCCGGTCCAGCGCCAGCGCTCGGTCGTGGGGGTCCTGCTGCTCTCGACCTCGCCGGGGGATATCGATGCCATCGTCTCCCAGGAGCGATGGTCGATCCTGCGGCTCGCGCTGGTCGCGGCGCTGGTCACCGGATCGCTTTCGGCGCTGATGGCGGGTACCATTGCGGGGCCGATGCGCCGGCTTGCCGAAGCCGCCGAACGGGTCCAGACCTCGATGACCGCGCGCGAGGAAATCCCCGATTTCACC
The DNA here is from genome assembly GCA_964429025.1 of uncultured Pelagibacterium sp. Taxonomy (GTDB): domain Bacteria; phylum Pseudomonadota; class Alphaproteobacteria; order Rhizobiales; family Devosiaceae; genus Pelagibacterium. Next base: position 11,134 of record CAYSBF010000055.1, read on the forward strand.
GACCGGTCCGACGAGATCGGGCATCTTTCCGGCTCGCTCAGGGCCATGACCAATGCGCTCTATAACCGGATCGACGCCATTGAGCGGTTTGCCGCCGATGTGGCCCATGAGCTCAAGAACCCGCTGACCTCCTTGCGAAGCGCGGTGGAAACCCTGCCGCTCGCCAAAAGCGCGGCGGACCGGGAGCGGCTGGTCGACATCATCCAGCACGATGTGCGCCGGCTCGACCGGCTGATTTCCGACATCTCCAATGCCTCGCGGATCGATGCGGAGTTGGCGCGCGAAAATACCGAAAAGGTCGATCTTGCCGGGCTCGCCGAAGCCATCACCAGCATCCAGGCCGATCTCGCCGCCAAGCGCGGCGTCTCGGTCGTGTTCAAGGCAAAGGAGGGCAAGGCAAAGCCGCTCGTTCTCGGCCATGACACCCGCCTTGCCCAGGTCTTTACCAATCTGATCGACAATGCGGTTTCCTTTTCGCCCGAGGGCGGGACGGTCGAGGTCACGGTGGAGGTCGAGGGCAATCGCGTGGTCGCGCGTGTGTTGGACCGGGGCCGCGGCATCGCCGATCCCGAAAAGGTGTTCCAGCGCTTTTATACCGACCGCCCCGAGACCGAATCCTTTGGAGATCACTCCGGATTGGGGCTTTCCATCTCGCGCCAGATTGCGCAGGCGCATAAAGGCACGCTAGAAGCGGGGAACAGGGACGACGGGCCCGGTGCCGTATTCACCCTCTCCTTACCGCGAGCGCAGGCGTGACAGACAAAAAACACAACACCCACGGAACAGGCATCCTGATCGGGGATCACGGGATACTGCTCACCGGGGTTTCGGGCTCGGGCAAGTCGCTGCTCGCGCTCGATCTCATCGAACAGGCCAAATTGCGCGGGGAGACCGCGCTCCTGATCTCGGACGACAGGGTCCTGCTTTCGACCGATGAGGACGGGCTGGTCATGGAGCCCCCGCCGACCATCGAGGGGATGATCGAATTGCGCGGTCGGGGCATCATCACCCTGCCCTTTGCCAAATTCGCCCATGTGCATCTGGTGGTCGATCTGGTCGATGACGAGCAGCGCCTGCTCGAGGAATCGGAGATGACGACCAGGCTGCATGGGATATGGGTGCCGCGCTGCCCGGTCCCCAAGCGCGGCCGGATCGACGGGCTGCATCAGAGATTCCTCGTTCATGCCGCATTAAGGGCGCTTGGCGCCAATATCGGATGATTTTTGAGAGATAGGGCTTGAATCGCGCGGCGGTGCGATGAACACTCCGGACCTGTCGCGGCGGCCCGGCTCGGAACGAAGGATAAGGTATCGCGATGATTGGTCTGGTCCTTGTGACCCACGGCAGGCTTGCTGAAGAGTTCAAGTCCGCACTCGAGCATGTCGTCGGTCCACAGGAGGCGGTCGCTGCCGTATCCATCGGTCCCGATGACGATATGGAAGCCCGGCGCAACGACATCATCAAGGCTGTCGAGACGGTGGACGATGGCGCGGGCGTCGTCATCCTCACCGACATGTTCGGGGGCACGCCGTCCAACCTTGCCATCTCGGTCATGCAGGACCGCAATATCGAGGTGATCGCCGGGCTCAACCTGCCCATGCTGGTCAAGCTCGCCCGCATCCGGCAGGAAACCGAGATGCGCGAGGCGGTGCGCTACGCCCAGGAGGCGGGGCGCAAATATATCAACGTGGCCAACGACGTCCTAGGCAAATGAGCGCGAGCAGCGAAACCGACCGCGCGATCTGCCAGCGCCTCACCATCTGCAACAGGCGCGGCCTGCACGCCCGCGCTTCCGCGCGATTCGTGAGAACGGCCGATCATTTCGACGCCCAGGTGACCGTCACACGCGACGGGGTGACCGTAGGAGGAACCTCGATCATGGGGCTGATGATGCTCGCGGCGGGTCCGGGATCGACCATTCTCGTCCAGGCGACCGGGCGTGAGGCCCGTCAGGCGGTCGAAGCGCTGACCGAACTGGTCAAAAACGGGTTCGACGAGGACAATGAAGGCGCCGCGAGCCCCGAGGAGTGATGCTCCGGGCGAGGGCCCTTCCATGCCGATGGCGCCCAACGCACCCAGAGCTTGCCAAAGCCCGCGCGCCAGCCATTGCTTTATCGCACAAATAGCGCAAACATGACCCCGTCCCCGGCCCCGCGCCACCCCGGCCGTGACCGAGGGGCAGACAAAGGCAATCCGGACGAGGAGATGGCAAAGCCGCGCTCCGGGAGTAATGTGTACACACCCCGCGCTCATCGCGGGTACTCCCGACACTGATTCCGAAACTTTACCGTATGTTAGGCAGGCATCGGTGTGTGCCTCTTGGCGAACGGCCCAAATTATGTATACAAACTGCATGAGCGAAGAACCGCAGAGCGGCGCGCCCTCGACAGCGGATTTTTCGTCAAAGAGGAACCCAAGGGAGGATTTCCAAATGTTAGGTAGAACGACAGCAGCTCTGGTGCTTGGCCTGGGAATGGCCTGGACAGGCGCTGCAACCGCGCAGGACACGGTCAAGATCGGCGTCATCCTGCCCTATTCGGGCCCGTTCGCGGACGCGGCCAACCAGCTTCAGGCCGGCATCGACCTCTATCTTGCCGAACATGGCAATGAAGTCGCCGGCAAGACGATCGAGATCATCAGGCGCGACACCGGCGGCCCGGCGGCCGACGTTGCCCAGCGCCTCGCCCAGGAACTGGTCGTGCGTGACGGCGTCGACATCCTCGCCGGTTTTGCGCTGACCCCCGAAGCGCTCGGCGCGGCCCCGATCTCGGCCGAGGCCCAGAAGCTCATGGTGGTGATGAACGCTGCCACCTCGATCGTGACCGAACAGTCGCCCTATATCGTGCGTACATCGGTGACCGGACCGCAGCTCAACTACGCCTTCGGTCAGTGGGCGTATGAAGAAGCCGGCATCCGCGAGGCCTACACGCTGGTTTCGGACTACGGTCCCGGTCATGACGCCGAAGCTTCGTTCTCGCGGGGCTTTACTGAAGCTGGCGGCACGATCGTGGGCTCGGACCGCACCCCGGTCGACAATCCCGACTTCTCGGCCTTCGTGCAACGCGTCGCCGATGCCGACCCGGAAGGCGTGTACATCTTCGTGCCAGGTGGCGCGCAGCCTGCGGCCATCGGCCGGGCCCTGGCCGATCGCGGCCTGACGCCCCCCGATACCGCCATCTTCGCGCAGGGCGAGCTGACCCACCCCGAGGCGCTGGAATCGATGGGCGAGACCGCCCGCGGCATCATCACGACCTTCCACTATACCCTCGAGCGCGACGATCCGCTCAACAACGCATTCGTGGAAGGTTACACCGCAGCCAATAATGGCCGTGAGCCCGATCTCTTCTCGATCGGGGGCTATGACGGCATGCATCTCATCTTCGAGGCGCTCAAGGCCACCAATGGCGACGCTTCGGGCGATGCGCTGGTCGAAGCGGCCAAGGGCATGAGCTGGCAGAGCCCGCGCGGTCCGATGTCAATCGACCCCGAGACCCGCGACGTCGTCCAGACGGTCTATATCCGCGAGGTCCAGGAAGTGGATGGCGAACTTCAGAACGTCGTCATCCACGAGATTCCCGAGGTCAAGGATCCGCTGCACGGCGCGAACTAAGCGCCCAAAACACCCGGCCATTCGCCGCCTGTTGGCGGCGGATGGCCCTTCTTTAGGCCACCTCCGGCCCGCAGCTCCCGCAAGAGGAGACGGCGCTGGAGATGAGGCACTATAAATGAAAACAATCAGGGTTTGGACGGGTTCAGGGTCATGATCGGCCAGATCGCCATTGTGCTTTTCGACGGGTTCGCCTTTGGCATGCTCCTGTTCCTGCTCTCGGTGGGACTGTCGGTGACGCTGGGGCTGATGGGCTTTATCAACCTCGCCCATGGCGCTTTCGGCATGTTGGGGGGCTATGTCACTGTCCTCGCGATGCGCCAGCTCGGCCTGCCCTTTCTTGCCGCATTGCCGCTCGCCTTTCTGGCCGCAGCGCTGGTTTCGGTCGTGCTCGAACGCACGCTGTTCCGCAGGCTTTACCGCGCCGGCGAGCTCAACCAGGTTCTTTTCACGATCGGGCTGGTCTTCGCTGCAACCGCCATTGCCACCTTCATCTTCGGGACGGTGCAGCAGGTCGTGATCCTGCCCTCATGGCTGAGGGGTTCGGTCCAGTTCATGGGGCTCAATTTCACCTCGTACCGGGTCTTCCTCATCGTCGTTGCCCTCATCATCACCGCGGTCCTGGTCTTCGGGCTCGAGCGTACACGGCTTGGCGCGCAGATCCGCGCAGCCGTCGACAACCAGCGGGTGGCGCAGGGGCTGGGGCTTGATGTCGAGAAGGTCTTTGCCATCACCTTTGCGCTCGGCAGCGGGCTTGCAGGGCTGGGCGGCGCGCTCGCCATCGACATTGTCGGGCTCTCGCCCAGTTTTGCCTTCCATTTCCTCGTTTACGTCCTGATCGTCGTTTCGATCGGCGGTTTGGGCTCGATCACGGGGTCCTTTGTCGGCGCGGCTCTGCTCGGGATTGGCGATGTTGCCGGCAAGTATTACTTCCCCGAGTTCGGGGGATTCTTCATCTATCTGTTCCTTGTGGCGATCCTTCTGGTGAAGCCCTTGGGCCTGTTCGGCAAGCGCTAGGGGGAGATCCGAATGACGAACGCACCCCAATCCGCCCCCAACGCCATGGCGGCCAGGGACTGGATGCGCCGGCAGAGCCGCTGGTCTCCTTTCGAGATCCTCGCCTGGCTTGCGGCCCTCCTGCCCTTTTTCCTCTTTCCGACCTATCTTCCTCTCGCCAACCAGATCGCCATTGCCGCGCTTTTTGCCATCTCGGTCGATCTGATCCTGGGTTATGCCGGCATCGTCACGCTCGGCCATGCCATGTTCTTCGGGCTCGGCGCCTATTTTGCCGGCATCATCTCGGTCTATGGCTGGGGCGAGCCGATTACGGGGCTGCTGATGGCGGGCGCCTTTGCCGGGTTGATCGGGTTCATCTCCTCCTTCCTCATCACCCGGGTGCAGCATCTGGCGCTCATCATGGTGACGCTGGGGCTTGGATATCTGACGCTCGAGCTCGCCAATGCCATGAGCTGGCTCACCGGGGGAACGGATGGGTTGCGGGGCATGAACCGCTGGCCGATCTTCGGGCAGTTCCGGTTCGATCTCTGGGGCTACACCTCCTACACCTATTCGCTGATCGTCCTTTTCATCTGCTTTCTGCTCAGCCGGCGCCTGGTCAATTCCTCTTTCGGGCTGGCGCTGCGCGGGGTGCGTGAGAACGTCAAGCGCATGCCCGCCATCGGTTCGGACCACAAATGGCATATGCGCCAGATCTATACGATCTCGGCGGCCATGGCGGGGCTCGCCGGTGCGCTGATGGCGCAGACCACCAATGTCGTGGCGCTCGATGCGCTTTCCTTCCAGCGCTCGGCCGACGTCGTCGTCATGCTGATCCTGGGCGGCACCGGGCGGCTATACGGCGCCATACTCGGCGCGGTCATCTTCCTTTTCGCCCGCGACCAGCTCTCGGGCATCAATCCGCAATACTGGTATTTCGGGATCGGCCTGCTGCTGATGCTTGTCGTCTTGTTCATGCCCAAGGGCATATTGGGCTTTCTCTCGAACCTTGTGGGCCGTCGGGAGAAATGAGCGAGATGACGACAGTGCTTTCGACCGCCAATCTTTCGAAAAGCTTCGGCAAGCTCGAGGTGACGCGCGATGTCTCGATCTCGTTGCCGCAGGGCGCGCGGCACGCGCTGATCGGCCCCAATGGCGCGGGCAAGACAACGCTCATCAATCTCATCACCGGCCAGCTCAAGCCCGACAGGGGCTCGATAACGCTCAATGGCGAGGACATCACCGCGCTCGCGCCCCAGACCCGCGTAAGGCGCGGGCTGACGCGCACCTTCCAGATCAATACGCTTTTCCCCGATCTCACGCC
>CAYSBF010000056.1:0-16900 GCA_964429025.1 uncultured Pelagibacterium sp.
CGCGCTTCTTCGCCTATCTGTCGCTGTTCACCTTCGCCATGCTGATGCTGGTGACCTCCGACAATCTGGTGCAGATGTTCTTAGGCTGGGAGGGCGTCGGGCTCGCGAGCTATCTGCTGATCGGCTTCTGGTATCGGAAGCAGGAGGCGAACGCCGCCGCGATCAAGGCCTTCGTCGTCAACCGCGTCGGCGATTTCGGCTTCGCGCTCGGCATCTTCGCAACGTTCCTGATGCTGGGCACGCTGGGCTTTGACGAGACGTTCGCCGCGCTGCCCGCTATCGAAGGGGCGACCATCTGGTTCCTTGGCGCGCATTTCGATGCCATCACGGTGATCTGCCTGCTGCTCTTCATGGGCGCGATGGGCAAGTCCGCACAGTTCCTGCTGCACACCTGGCTGCCCGATGCCATGGAGGGCCCGACCCCGGTGTCGGCGCTTATCCATGCCGCCACCATGGTGACGGCAGGGGTGTTCATGGTCGCAAGGCTCTCGCCAATGTTCGAGATGAGCGAGTCCGCCACACTGTTCGTCATCTTCATCGGCGCCATCACGGCCTTTTTTGCCGCCACGGTCGGCCTCGTTCAGAACGACATCAAGCGCGTCATTGCCTATTCGACCTGTTCGCAGCTTGGCTATATGTTCGTCGCGCTCGGGGTAGGGGCCTATTCAGCCGGCATCTTCCACCTCTTCACGCACGCCTTCTTCAAGGCGCTTCTGTTCCTTGGTGCCGGTTCTGTGATCCACGCCATGCATCACGAGCAGGACATGCGGAACATGGGCGGTCTGCGCACCAAGATTCCGGTTACCTACTGGATGATGCTGATCGGAACTCTGGCGCTTACCGGTGTCGGTATCCCGGGCACGATCTTCGGCTTTGCCGGCTTCTTCTCCAAGGACGCGATCATCGAGGCGGCCTACGCCTTTGGCGGCAATACCGGCACACTCGCCTTCTGGCTGCTGGTGATCGCGGCCATGTTCACAAGCTTCTATTCCTGGCGCTTGGTTCACCTGACCTTCCACGGCTCGCCGCGTGACGCAGGGCATGCGCACACCGCGCATCCCGATCCTGCGCATGCAGCGCTCGAGTCACATGACGAACCGATCAATGACGACAATGCAGACCATCATCATCACGGCAGCGCGCACGATAATGCGCATGAAAGCCCAATGGTGATGCTGGTTCCGCTGTTCGTGCTTGCGATCGGTGCCGTATTTGCCGGAGCGGTCTTTTACGACGCCTTCTTCGGCCATGCCGAGCACGTGGATCACTTCTTCCACGGCGCGCTGGTGGTTGACGCGCACATCATAGATGAGGCGCACCACGTGCCGACGCTGGTGAAATGGTCGGCGACGATTGCCATGCTGATCGGCTTCGTGCTGGCCTGGTATATGTATATCCGCAATCCGGAGGCGCCCAGGCGTCTCGCTGCGGAGCATCGTGGGCTCTACCTGTTTCTTCTCAACAAGTGGTATTTCGACGAACTCTACGACCGCATTTTCGTCCGTCCCGCCCGCTGGCTGGGTACTGCGCTTTGGAAGGGCTTCGACGATTGGCTCGTTGACCAGAGCATCGTCGAAGGCCTCGGCCGCCGCGTGAAGGACGTGACCGCTCAGGTCGTGCGGCTCCAGTCCGGCTATCTCTATCACTACGCTTTTGCCATGATTATCGGCGTCGCCGCCCTCATCACCTGGGCCATTGCCGCCGGGGGACTTCTGGGATGAACCTCGACACTTCCATCCTGACCATCGTCACTTTTCTGCCGCTGGTCGGGGCGTTACTCATTCTGCTGACTCCCGGTCGCGACGCGGCATCCATCCGCAACGTGAAGTGGATCGCGCTCGTCACCACGCTGGCGACCTTTGCGGCCTCGCTGCTGATGTGGTCGATGTTCGATCCGTCGAGCCCGGATTTCCAGTTCGTCGTGAACGCGGCCTGGCTTGGCGACGTCATCGGCTACCGCATGGGCGTCGACGGTATCTCGATCCTGTTTATCGTCCTCACCGGCCTCTTGATGCCCATGTGCATCCTGGCCAGCTGGGAGTCGATCGAGCACAGGCAGCGCGAATACATGCTGCTGTTCCTGGTTCTCGAGACGCTGATGATCGGCGTGTTCGCCACGCTCGACCTGGCGATGTTCTATGTCTTCTTCGAGGGCAGTCTCATCCCGATGTTCCTCATCATCGGCATCTGGGGCGGCAAGCGGCGTATCCAGGCGAGCTACAAGTTCTTTTTCTATACCTTCGTCGGCTCCGTGCTGATGCTCATCGCGATCATGGCGATGTACTGGTATGCGGGGACCCTGGATATTTCGCGTCTGCTTCGCGTCGAGTTCCCGCCCGAGATGCAGTTCTGGCTCTGGATTGCTTTCTTCGCCTCGCTTGCGGTGAAGATGCCAATGTGGCCGTTCCACCGCTGGCTGCCGGAAGCGCACGTAGAGGCACCGACCGCCGGCTCGGTAATCCTTGCCGCTATCCTTCTCAAGATGGGCGGCTACGGATTTCTGCGCTTCTCGCTGCCGATGTTCCCGGATGCCTCGGCCTATTTCGCGAACTTCGTCTTCTTTCTCTCGGTTGCCGCGATCATCATCACCTCGTTGGTGGCACTGGTTCAGACCGACATCAAGAAGCTGATCGCCTATTCGTCCGTCGCTCACATGGGCTTCGTGACCATGGGCATATTCGCCGGCAATATCTACGGCGTGCAGGGCGCCATCTTTCAGATGATCTCGCATGGTATTGTCTCCGGTGCGCTCTTCCTGTCGGTCGGCGTCATCTATGACCGTATGCACACGCGTGACATCGATGCCTATGGCGGGCTGGTCGAGCGCATGCCGAAATATGCATTCGCCTTCATGGTTTTCACCATGGCCAATGTCGGCCTTCCGGGTACTTCGGGCTTTGTTGGCGAGTTCCTGACTCTGCTGGCCATCTTCCAGGTCAATACCTGGTTCGCGATCTTCGCGACGACCGGCGTAATCCTTTCGGCCTGCTACGCGCTGTGGCTTTACCGCAAGGTCATCTGGGGCGCGCTGGAAAAGGAAAGCCTCAAGGGCATTCTCGACCTGAACGTCCGCGAGATGCTGACCATCGTCCCGCTGATCATCCTGACAATATTCTTTGGCTTTTATCCAGCGCCCATTCTCGATGCGACCTACGCGTCGGCAGCCGCGCTGGTGGATCATTACATGACCGCAAGCGGGCTCGCCGAAATAGCCGCTCAGGCCGGCGCGACCTTCCCGCTGGAGGCCGTGTCCGAGACGGCTCCTGCCGCTGCGGGCCACTAGGAGGTAACCATGCTTATCGAGTTCCCCGGTTTCGCCTCTTTGGCTCCAGCCTATCCTGAAATGCTGATGGCAGCGGGCGCTCTCGTGCTGCTCATGGTGGGCGTTTTTGCCCGCAGCGAGATCTCTCGTTTCGCAACGATCCTCGCTATGGGGCTCTTGGCCGTCGTGGGTGTCATGATCTTGCTCTCGACGCAGGGCACCATCTTCTCCAACGGCTTCATCAATGACGGCTTCGCTCAATTCATGAAGGCCCTGATCATCGCCGGGTCGATCCTGGCGCTGGTCCTGACCTTCTCGACCGCCAGCGATAATGGCCTCAACAAGTTCGAGTATCCTGTCCTCGTCGTGCTGGCCACGCTCGGCATGATGATGATGGTTTCGGCCAACGACCTGATGAGCCTTTACGTCGGCCTCGAGCTCCAGTCGCTTTCTCTCTATGTCGTCGCAGCGTTCAAGCGTGACAGCGGAAAGGCCACGGAAGCGGGCCTCAAATATTTCGTCCTCGGCGCGCTTTCCTCCGGCATGCTTCTATACGGCGCGTCACTGGTCTATGGCTTTACCGGTCATACCCAGCTCGACCGTATCGCCGAGGCCGTGGCTCTGGGCGACCGCAATGTGGGCGTGATCTTCGGCCTCGTGTTCCTGCTCGCGGGTATCGCCTTCAAGATTTCGGCGGTGCCTTTCCACATGTGGACGCCGGATGTTTACGAGGGCGCGCCAACTCCGGTTACGGCCTTCTTTGCGTCCGCTCCCAAGGTGGCGGCCATCGCACTGCTCATCCGCGTCATTTTCGATGGGTTTGAGCCGATTGCGCGGGACTGGCAGCAGGTGGTGATCTTCATTTCCATTGCCTCAATGGTGCTCGCGTCCTTTGCCGCCATCGGACAGAACAACCTCAAGCGCCTTCTGGCCTATTCCTCAATCGGCCACGTCGGCTTCGCGCTTGTCGGTTTGTCCGCCGGCAGCCTTACGGGCGTGGAGGGTGTTGCCATCTACATGGCGATCTACCTCACCATGACAATCGGCACCTTCGCCTGCATCCTCGCGCTCAGGAACGAGAACGGCTACGTCGAAACTATCGACGACCTGGCCGGCCTGTCGCGGAACCGGCCCTTCGTTGCCGGAATGCTCGCTCTGTTCATGTTCTCGCTGGTCGGCCTGCCGCCGCTCGCCGGGTTCTTCGCCAAGTGGTACGTGTTTCTGGCGGCCGTCGAAGCGCAGCTTTTCGTCCTCGCTGTCATCGGCATGCTCGCCAGCGCGGTAAGCGCATTCTATTACCTGCGCATTATCAAGGTGATGTATTTCGATGAACCCGTACAAGGCTATGCTGTACCGGCCATCGAAATGCGTGTCGTCATCGCGCTGACGGGCTTCCTGGTTCTGACGTACTACTTCACGGTCGGTGCGCCGCTCGCTCAATACGCGCACAATGCGGCAGGCAGCCTCTTCTAGGGTGCCCGCGTTCCCGCTTCCGCCAGTTGCCATCGAAGCCGGGTATCGCGTTCTCGGCTTCGACACCATAGGCTCGACCAATGCCGAGGCGATGCAGGCGGCGCTTCGGGGCGAAAGCGGAAGGCTTTGGTTTGCTGCGCTGCAACAGACGCAAGGGCGCGGTCGGCGGGGCAGGGCATGGGAAAGTCCCTATGGCAACCTTGCCGCCAGCCTCTTGATCGTGCCAGATGCTGACGCCGGAACGCTCGGTTCGCTCGGTTTCGTTGCCGGCGTCGCGCTGAACAGGGCACTGCAATGCATCCTGCCGCTAGCGAACCTGCACACCGGCCTTGATGGTGTTGATGCCGCTCCTGGCCAACCCACAAGGCGTCTTGCCCTCAAATGGCCCAATGACGTTTTGGCAGAGGGTCACAAACTTGCAGGTATCCTTCTGGAAGCGCAAAAGCGGGACGATGGGCGAACAGCCATCGTGATCGGCTTCGGGGTCAACGTGGTCGCCGCACCGCAGGGCCTGCCATATCCCGCCGCCTCGCTGCGCGATCTCGGATCCTCGGCGAGCGCCGAAACTGTGTTCGAGGCACTGGCCGAAAGCTGGGTTGAGGCCTATACCCTTTGGAACAACGGAATCGGCTTGGCCGCCATTCTTGCCCTCTGGCGCGAAAACGCAGCCGGAATCGGAGCGGAGGTGGTCGTGCAGCGCAACAACGACGTGATACGCGGCGTTTTCGAAACGATTGACGATGCGGGCAGGCTGATAGTCCGCGACAATGAAGGACATCGCACCGCGATTACGGCGGGAGACGTCCATTTCGGCACGACGGCGACGCTGCGTCAGTAGAATCGCCACGACAAATCGAAAGAGGATGGCTGGGTCGGTTTACGCCGATGCCGGCCAGCGGGTCTTGCTATGGCGAAAAAGAATACGTCCGGAGATGAACTGGTTTTCGTGCCGCTCGGTGGCGTGGGGGAAATCGGCAAGAACATGGGCCTTTATGGCTTCGGCCCATCGGACGACCGGAAATGGCTGGTAGTCGATTGCGGTGTGAGCTTCGGCGGACCGGAGACGCCGGGCATTGAACTCATCATGCCGGACCCGACCTTCATTGAGGAAGAGGCGGACAATGTCGTGGGACTCGTCCTCACGCACGCCCATGAGGACCACTACGGGGCTGTGCTAGATCTCTGGCCGGGGTTCGACAAGCCGGTCTTCGCCACACCCTTCGCGGCTGCAATGTTGCGCGCCAAGCGTATCTCCAACGCCATTGACGATGACGTGGAGGTCGAGATCTTCACGCCCAACATTCCCTTCCATGTAGGGCCGTTCCAAATCGAGGCCATCGGAATGGCGCATTCGATACCGGAAAGTTGCGCGCTGTTGATCGATACACCCGTTGGCCGCGTGCTCCACACGGGAGATTGGAAAATCGACGCTTCGCCCGTTGGCACGCCCGAAACCGACATGGCGCGCCTGCGCACAGTCGGCGACGAAGGCAAGCCTCTTGCGCTCATTTGCGACAGCACGAATGCCATGAAGGAGGGTATCAGCCCTTCGGAGACCGAGGTTGCGATTCACCTCGAACGCCTGATCGCTACGGCCAAGCATCGCGTGGCTGTCACCATCTTTGCGTCCAATCTGGGCAGGATGATCTCGATCGCCCGGGCAGCTGCCAAGGCCGACCGACAGGTCGTTGCAGCGGGCAGGGCGGTCCATCGGGTGGTTCAGATCGCGCGCGAGCTCGGGCTCATGGAAGGCATTCCGGATTTCCTTGATCAAGATGCTTACGGTTATCTGCCGCGAGACAAGGTCGTGCTGATCTGCACCGGCAGCCAGGGTGAAGCCCGCGCTGCCATGGCGCGGATTGCCGCCGGTGAACATCCGGTGATCGATCTTTCACCCGGCGACATGGCGATCTTTTCGTCCTGGGCCATTCCCGGCAACGAGAAGGCCGTAATCGACATACAGAACCAGTTGGTGGATCGCGGGGTTCAAGTCGTTACTTCGCGCGAGGAGATGGTGCACGTGTCGGGCCACCCGCGCCGTCACGAACTTGCACAACTCTACGAGTGGACCAAGCCGAGCCTGCTCGTCCCCGTCCACGGCGAACCTATGCATCTTGAAGCCCATGCCCGGTTCGGCCGCGAGCACGGCATCAAGACCGTCTTCTCGGTCCGTAACGGCGACATGGTGCGCCTGTTCCCCGAGCCCGCGCATTTCCCAGGCGAAGTACCGACCGGCATCCTTTATCTCGACGGCAATATCCTCTGCACCCCCGAGGAAAGCCGGGTGCGTGATCGCAGGCGGCTCGCCTTTGGCGGCCTGGTTGTGGTCAGCCTTGCAGTGAACGGGAAGGGGCAGATCGTCTCAGGTCCCGTGTTTGACCTCGACGGCCTGCCCGAAGTGGAGGATGATGAATATGCCCTTTCGGGGATAGTGAGGTCAGCCGTGCACGGTACGATCAAGAGCTTCCCTGAAAAACGGCGCACCGATACGGGACGCTTCGCGGATGCTATCCGGCAGGCGGTACGCTCCGAGGTCAACGCCGTCTGGGGCCGCAAGCCCATCGTCAAGGTCACCGTGCACAGGACCTGATGCAGCCTTTCACCTACATCGCGATCTATTTCATTGTCTGGTGGATATGCCTTTTCGTGACGCTGCCCTTCGGCGTGCGCGGCCAGCACGAGGACGGCGCAGTCACGGACGGCACCGAACCGGGCGCCCCGGTCAACCCGTACATGTTGCGCAAGGTTCTCGCGACGACAGTCATCGCCGCCATTGTCACGGCGCTGATTTTCTGGGGACTCTCCAACCCTTGGCTTCAGGCATACTGGAGCCGGTAGAGTTGGGCGAAATCGCCTCAAGCAGAACAAAAAAAAGCAGGGACAACGCCCTGCAAATAATACGAGTTTCGCGACAATCCACTGGTCTTACGCGCACGCTCTGGGGCGGCCAGTGCTCCTCCCTTGACGTTGTCGGCGTCAGGCGGATTTGGCCCCGCCTTTCGTTTTATGGGCTGGACCGTATCAAGGAGATTTTGCTCTGCCAAGCGAAATTTGCGCCCTTTTGTCACACCCGGGTCTAAAATCGCGACTCTGTCATAATCGCGGCGTTGCCCTTGCCAGCGACGGGTCGTATGCGCTTGATTGTGCGGCCGCTACGAACCGCTGAGTCGATACGGGAACGCCGGAGATTACATGCGTCTTTCCAGATATTTTCTGCCCGTCCTCAAGGAGACTCCCAAAGAGGCGGAAATCGTATCGCACAGGCTGATGCTGCGCGCGGGAATGATCTCCCAGCAGGCGGCGGGCATGTATGCCTGGCTTCCGCTCGGCTACAAGGTGCTGCGCAAGGTTCAGGACATCATCGAGCAGGAGCAGAACCGCTCGGGCGCCATCGAATTGCTCATGCCCACGCTGCAATCCGCCGATCTGTGGCGCGAAAGCGGGCGCTACGAGGATTACGGCAAGGAAATGCTCCGCATGCAGGACCGGCATGAGCGCGACATGCTCTACGGCCCGACCAATGAAGAGATGATTACCCACATCTTCCGGTCCTATGTGCAGTCCTACAAGGACCTGCCGCTCAATCTCTACCACATCCAGTGGAAGTTCCGTGACGAAATCAGGCCGCGCTTCGGCACCATGCGCTCGCGCGAGTTCCTGATGAAAGATGCCTATTCCTTCGATCTGTCCAAGGAAGATGCAGTCAGAGCCTACAACCGCATGTTCGTGGCCTATTTGCGCACCTTCTACCGCATGGGCCTCACCGCCATCCCGATGCGCGCGGAGACGGGTCCTATTGGCGGCGATCTCAGCCACGAGTTCATTGTCCTCGCCGATACCGGCGAGAGCGGCGTCTTTTGCCATGCGGACATGCTCCAAAAGAGCATCCCCGGGCGCGACACCGACTTTCTCGGCGATCTTTCACCAATCGTCTCGGATTGGACCTCGCTATATGCAGCCACCGAGGACATGCACGACGAAGCGGAGTTCGCGGCAAAGGTGCCTGAGAACAAACGCATCGCCGCCCGCGGCATCGAAGTGGGGCAAGTGTTCTATTTCGGCACCAAATATTCCGCGCCGATGGGGGCAAACGTCCAAGGTCCGGACGGAAAGCCGGTAACAGTGCATATGGGCTCGTACGGTATCGGACTGACGCGCATCGTGCCGGCGGTCATCGAAGCCAACCACGACGACAACGGCATCATCTGGCCGGTATCGGTAGCCCCATTCGAGGTTGTCGTGATCAACGCCAAGTCCGGTGATCCCGAGTGCGATACGGCCAACACCAAGCTTTACGACCAGTTGCACGCCGCTGGCATCGACGCCCTGTACGATGACCGCCAGCTTGGCGCCGGCGCCAAATTCGCCACCGCCGACCTGATCGGCATCCCTTACCAGCTCATCGCCGGACCGCGCGGCCTTGCTGCAGGCGAGGTTGAAATCAAGCACCGCAGGACGGGTGAGCGCGAAACGGTGTCGATCGATCAGGCGGTCGCGCGGCTCAAGGAGCTGATCATACCCGAGCGCAGGGACACGGTGTGACCGCGTCTGCGCCGGCCCGGCTCGACAGGGGTACAGGACCGTTCTCCCGCTTCGAGCGCCTCGTCGCCGGGCGCTATTTGCGGGCGCGCAGGCGCGACACCTTCATCTCTGTCATTTCTGCGCTGACCATGGTCGGCATCGCATTGGGCGTAGCCACGCTCATTGTCGTGATGAGCGTGATGAACGGCTTTCGGGACGAGCTATTGAGCAAGATTCTCGGGCTCAATGGTCACTTCACGGCATTCCCGATCGAAGAGACTTTCCATGACTACGAAGCCGTGAAGGATCGCCTCGATCAGGTGCCGGGCGTCGTTGGAGCAGTTGCCTTCGTGGAGGGTCAGGCGCTCGCCACCGGTCCCTATAATTCTGCCGGTGTCGCGGTGCGCGGCATGACCTATGAAGACATTTCCAAGCTTCCTCTGCTCAACCAGAGCGCCGTCCTGGGCGGCTGGGAAGATTGGGACGAGTTGGAGGGCGTCGCCATTGGCATGCGCATGGCGACGCAACTCGGCCTTGGCCTTGGCGACGCGATAACCATCGTCAGCCCACGTGGCATCCAGACGCCCTTTGGCTCGACGCCGCAAATTCGGTCTTATCCGGTCAATGCGATCTTCGAAGTGGGCATGGTCGAGTTCGACAGCTTCTTTGTCTTCATGCCGATCCGCCCCGCGCAGGAATATTTCCGCCTCTATACTGACAGGCTGCGCGAAGGCGCTGAAGAGCCGGGCCTGATGGCGACCGACGAGGAGATCGACGCCGCCTACGAGCGCGTCTATCACGCGACGGCGGTCGAGGTGTTCCTGTCCAATCCCGATGCCACGCGCGCCATCCAGACCGAACTCGAGATCGCGGCGGGGCGCCCGATGCTCTTTACCGACTGGCAGCGCCGCAACGAAACCTTCTTTTCGGCGCTTCAGGTCGAGCGGGTGGTAATGTTTGTCATCCTCTCGATGATCGTGCTCGTGGCAGCCTTCAACATCATTTCGAGCCTCGTTATGCTGGTCAAGGACAAGGCTGCCGATATCGCCATCCTGCGGACCATGGGCGCCACGCGCGCTTCGATCATGCGCATCTTCTGCATGACGGGCACGGCCATCGGCGTCATCGGGACGCTCGCGGGATTCCTGCTCGGCCTGGTGCTCGCGATCAACGCTGAATCGATCCGTGCGTGGGTATCTGAACTTCTTGGCATTGCGCTGTTTCCTCCCGAGGTGTTCATGCTCTCCGTGCTGCCTTCGCGCGTGGATGCGGTCGAGGTGACAGTGGTCCTTGTCATGGCGCTGAGCCTGTCCTTCCTCGCCACGCTCTATCCGGCCTGGCGCGCCGCGCAGTACGATCCGGTCGAGGCGCTGCGCTATGAGTGAGGGTCTGCTGGAACTCAGAGATGTCCGCCAAAGCTATGGCGATGGGGAGGGGGCAGTCCATGTGCTCAAGGGCGCCGACCTTAGTGTCGGACGCGGCGAGCTCGTCGCACTGGTGGCGCCCTCAGGGGCAGGCAAATCCACTCTTCTGCATATCTGCGGTCTTCTCGAGCGTCCGCGAGGTGGTGAAGTCGGCATTCTCGGCCAATCCACAGCCACGCTTTCTGACCGCCAGCGTACGCTTATGCGGCGAAATGCGATCGGCTATGTCTATCAGTTCCATCACCTGCTGCCGGAATTCAGCGCCATGGAGAATGTTGCGATACCTCAACTCATTACGGGTGTCGACGATCGCGCGGCCAGGGAGCGGGCGCTGTCGCTGCTGGACGTCATGGGCCTCGCCCATCGAGCCGAACACCGCCCCGCAGAACTTTCCGGCGGTGAACAGCAACGCGTGGCCATCGCGCGGGCCGCAGCGAATGGACCAAGCCTCGTGCTTGCCGATGAGCCGACCGGCAATCTCGATCCTGCTACATCGGACAAGGTGTTTCAGGCACTCTCCCAGCTCATTCGCGACCAGAATGCGGGCTGCATCATTGCGACTCACAATCACGATCTCGCCCGTCGCGCGGACAGAATCGTTACGATAACGGACGGCGTTATCTCGCCGATGACGCTCTAAGCCAACTACCGGAACCCCCGGTCTTTCTCGGGAATCAAGCGGCCTGCGGATTAAGATATTGTTTACCAGCTATCCTCGCTGCAGCATTGATCGCTGGACAGGAACAAACGATGAACCTATAAGAACAAAGACGGAACTTTATCTATAGGAGGCCCTGATGCTGACCTTTGTGAAGGATTTCATGTCCCTGGTATCCCTCGTCGCGTTTGGGGGCGTCATGCTCGCCTACATGGATATGCTGACCTACTTCGCCTGACCTTGTGCAAAAGCCCCTTCGCCGGTTGGCGCCGCGGGCTGCGGGTGGCACAAGGTCGGAGACGGCACGCCGAAGAGAATCGATACCATGTCTGGCCCCGGCTTCATTCACTTGCACGTTCATTCGGCCTATTCCCTACTGGAGGGCGCGCTTCCGCTCGGCAAGATTCTCGACCTCGCCGCAAAAGACGGACAGCCGGCCATCGGCATTGCCGACACAAACAATCTTTTCGGCGCGCTGGAATTTTCAGAGAAGGCGTCCGGTAAGGGTATCCAGCCGATCATCGGATGCGAACTGGCCATCGACTTCGGCGGCGAGGACGATAAACCCAACGAGCGGGCGAATTTCGGCAAGGGCGCGATAGTACTGATTGCGGCGACAGAGGAAGGATTCGCCAATCTCTCCTCGCTTGTCTCGCGCGCCTATCTCGAAGGGTGTGACGGCAAGATCGCCGCTCATATCGACTGGCTCACGAACGCGGCCGGCGGGATCATATGCCTCACCGGCGGGCCGGAGGGGGCCATCGATCCTTACCTCGCCGCAGGCCTGGATGCGACGGCAGAAAAGCGGCTCCTGAGACTACAGGAACTGTTCGGCGACCGTCTGTACGTGGAGATCCAGCGCCATGATCGCCCAGTGGAAAATGCCGTAGAGCCAAGGCTGGTCGATCTGGCCTATCGTCACGACCTGCCGCTCGTCGCGACGAACGAGCCCTATTTCCCGGCGCAGGACGACTTTGACTCCCACGACGCGCTGCTCGCGATCGCTGCGGGGTCAGTGGTTGCCCAGACGGAACGGCGGCGGCTTTCGGACCAACACTGGTTCAAGACCCGGGCAGAAATGGTTGCATTGTTCTCCGATCTTCCTGAGGCTGTCGAGAACACGGTCGAGATCGCCCGCCGCGTGAGTTACCGGCCACGAACGCACGATCCGATTCTTCCCAAGTTCGCGGCAGCACCCGGCCAGAGTGAAGCCGACGCAGTTGCGGCAGAGGCGGACGAGTTGACCCGGCAGGCGGAAGAGGGCCTCCAGGCCCGTCTGCAGCATTTTGGTACCGCGCCCGATACAACTATCGAGCAGTACCACGAGCGCCTGGCGTTCGAGCTAAAGGTCATCCGGGACATGAAGTTTCCCGGCTATTTCCTTATCGTTGCCGACTTTATCAAGTGGGCAAAGGCCCATGATATTCCGGTTGGCCCAGGTCGCGGCTCGGGTGCAGGTTCCCTGGTCGCCTACGCGCTGACCATCACCGATCTCGACCCGCTTCGATACAATCTGCTGTTCGAGCGTTTCCTCAATCCCGAGCGCGTGTCGATGCCGGACTTCGACATCGACTTCTGCCAGGAACGGCGCGAGGAGGTCATCGACTACGTCCAGAAGAAGTATGGCGCCGATCAGGTTGCTCAGATTATCACCTTCGGAACATTGCAGCCTCGCGCCGCGCTGCGCGACGTCGGCCGTGTGCTCCAGATGCCTTATGGGCAGGTAGATCGTATCTGCAAGCTCGTCCCCAACAACCCGGCCAATCCGGTAACGCTCGCCCAGGCGATCAATGACGAGCCGCGCCTGCAGATGATGCGCGACGAAGACGAAACGGTCGCCGAATTGCTGCGCATTGCGGGCAAGCTCGAAGGGCTCTACCGCCACGCCTCGACCCATGCCGCCGGCATCGTCATTGGCGATCGGCCGCTAAATCAGCTTTTGCCGCTTTACCGCGACCCGCGGTCGGATATGCCGGTCACCCAATACAACCTCAAATGGGTGGAACCTGCCGGGTTGGTTAAGTTCGATTTCCTTGGCCTAAAGACCCTGACCACGATTCGTTACGCCGTCGATATGGTCAGACAGAAGGGCACAGAGATCGACATCGACGCCATCCCGCTCGATGACGCGCCGACTTACAAGCTTTACGCGGACGGCGACACTTATGGCATCTTCCAGTTTGAAAGTCCCGGCATGCGCCGCGCGCTTGTCGAGCTTGTGCCGGATCGTATTGAAGACCTGATCGCGATGAACGCGCTCTATCGGCCAGGTCCGATGGATAACATCCCGAGCTTCATCAACAGAAAGCACGGCAAGGAGAAGGTTGAGTATCCTCACCCGTCGCTGTCTGCCGTGCTCGATGAAACCTACGGCATCATCGTCTATCAGGAGCAGGTGATGCAGATCGCCCAGCTCCTTTCGGGCTATTCGCTTGGCGAAGCGGACATGTTGCGCCGCGCGATGGGCAAGAAGATCAAGGCGGAGATGGATCAGCAGCGTGTGCGTTTCCGCGAGGGCGCGCTGAGGAACGGCCTCTCGGAAGCGCTGGCCGACAACATCTTCGACCTGCTGGCGAAGTTCGCCAATTATGGCTTCAACAAGAGCCACGCCGCAGCCTATGCCTGGGTCTCCTATCAGACGGCATGGCTCAAAACTCACTATCCGCACGAATTCTATGCCGCCTCGATGACCCTCGACATGGGGCAGACCGACAAGCTTGCCGACTTCCGGCGCGAGGCTGAGAAAAAGGGCATTGAAGTCGTGCCACCCTGCGTCAACCGCTCCGACGTCAATTTCTCAGTGCGCGAGAACAGGATCCACTATTCGCTCTGTGCGGTCAAAGGCGTGGGCCGGCAGGTGGCCGAACATATCGTTGAAGTGCGGGGTGACGAGCCCTTCAACGACCTGTCCGATTTTGCACGCCGCATCGATCCCAAGATCATCAACAAGCGGACGCTGGAAACGCTGATCAATGCCGGGGCATTCGATAGTCTCGTCAAGCGCCGTGAGCAGGTCATTGCGGTTGTCGATGCCATAATAAGCACGGCACAGCGCGAGACGTCCGGCCGCGCCGATGGTATCGAGGATATGTTCGCCGCCAGCCAGCCGGACGCCATCGTGCTGCCCGAACATGTCGAGCCCTGGAGCCTCACCGAACGTCTGGCGCGCGAGCACGCTGCGATTGGCTTCTACCTGTCGGCTCATCCGCTCGACGATTATTTCGAGCTTTTCGAGAGGCTCCGCGTTCAGCAATGGACGACCTTCGAGCGGGCTGCCCAAAACGGTGCTGTCGCCGGACGCCTTGCCGGTACCGTCATCTCACGTCAGGACCGCAAGACCCGCAAGGGGTCGACCATGACCATCATGATGCTGTCCGACCCGAGCGGGTCTTACGAGTGCATCGCCTTCTCCGAACAGATTTCCGACTATGGCCATCTGCTTGAGCCAGGGAAGTCCGTCGTCATCGAAGTCGGTGCAGATGCGTCGAGGGCCGACGGCGTCAGGTTGCGTTTGCTCAAAGCTGAGGCCATCGAGACTTCGGTCGAAAAGCTCGGCCGCCGCTTGACCATATTTGCTGGAAGCGAATCCTGCCTCGGCCCGATCAAGACCCAGCTTAAGCCAGGTGGGGAAGGGGTGGTCAGCCTCGTTCTGCTGCGCGACCAGGGCGAGCGGGAATATGAAATCGAACTTCCCGGTCAGTTCCGCTTGAGCCCGCAGCTGGCAGGTGGCCTCAAGGCGATCAACGGCGTGGTCGACGTCCGGCTCAACTAGCCAGGCTTGCCTTGTCGGCGGGCGTCATGTATAGGCCGCACCATTAAATCCACATGCAAAGGCTGGCTCGTGACCGCACGCGGCCAATCCGGTGGCGGGATAACCCGCTTCACATTCCTTTGCAGAGGCATAACCGGAAAGGAATACGCAATGGCATTGCCAGATTTCTCCATGCGCCAGCTTCTCGAAGCCGGTGTCCACTTCGGCCACCAGAAGCACCGCTGGAACCCCAAGATGGAACGCTACATCTTCGGCGTTCGCAACGATATTCACATCATCGACCTGAGCCAGACAGTGCCCGCGCTTTACCGTGCGCTGCAGCTGATTTCCGACACGGTAGCCGAGGGCGGTCGCGTGCTGTTCGTCGGGACCAAGCGTCAGGCGGCTCCGCTCGTTGCTGAAGCTGCCCGCCAGAGCGCACAGTACTATGTCAATTCGCGCTGGCTCGGTGGCATGCTGACCAACTGGCAGACGATTTCCAACTCGATCTCCCGCCTGCGCGAGCTCGAAGCTCTCGAAGCCGAGGGCGCGACCGGCCTCACCAAGCGTGAACGCCTCCAGCGCAGCCGCGAGCAGGAACGCCTCGAGCGTGACCTGGGCGGCATCAAGGATATGGGCAACGTCCCCAACCTGCTGTTCGTGATCGACACCAACAAGGAAGCGAATGCGATCAAGGAAGCGCGCCGCCTTGGCATCCCGGTCGTTGCGATCGTTGATACCAATTGCGATCCGGACGTGGTCGACTTCCCGATCCCCGGCAATGACGACGCTGCCCGTGCACTCGAGCTCTATCTCTCGCTCGTGTCCAAGGCCGCCATCGACGGCATCTCGCGCTCGTCCTCGGCCATGGGCCGCGACCTCGGCGCTTCGTCCGAAGTGCTCGAAGAGCCTGCCCTGGCTGCTGACGAGCCCGTCGCCGAAGCGCCTGCTGCCGAAGGCGAACCCGCACAGGCGTAACGTCCGTCACAGGACCGACACGCAACTGACGAATATGGGGCCGGAGGTCCGCGCGCAGCGTGGGCCTTGCGGCGGATAAAGAGGTAATCAGGATGTCTATTAGTGCTGCAGACGTAAAAACGCTCCGCGAAATGACCGGCGTGGGCATGATGGACTGTAAAAAGGCGCTGACCGAGACCAATGGCGACATCGAAGCCGCGGTTGACTGGCTGCGTTCGAAGGGTCTCGCAAAGGCTGCCAAGAAGGCTGATCGCGTTGCTGCTGAAGGTCTCGTCGGTATCGCTACCGAAGGAAATCGCGCCGCTATCGTTGAAATCAACTCTGAAACCGACTTCGTTGCACGCAACGAGCAGTTCCAGGGCATTGTTGCTAACACTGCAAAGCTTGCGCTTGGCGTGAATGGCGACGTGGAAGCGCTGGCTGCTGCACAGTATCCCGGCAGCGGCCGTACGGTTTCTGAAGAACTCACCGAAGCTATCGCTAAGATCGGCGAGAACATGACGCTGCGTCGCGCAGCCGTGCTCGAAGTCGCCAATGGCGTTGTCGGCTCCTATGTGCACTCGGCAATCACCGAAGGTCTCGGCCGCATCGGTATTCTGGTTGGTCTTGAGTCCACCGGTGACAAAGCTGTTCTTGCTGCACTCGGTAAGCAGATTGCGATGCACATTGCTGCGACGAACCCGCTTTCGCTTTCTGCAGACGATCTCGATCCGGCTGCGGTTGAGCGTGAGCGCTCGGTGTTCATCGAGCAGGCCAAGGCATCAGGCAAGCCCGACAACAACATCGAGAAGATGGTCGAAGGCCGCGTTCGTAAGTACTACGAGGAAGTTACC